>JAJPJH010000020.1 GCA_021324335.1 Gammaproteobacteria bacterium
GTATGAGACGTTTTTCACGTTCCCAACGTTGGAGAGTCTTGACGGTAACGCCCAGAAGTTTCGCTGCCTTGCTTGTGCTGATAGTGTTTTCCATGGGGCGAATAATATACTATTAAGCACTTATTGCAAGACTAGAATTTGCTCCTAAATGGCAGGCTAAACGTTACCTGTTTTTAAAAATCAACTCAAGTGGTGATTAGTAGAAGAAGTATTAGAGCTGCAGTTTATGCTCCGCAGGGAGGGATTGATTCAGTACCTGGATATAGAGCGTGTAAGCTTTTTTAACGGTTTCATGTAATGCTTCGTTGGCTTCATATCCTTTATCCCGGCAGGGCGAAAACAACATGTTTGCGTTTATTGTTTCGGTGGAAAGAAGGGATGAGGTGGCTTTTAGTATATCAAATAAAGCGCCATACGAAATTTTTGGTTTATCCGCATTAAATTGAACTCCTTCAAGCTTAACAATTGTTTTCTCAAACATAGGGAACGGTTTTAAGGTCGTAATTAATTCTTGCTGGGCTTGTTTGAAATCGGTTTCGTCGAACATAGGGCAGCAGTCTAACTCAAAAAGTATTCCATGGAAATGGCTGCCAAGACAGTCTAAAATCAGGCTGTATACCAAGAGGATTTTTTATGCGCATCGAATACGACGTCAAATTGGATTTCCGTGATGTATTGATCCGCCCCAAACGCAGTGTTTTGAAAACCCGCTCAGAAGTGTCTCTTGAACGCGAGTTCAAATTTAAGCATACCCAGTCTGTTTGGCACGGCATTCCCATCATTGCTGCCAACATGGACCATACAGGCACATTCGAGATGGCGCAGGCGCTTGCTAAGCACGACTTGTTGACAGCACTGGACAAATTTCTGACGGTAGAAGAATGGCAAAAATTTGCTCATCAGCATGCTAAGGTATTGGGGACATGCTTCGTTTCCGTCGGGATTGGTGAAAATGATTTCACCAAGCTGGAAGAAATCCTGAAGGTAGCTGATGTGCCGATGATTTGTTTAGATGTGGCTAACGGCTATACCGAGCGATTTGTTTCTTGTCTCGAGCATATACGCGAACGATACCCGAAAAAAGTCATCATGGCGGGCAATGTCGTGACCGGTGAAATGGTAGAAGAATTGATTCTTTCGGGAGCCGATATCGTCAAAATTGGTATTGGCCCAGGTTCCGTTTGCACCACTCGAGAAAAAACGGGCGTGGGCTATCCTCAGCTTTCCGCCATCATCGAATGTGCGGATGCAGCGCATGGTTTAGGCGGTCATGTTTGCGCTGACGGTGGTTGTACGACGCCTGGCGATGTGGCAAAAGCGTTTGCAGCGGGAGCAGACTTTGTCATGTTAGGCGGCATGTTTGCAGGTCATGATGAAGCATCCGGGGAAGTGATTGAGCAAAATGGTGCCAAATATAAACGCTTCTATGGCATGAGCTCTGCTGAAGCCATGGAACGCCATCATGGCAGCATGGCGGATTATCGGGCGAGTGAAGGTCGTTCAGTCAATGTGCCTTACCGGGGGCCGGTTAAAAATACCGTGCTAGATATTTTAGGCGGCATCCGTTCTACCTGCACGTATGTTGGCGCGCACCGGTTAAAAGAGTTGTCTAAGCGTACAACTTTTATCCGCGTGACTCGGCAATTGAACGAAGTATTTGCAGCTTATGATGTAGACAAAAATAAGTAGCGCCTGGCCAAATCTTGAATACAAGGCGGTTTTAAGCTATTCTTTCCAGCACTTCGTATCTGGGTACCGTGCTTTGCGCGGTATACAGGGAAGCTCACAGATGGAAGGTATGTATACCGCCTTTGGGCACTATAAGGACATCAACAAATCTAAAAAAAACTTAGGAGTGTGGAACCATGTTGAAAAAGATTCTTTTAGCAATTGCAGTGCTCGCATCGACTGCAGCAATGGCTGCTGATCCAGCCCCGTATGTGGGTGCTGGTCTCGGTATCGTTAATAACACCTCCAGCGATGCTGGTAATGGTTCAGCGTTTTTCCGCGGTGTTCCATTCAATGCGTTTGTTGGTTACGGCGGTGTTGTTAACCAAGCGCTTTATTTAGCTGGTGAAGTAGGTGGAACGGTTGGAACGGGTGAAATTTCCAACCACTATGGTTTAAAAACGACCTACAGCTATGGCGCTAGCGTATTACCCGGTTTCATGCTGAGCGATCATACCCTGGCATTTGCTCGTGTAGGTGCTGTTAAAACTCGCTTCTCTAACCAAGATAAGACCGCATCTGGCGGCCAATTTGGTCTAGGCTTACAAACCAGCCTGACCCCAGAGTTAGATTTGCGTGGTGAGTATGACTTTACCGCTTATAACTCTTTTACATCATCAGGTAACGATCGTATTTCTTCCCCTCGTTCTGATGCATTTAATCTGGGCGTGGTCTATAAATTTGACTAATCTGCCTTTACAATTATCCCCGCGCATTAGGCGTGGGGGTAATTCAATTCATGACATTCATTCAAATTATGCCGTTTATTATTCTTGACCGTGATGGCGTCATCAATTACGACTCCGATGAATACATTAAATCCCCTGACGAATGGCAGCCCATTCCAGGCAGTTTAGATGCAATTGCCCATTTAAACCGCGCGGGCTTTCGGGTGTTAGTAGCGACGAATCAATCAGGTGTCGCGCGCGGTCATTATGATTTAGAAACCTTAGATCAAATCCATGAAAAATTCATGCGAGAGTTAGCCGCACATGGCGGTTATGTCGAAGAAATTTTTTTCTGCCCGCATCATCCTGAAGAGGAATGCAGCTGCCGTAAACCCAAGCCAGGTTTATTACATCAAATTGCGGAAAAATATAATGTCGATTTAACAGAAACCTATTTTATCGGCGATTCTTATGTCGATATTCAAGCTGCAAAAGCGGCAGGGTGTAAGCCGTTATTAGTGATGACAGGAAATGGCCATAAAGTTCGCGAGCAACATCCCGATCTTTTTGCTGCCATTCAAAGTTTTGCTGATTTAGCGGATGCAGTGGATTATGTGTTAATTCAGCAGGGCAAATCGCATGGTTAAGAAATACTATTCCCAGATAGAATTATTTATCCGATCCCTGATTTTTTCTATTTATTCGATTAGCACGATTGTCATTTATAGCTTCTTATGTGTTTTTTCGCTGCCTTTTCCATTGCGTTATCGGCATGCATTAATTCGTGCTTATTTAAAAGTCTATGTTAATGTATTGAAGAAAGTGTGTCATATTGATTACCAAGTTGAAGGGCTTGAGCATATTCCGCGGAATCGTAGTGGGATTATTTTGAGTAAGCATCAATCGACGTGGGAAACGTTTTTTTTACCATTGATTTTTCATGATCCGGCGGTGATTGTAAAACGAGAATTGTTATGGATTCCTTTTTTTGGTTGGGGACTTGCGGTTTCTGAGCCGATTTCGATTAATCGCAATAATAAATCATCAGCGATGCAGCAGATTATTGCGAAAGGGAAAAAATGTTTAGAAGAAGGACGCTGGATTTTGGTTTTTCCAGAAGGAACCCGGGTTCCACCTGGGGTTGTGGGGCATTATAAATTGGGGGGTGCAAGGTTGGCAGCCGCAACCCATGCGCCGGTGATACCTGTTGCACATAATGCAGGGCGTTGTTGGCCGCGGCGGAAGTTTATTAAACGGCCGGGGGTGATACGGGTAGTGGTGGGGCCGCTGATTGAAAGTGAAGGGCGGACGCCGGAAGAGGTGATGCAGTTGGTGAAGGAGTGGATTGAGGGGACGATGGAGCGGATTGGGTAGATAGTTCCAACGTCCGTCTCTGCTTTGCCCAACTACGGGTACGAGACATTTTTACGACTCTCTGTCTCAGCAGACTGCTCATTCTCAGCAGTAGTTGATGATGATGACTGCTCCGGTGATAAGTTATTAATAAATACCGTGGGAACCTCGGAGAGTCGTACGGGGTTCCTATTGTTATCTGGCACAGCTTTTTTCGATAGTTGTTTTTCTTGTTCTTTATTATTAATTGTAGCGATAGCTTGATCGATTTGAGTGATGGCTTTCTCAGTTTGCTCCACAATTCCCTTGATTTTATCATGAACTTTCGAAAAGCGTTCGAGGTTAGGATTGTTTATATCTCGCTGTATTCTTTCAATTTCTTTTTCTTTGGTGAGAAGATTTTGTGATATATTTTCTTTTTCCCTCGCTATTCTCTGGATTTCTAGCATATTTTCATCACGGTCAATTTTCAATCTCTCCTGCGTACCTCTAATTACTGATGCAGCTATAATGCCTAAAATAGTTACAGCTGCGGTAGCCGCTGCAAATGGCAATAAATAGGGCGTAAAGATCATACCCATAACTAGACCGCAAATAATAAACGGTGCCAAAGCAATAAGAGAATTACGTTTTTTCTTTACCGTATGCAGTTGCTTATTAATTTTTGCGTGGGTTTGCTGCAAGGATTGGATTTCATTTTCAAAATTTTGTGTTTCACTAGGTAATTTATTGATTTCCTCGTTTAATGATTTGATTTTATCTTTTAGAGCATCTTTTGTTGCAACTACAGTTTCTTTTTCTTTAACAATGTTTTCTGCAATCGATTTACAAGCCCTCAGAAACCCATGTTCAATTGACTTACCGTCTTCAACTCCTAGTTGATTTGAAAATTCAATCTTTAGGTTTTGTAATGCTCGCAACCCGTTTTTTTGCTGTAATTCAGGTATCATGTTAATACATTCTTGTATGCCCAATGAACGTAATGAAAATACAGCTGCATCTAAAAAAATCTGATCACGATTTAATGGAAGAGATAGAGCAAGATCTGTTTCCTTTTCTCGTACCCAGACACTCTTCTCACTGGCTGCACCATAACAATAGTTGGTTCCATAGATGGTAATTTCCGGAATGATAGCGACTTGTTTTGCAGCAACGCATCGTGTTTTAGATTTGTTTTTATTCGGATTGGTAAGTGAAATAAGAACATGAGTTATTCTTCGCCGGATAAAGCCCTTTTTAACCTCAGGGTCGGTTTGTGCGAGAGTGAGTTTTTTTTCTAATTTTCCAATTTCAAGCTGGTAGTAGTGTTTCAAATTGTTTTTTTGCTTTTCCTAATTCTGTTTTAAGGTCTTCGCAATGGGTTTCAAATTGTCGCTCAGCTGCTGGGTATTCTGATTGGATTCCACTTAGTTCGCCTGCTATTCCAAAACAAAAAGGCAGTTTGTTTAAGTAATCAAAATGTCTTTTTTCTTTTTTAATTTTAATTAATTCGCCTGCTGAAATGACTTCTTCTTTATTAGAGCTACGGATTTTAAAAAAAATGTCCGAAACCTGTTCGGGCTCTAAGTTGAAAAGATCAGGAAGAAAATAGGTATCTCCCTCTGTGCTTATCAAAAAAAGTTTATGATACTCATCATCTGCTTTTGGTTGAAGCTCTTCAGGAAGGCATGACCAGTTTTCTTTTGTTAATTTGGTAGTAACAAACGTAATGAGCTCATCGTAATTTTCAAAATATATAGGCTTAAGCATAATTATTTTATTCACTGATTATTTTGTGTGTTGCGAGTAGTTTACTGTAAAAAAATTAACAAATTCTTAATATTTCCCACAGTATTGAGAGTTTTGTTAGATATATGGTATCTATTTGAATAATTGTCGGAAATCCTCCTTGGTAGTTAAAAATTCCCCATCATTAATGGATGCAGAACGATCAGATGGTTGGAAAAGAACACTTTTATTATTTCCTAAAAGATTCTCCTTTTTTTCTATATTCAGATGATTTTCAATTAGTTTTTCAATTTCCTTATAGCCCATTATCCGAGCAATATCCAGGATAGGGCCGTTTGCAAGGTGATGATTAACATCCGCACCTTTTCTAAGTAAAAGCGAAACAATCTCCGTATGGCCAAAAAATACAGCTAAATGTAACGTACTGAATATTATGTGTTGTGGAAGATTATTATTTTCATCTTTAAAGAAATGGATGATTTCATTTTTACAATTACGTTTTTCAGCTAAATCGAGAAGATAGTCAGTTGGGCCAATACATTCGGTGTTAATAGAAGCATCATGATCCAGTAAAAGCTTTGTCATCGCATAATTACCTGTCTGGACGGCTAATTGAAGAGGGGTGAAATTATTATTACCAGATGCATCAATGGTTGTATCTTTACGAGCAACTAATAACTCGACTATTTCAATAGAGTTATTAAGAATTGCAAGATGAAGGGCTGTCCATTGTTGATCATTCTGCAAATTAACATCAATAGCTGGATGAGCCAACAATTGTATGAGGATATTTTGAGAGCCATAATGAGAAGCAGAATGAAGGGGTGTCCATTGTTGGTCATTCTGCAAATTAACATCAATATCTTTATGAGCTAACAACTGTGCAACAATATTTTCCTGGCCATTACAAACTGCCAAATGTAATCCGGTCCATTGCCCATTATCCTGGCGATTGACGTCAGTATTTTTATGGGCTAACAATCGGGCAACAATATTCGTTTGATTTTTATAAATTGCTACATGCAGTGGGGTCCATTGGTTAGAATCTTGAAGATTAACATCGATATCTTTGCAATTTAATAAAGAAGTAACAATATCTTCATAGCCATAATAAGCTGCCACGCGGAGTGCTGTTCTTTTCTCATCATTTTGGAGATTAACATCAATATCTTTACAGGCTAACAACTCATTGACTACATCCGAAATACCAAGCCGAACCGCTAAATGGAGAGGAGTCCTATTATGATTATCTCTATCTTGTAGATTAACTTTAATGGTTGTTGATTTTGCGAGTAGCCCAGGCTTTTCACGACAGAGTTGCTGAAGACGACTGGGATTATATCTTAACATTAAATGCAAGCCGAAGCCTGTCAGTAATTGTTCAGGATTGGTTTCAAGCAATTTTTCATATCGTTGAATAATTAAATAGGGTTTAAGTGTTTGTCTTGTAGAGGCAATATGAATAGCAAGCTCATCACCGCATCCCATCAATTTAAATTGGTCTTTAATTTCTTTGATAAATTTATGTTTATCTTTTGCAGCAAATGTCTTATGAATTATTTTTTTCTTATTCGTATGATCATAATTCGCATCATAGATAATCCATTGCTTATTTTTATAGCCGATCCGAAGAGTATGATTGACGGAATGTAATAAACCGATATTATTTGTGAAATCTTCTGGTTGTAATAAATGATTCAATTGTTCCGCTGTGAAATTTCCTGGATAAAAAGATTGGTGCTGAATCTTTCTAACTTGATTATTACGATCAATAATTGTGAAATTGCCGTTTGGATCTAATAGATTTTCTTGCGTTAAATTATTATCAGTTTCAAGTAGTTGATTAGTAATGACATCTTTAACAATTTTTTCAAATACCTCTCGTAACTTAATCGGCGAACCTTGTGGGGGGTGAAGTATCGTTTCTAAAGAATTTAGTTGCTCGTCCCATAGGGTTGCTTCAACCAATATATTTTCCCACCCAAGTAATTGATCAATTTCCTCTAAATCCATGATGGCATCTTGAAGACTAAGGCTAAAACATAGTCCTCCCTTTTTTTCAGATAATTTTTTTATTAAATCTTGAGATTCTTCGGGTCTAGTTAACTCGAGAAATTTAATTACTTTTAATCTTAAAATTTTCTGCGGCATGGCGGGAGAAATCTCGTTAACTATTTGATTAATATGCTTGGTTAAGTTTGGATTATGGTTAATGAGGTTAAATTTTACCCTTTTTTCCTTAAAGAAAGCTGAGGACTGTTGGAAAAATTGTCTGTTTTTAGATCACTCAGTAGCTTATTTAAGAATAGTTTAATTTATATGCTATAAACTCTTTAGTCAAAATTAAACGAGGGTGAAATCATGTCTGCTACTAGACAGTCCAATTTTAACATTTATCTTGGTAGGGGTGCGCATACGCCTACTGGGGGGTTTATTCAATTTGTTCACTTTGTCTTTGATACCGAAGCAGAAGCAAAGGCAAAGAGTGAAGAGCTATATAATAACTATGACGTGCTTAAAGCTCCTCGTATAGTCAAGGATAAGACCATACTTGCTACACCTCCTCGTGTCCATAATGTAGATCAAGGAGAGGATGAGTATAAGAAGCATCAAATGAATATGAAAGGGAAATGTTATTTTCGTATTCATGTTAATGCTTATTCAGAAATCGCGAAACTAGAAAATCTTCCAGAATTAGAACAATTAACCAGTTGGGAAGGTAATTTAGAAGTTCAAACAGGTTCATCTAACGATACTATCCAAGACCAATTTGATAATTATCGGAATGGTACACTTAAGCCGCCAGCAAAATTTAAAAAAGAAGATAAAGCTAATTTATTTACTGAATTATTACGGCGAGTCAATGAATATCAAACAAACAACCAGCTAAGCGATGCTTTAAACTTATTAAATTTAGCTCTTAATAAGAATACTAATTTAGGTATGGTATTCCGTACACAAACTGGTTTCTTTTCTCCAAATGAATCAAGAGGTTTTTTATATCAAATTAAACAAAAAAGAACGGAGATTGAAAATCAACGCGAGTTTTTTGCGAGTTCAAAGGGACATACAAATGTACCTTCTGATCGGAACCAAGTAGTTTTTAATAATTCTAAAATAAAGTTATAAAAAAATAAAATAGGCCTTGCTACCTAAGTAACAAGGCCTATTAGAAAGGTTAAAAATATGTTGACTTTAACTGAAATAGAAAAATCAAAATTAGAAGGAATATACGGAGCATATAAAGGAGCACCTTGGGTTAGTGAAAATATTTTTCGAACCTATTTAAACTCAATTGATTTTCCAGGTAGTGCATTAATACCAGAAGTAGCCATGGATTGTGCTAATAAGATCGTCAATACTATTAATCTAACTATAAAAGATTCACTAAAGCCACTTCCTGCTGACGGAAATAAATTATTAGAATTAGCCACTTTTTTTTACGTTTGTGCTTATACAAGGCAAAAATTAAAAGGATATCAACCAGGCTGGGAAGAAGCCATAAGTTATGGATTTTATCAATTTCTTTTAAAAAATGGTTTTTCGGAAAACTTAGCCAGAAATTATCAAAGGCTAATAAGTGAAAACGAAAATTTTAGAAAATGTACGGAAGAGTATAGAGATTTAGATGAAACGATTAAAAGGATAAAGAAGATTCAAACTTATGAAAATTTAATTCGACGTACATATCCTATTAATAATAGAAATAATGGAAATTTATCTTATTGCGCAACCTTTGAAGATAAAGCCATGGCAGCTGAATGTTTTTATTTTTTAAATGACATTCCAGGTAACGGAATTGAGCTTATTTCGGATCAAGCTAGTTCCAAAATTGAGATTAACGCTGCTAGCATGAATTTGATAATGCAAAATTACAAAAATTTAGCGGTGAAGCAAAATCGTGAACCTCGTTTTATTTTTAAAGTAGTACGTACCTATGCAGAAGAAGCGCGTACAGGAGGTCAAAACGGAAACGGAAACGGAAATGGTAATGGTAATATAGAAACATCTGACGATGATTTTCGTGGGTTTTTAAGAACTATTATAGAATATGAAAGACGACCATTAAGGTGGAGGAGAAAGCAAATTTTTACCGTGACAGCGGATGGTGTTTATGAACGACCTTATTTAAAATCAAAATTATCAGAGCACCTCACACTCAAAAAACCTCAATATTCTATTACTCAAAAACAACATTTTTCCCAACCACAATCTACTTCTCTGGCAACTCCTGGCCGTATGGCGCCCTTCTATACTGGCTCTTATGAGGAACGTAGGTTGAAAGCTGTCGGCATTAAATTATCAACCAAAGATGTACTGACTCAACGAATTTTGAGGTATGATAGAGGAACAGTAACTCGTCCATTTGATTATTGTAAACCACCTCTATATGCAGGGGACGGGCGTAAAATACAAGGATTGTATAAGAATATTGGTGATCTGGAAAAGGACCCAAGCGAATCATTAAATGAGGTGATGGCAAGGTGCCGGTGGAATTGTGATGGCACGAGTGAAATTTGTATTTTCAGCGACACAAAAGAATCCCGTTTTTTAGCACAAGACCGAGCCCGCCAACTTAAAAGAAGATTACCCATCCAAGATGATAATTATCATGTTCCAATCGTGTTTTATTTGGAAACGAATAAAGAGGAGGGACAATTAACTTCATATTCTCTCGATCAACAATTTGACGATAGGGAATCAGCTTATAAGTTATATAATAATCCTACCGAAAGAGAACAGGCCTATAAGGATGGTAATTTTGAATTTTTGCTAGTGTTAGATAGCCTCAATCCTGTCGAAATTTTACTAAAAGATGAATTGGTCGTGAGGCTGTTAGATTCTGGAAGAGTCCATATCGTTCAATCACTTTTAGAAAAAGCCACGCCCGAACAATTACAAAAATTTAATAACTATAAGCCAAAAAAAATAACTAAATCACCTCTCGCCATATTTTATGCAGCTAAAGCGGGCGATGTAAGGTTAGTGGAATGGCTTATTCGTAAAAAATTTCCAATTGCTTATCAGCCGCGCTTTTGGGAAGTGAAAGACAAGGATTATTATCAATATAATCCATTACTTGCTGCAGTGAAAGAAAAACATAGTGACGTAGTGAGGGTTTTATTAAAACATTTCGCCATTTTTAAAAATAATAAATATGGCTACACCTTCAAGGCTGGTGATTATGGTTTAAAGGCTCGATCTTATTTACATTGGGCCATAGAAAATGGGGATGAGGAAACACTCACGTTATTATTGGAAACCAAAGGCATGGAGCAATATCTCAATTGGAAAGGTATAGAAGGTGATGCTCCTCTTCAATTAGCAGCATTATATGCTGAACGCACCAGCAATGAAGCAAAGCAAAATTCTAATGATAATGTTCTTTACGCAGAAGCGAAGCAAAAAGCTTCAGCCCGATATTGGAGAATGGTGTTAGCAATTCTTAAACGAACAACTGTGAACAACAAGCATAAATTTTATCAATCTCTTCTTTATAAGGCTATAGAAAATAATCAAATTGAAATCGCTAATTTTTTATTAGATGCTGGTGTTAAGCCAATTAGCTATAACCAGCAGCTATCGCTGGCGCCGGAACTTAAAACGTCAGGTCAGCATTTGAAGGTGGCATTCCAACAAAACAATCCAGAAGTAGTTGATTTGTTGTTAGAGAAAAATAAATATCTTGCATTAGAAAAAGGAGATAAGGATAAATTCACTATATCATGGGTTGCTTCAAAATTACTGAATCTTAAAAATCAGAAGGAACAACAAAAAGAAGCTGTTACGAACCTTGGGAATGCAATCCTGAAAGTCATTAAAAAAATCAATCTTATAGTAGAAAAAGAACCATTCTACTTAAGGAGAACGGAGATTGAATCTATTGGGAAAGCTTATGAGAAGATACTTCAGTTTGCGGTTAGACATAATAGGAGAGATATCATCCAGGCTTTATTTCAAGGGCATGCTATTTCTGAGAAAATGATAAGTGGCATTCCGCAATTTGTGTACTTAAAAGATGCTATTGATCACAATAATATTGAGGTGTTTGAGTTATTAATAAAGGGAGGGTTAAACCCCGCTTTAGTGGGAGATCATAATAATGGACTGAAAGGTAATATTGTTCAATATGCAGGAAGTTTAAATCGTTGGGAGTATATTAAAGTAATTGCGAAACACTGTAAAATAACTAAGCATAACCACTCTAAAAAAGACTCTTATCAATATGGCACAGTTTTAGCTTTTGCAATAAATTCAGATAATCCACCGGAAAATATACAAGAATTTACTGAAATGTTATTAAAAGCAGGTGCTGATATAAATTCCTCACTCTCTTGCTCGGAGATTACTGATATTAATCTAAGGTTTCAAAATTGTTTGCAGTTAGCTGTCAAGAAAGAAAACTATCCAGTCGTTTCCTTGCTATTAAAGCTCGGAGCTGATCCTTGTCGGATTTACCAGTACCACCACGCACTTCGATCAGAGGGGAAGGAAAATTATTCTGCTTTTATCAAAATGGTTAACAAAGCTTCCAAAAAGACAAAAGCCAACGATCCTCATGCTAAAGAGGCATGGGCTATTGTTGATTTAATGGTAAATAAGATTCGCCAAAATTTATCTTCGAATTATGCACGTGACTATCAGGAATATTGTATTAGGGAGTGTAATAAAGCGGTTCTTTATGCAGTTGAGGCGGGGAATCTGGAGGCCGTGAAAGCTTTATTAAAAATACCTGGTCTTTGGATGTTTGAGTTTGAAATTAACCACAAGGATTGCATAGAAATAGCTATAAAGAAAAAACAACCTGCTATGCTTGAACTTTTATTAAAACATTGTCCTCGTCAAAGATTATTACACCACCCGGAAAAAAAAGCTTATTTTGATGTTGCTAGGGAACAAGGAGATATCTTTGTAGCAAATGTGTTATCCCAATATATGCCTCGCTCAAAGAAGGAAATAACCAATATTAGTGACAATACGTTTGCATTTTTTAAGAATGAGCTTCAAGAAAAGAATAAAGAGCGTAAAAAAATCGAATCAACTATTAAAGGGAATGTGAAGAAAGCTAAGAAGGAGAAAGATGGCTTTCATCGCAATTCAGGACCACGTGTTTAGAGTAATAAATAATATTAATCCTTAGATTGTAATGCATAAATGTAGCGCCTTCCTAGTAGGTGCTACACTTTACTTATTAATCTCAAACCTTACCTCCCTATCCTGCAACGTAAAGGTTCTAATTTGTTTCGCATCCAAATCTAATTTCTTCATATCCAACATCTGAATATTCGAATTTTCATACGTCCTAACGTAGTAAACAAGGTTCTTGGCATCAGCCACCGATGACCATTCTGTTCTTTCAAATCCATCGGTTCCCCCGCCATAAGGATTTTTGCTGGATAACTGGATAGCGCCCGGTGGAATATCGAAGTTATTCAAAATATGAAATGCCACCGCTACTTGGTCTGTAGCCTTCAGTTGGGTAGAAGCAGAAGAGGAGTACATGACTGCCCGCACAAATCGGGAGGGAGAAAGAAAATCCCCCGGTATACCATGCAAGCCACTGCCGGAAGAAGGAGGCGCATAGGTTGCGCCGTTGATCATCAAGGGATTAGCTTCTTTGGGACTTAAGTTTGCATAAAGACCAATGTTTGCTAACTGATAAGCAAAATTGGGATCATTGGTCATGACGCCCGTCGGGTTATCATAAATAAAGAGCTTGCCATCATTGTATTCAATCACAATACTTTTGCCTTGCGCATCGTGCAATGTCATATGCAGAGGAATTGCGCCTGTGAAGGGTGCATGCCCTGTTTGATTCACTTTCAGCGTCTTGAAACCTTCTTTTACTTCATCAACGGTAGCAAAATTTGTGAGGGCATACGTCAGTATTTCATAAGATGCCACCGATTCTTTTGACTCTGCCGGCGAGACCTCTTGGAACTTTGCGGTATTGGGAGCATAGAGCATCCCCCCTGTCATGCCTTTTTCATTCATCCCATCCACTAAAATAGGTAACCCAATCCCATTCATACCAATCGCAGCATACTTCGTATTCCACGATTTACCAGGTTGGCCATTGACGCCTGTCCCTTGATAATGGAGGTTGCGAGGAATCGCGATGGGTTCTGATTGGATATCAATACCAAATTCCAGCGTGCGCCCATAAACATAACCATTGTCACTCGATTTGATAATAAAAGACGTACACGCTTCTGTTGCGATAGGAGTGAAAAGAAGAGAGGCGGCAACGATAGCGCTTGAAATAGCATGGAAAATTGCTTTTTGCTTCATATTCCCTATTTCCTTATCAAGGGGTAAATAGCATCCACCATCAATTTACCATGATTACGCTCGATCGATAAACCCACCCGTCAGCACTTTATTCCCCAAACATCGCCGCTTATGCTTAAGGCAGTTTGCTAAGGTAGAATCAGGATCAATCTCTTTTTCAAGCACCGTATAAGGAATCAGGACAGTTTGGCTGCCGTCACGAGAGGGAGCAACTTGATATCCCTCAAATGTAATTAATAAACCGTGCGGACTTAAATTCCAAATTTTATAATTATCAGCATCTGGCATCGTGCCTTGCATAATTCTTTCTTTATCCTTCAGCTTTTTATTCAACGCCTCACGCGAATAATCCGCTAGTTGATCGAGGTAATTCGTATCTGCTTGAAATAAATCCTCTAATGCAAGCGATTCACCACTATTTAAATCAAAATTTATGACGCGATGATGACGATAAGGAGGTCCCATGCCATTCATCATGGCGTGCACCGTAAAGCGAATACTAATAAGGGGTTCATTCGCCATATTGATGACCGATGCATCGAAATCAATGGCTAAATCATTTCGTTTAGTAGAGCCGTTATCAGCTACTTGCTTTTTAAATTCCACCATTTCCTCTTTCACGGTGTCAGCAACCAGCTGATTGAATGCATCGACATTTTCATCATTGCTATCACTCAGTAGCTGAGGGACGGTGGCTCTCACGGTGATGCTAGGCCGGGCATAATAAATTTTGAGAGTAGGCATCAGATCGACATCATCGTTAATATGATAAATCTGCTGCCTATCTTCCGCGCTAGCATCACTTACGTCATCATCTTCAGCAAAGGAAATCTTGCTGAGGGAAAATAGGCAAGCCAATAGACTAAGTACGAGGACATATTTGAAGTAGCGCATAGATCATATCTCGGGTTTTAAGTTAAATAGGATTTTTCATTTGCTTAGCAAAGGTTTCACCACCAAAACAATGATCGCCGCGGGATTGGACCGCCGTGATGATGCCTTGTTTATTTACCACAAAAGCTGTCACACAACTAATCGACATGCCACGGCTCCAAACGGTATTGGTATTAGGGGAACTGACCATCACAGGTCTGCCGTTTGCTCCGACGCTCACGCCTACGGTAGGGGAAGGAGAAGTAGGGCTTTGGCTATAACTCATTGTTTTATAAATATAAACTGTATTGCCATTAGCACTGGCTATTTTATCATCGGGGGTTCCCCACGTTTTCATTAGGGTCTCTGCATTTCCCCCGCGCCAAGTGCCGATTGTTTTTGTATAATAGTTGGTCGTTGTTGTGGCACAGCCGGCAAGTAAAATAACAAGCCCAAGTCCAATGAAATAACACATTATAACGGTGTCCTTTTTTAGTTCGTAGGGGTTAATCATAGCGAATCGGTAACTAATATGAAATTAGCTTTTTGTCTCTTTAACTATTTCCCCTATGGCGGGTTGCAGCGCGATTTTGTACGCATTGCTCAGGCATGCGTAGCGCGCGGGCATGAGGTGCATGTATATACCATGCAGTGGGAAGGTGAAGCCGTGCTGGGATTGACGGTGCATTTGCTGAAGGTGAGGGGCTGGCAAAATCATAGTCGGGCACAGGCTTTTGCAGAGCAAGTCAGGCAGGCTGTGGAGGGTCGTTATGATTTGGTGGTGGGGTTTAATAAGATGCCTTACCTCGATGTGTATTATGCCGCAGATGTTTGTTATCAGGCGCGGGTGAGAGAACAACGGCCTGCTTATTATCGATGGCTGCCGCGTTATCGTAGATATAAAGCGTTAGAAGAAGCGGTATTTGCGCAGGGGCAGCAGACACAAATTTTGTTGTTGTCCTCGCTGCAGCAGAAAGAATATCAACATTATTATCACACTGAAGCAGAGCGCTTTCATCTCTTACCGCCTGGCATTGCGCCTGATCGGCTTGCGCCAGCGAATGCAGCGGCGATTCGGACTGAGATGCGTCAGCGGTTTCATATTCCGGCAGATCATTGGTTGTTGTTGATGGTGGGGTCGGGGTTTAAGACGAAGGGGTTAGATCGCGCTATCCATGGGTTAGCAGCGTTGCCGAGTGAGTTGCGAGCACGTTGCCATTTATTTGTGGTGGGTCAGGATAATCCTGCTGCTTTTCAGCAGCTCGCAGAACGATTGAAGGTGGCGGGTCAGATCCAGTTTCTGGGTGGTAGGCCGGATGTGCCACAAATTTTGTTAGCGGGGGATTTATTGCTGCATCCTGCTTATCATGAAAATACGGGGACGGTGTTATTGGAAGCGCTGGCGGCGGGGTTGCCGGTATTGACGGTAGAGGTTTGTGGTTATGCGCATTATGTCCGTGAGGCGAACGCCGGGGTGGTGCTTGCTTCGCCGTTTCAGCAGGCTGAGTTTGATATGGCATTGCGGGAGATGTTGGAGAGTGAAGGACAGCAAGGGTGGCAGGAGAATGGGTTGGCGTTTGCGAGGCAGGCGGATATTTATTCGTTGCCGAAAAAAGCAGCGGAGTTTATTGAGCAGATGATGCCCGTTCGCCCTTCGACAAGCTCAGGACAGCCTCCTCAGGGCGAACGGTTTTATAATTATCATACCTTCAGTGATTATATGTCCCTACATGGTGAAGTCTTTCGCCATCAAAAAGGTCGCCTGACCCAGCGTATCATCCTTAACAATAAACCCTATTTCATCAAACAACACCACGGCGTCGGTTGGAAAGAAATCTTCAAAAACCTCTGCCAACTCCGTCTCCCCGTCATCAGCGCTAAAAACGAATGGTGCGCCATCAAGCGATTACAATCCTTAGGCATCGATGTGCCCACGGTAGTTGCTTATGGACAACGTGGAATAAACCCCGCGAAACGCCAATCTTTCATCTTCATGGAAGAACTTACTCCCGTTATCAGCCTAGAAACACTCTGCCAAGAGTGGCCGCACACGCCGCCTACGTTTGCTTTCAAGCACTCCTTATTAAAAAAAGTCGCCCATATCGCCCGTACTTTACATCAAAACGGGATCAACCATCGCGACTTCTACATTTGTCATTTCTTATTACATCTGAGTAATTCCAAGCTTTACTTAATTGACTTACATCGTGCACAATGCCGCCACTTGACACCAAGGCGCTGGATCATCAAAGATTTAGTAGGGTTATATTTTTCCAGCAAAGATATTGGACTAACCCAACGGGACAAGTACCGTTTCATGAAGTATTATTCGGGCAAGTCGTTGCGTGACATACTAAAGGCTGAAAAAACTTTTTGGCGAAAGGTGGAAGAGCGTGGGGAACAATTATACCGTGACCATACCTAGAGATGAATTCTGTGATACCGCAACCTTGACTTGGAAAGAGCTTCATACTGTTGATTTTACCTTTGACCAACCTTTCCATCTTCCTCTTGCAGAGCAGCAGTACTTATTGGTCGAGAAAGTCATTCGTATTATCCCCCGAAAACGGTTGGTTGCATTTGGTACGTGGCAAGATAAATCAGTAGTCGCGAAATTATTTTTCTCTCCTAAACATGCTAAACGGCATCTCGAAGCCGAAGTGGCTGGATTAAAAATCTTACGTGACCATAAAATTCCCTCGCCCGCTTTGTATTATAATGGTTGGAGTGAAGATAATCGTGTTTACGTGCTATTGTTTGAGCGGATTTTCGAATCAAAAAATTTAGCAGAAATTTGGCAGGAAAAAGAAAGCGCTGATAGCTTGCTGCCCTTAATGCAAGCCATTGTGACGGAATTAGCGACGCATCATGTGTTAGGCGTGTTGCAACATGATTTGCATTTAAAGAATTTTCTACTGACTCGAAAACGAATTTATACCTTAGACGGTGCCCAAATCGAATTATTGCCTTCTATTTTGCCAAAAAAAGCTAGTATGGAGAATTTAGCTTTATTTCTCGCGCAATTAGGAGCGGGTTATGAAGAGTATCAGGAAAAATTATTTAGACATTACGCCAAAGCTCGGGGTTGGCTGTTAAAACAAGAAGATATCGTCGAATTATTTTTGCTTATCAAAAAATGGAATAGCGAACGTTGGCAGCAATTTGAAAAAAAGATTTTCAGAAATTCATCACATTACGGTTGTATACGCGATTTCCGCACTTTTACCATGTATGATAGACAATATGCTTATCCTGATTTCCTTCATTTTCTTCATCATCCCGAGACTGCTTTCCATCATCCTACTGCTGTCGTATTAAAATCAGGTCGGTCGGCTACGGTTATTAAAGTGAAGTTAGATCATCATGAATTTGTGATTAAACGTTACAATCTCAAAAATCTCTGGCATCGTTTACGCCGCTGCTTAAGGCCTACGCGCGCCTGGGCATCCTGGCGATTAGCGCAAAAATTAGAATTATTTGGCATCCATACCGCTAAGCCAGCAGCCTTTATCGAAAAACGTTATTTAGGATTTCGTAGTCAATCGTATTATGTCACCGAGTACGTTTCAGGCGAACGCGCAGATCAGTATTTTACAGCGCATCAACATCAAGAAGAAACTATCATGACGATGATAAAGCGCGTGACCACCTTATTAAGAAATCTTCGTAAGGTAGAAGTGACGCACGGCGATTTGAAAATCACGAATATTCTTATCGATAAAGACAAACAGCCTGTATTAATCGATTTAGATGGTGCCATGGAACATGCCTCCTTATCTAGTTTGCGAGCAGCTTGGCGTAAAGAAATCAAACGTTTTCTACGTAATTTCCAACATCAACCTGTCATCAGAGAAAAATTCAAAGCAGAATTAGAGCGAAAGTCTACCACCTAATAAATTTTTGGGTTAGGATTGGCATTCATAAGAAAAAAGGAGTGCGAAATTATGCCAATAAAATCCAGTGAGGAACAAGTATTTCTCTTCCAACAGTCCCTATTGTTATTAAGTAGGTTACAGGGATCTGATAGTATTTCGGAATTAGCGATGAAACTTAGAGAGAATCTTTTTCAATTTTTAGAGGAGCCTTCTTTCCCAATTCGAGACATCATCCCATCCGTAAACATCAATTGGGTCAGTAATACCGTGGATATAAACCGGGTTTCGACAGCATTAATCCAAATGCGAGCGCATCAAGAGGGTGATTTCTCAAAAGCTTATAACGATTTTTACCGTTTCCAGATTAAGATGACGTTATGTTATCCCTCCGCATTAAACAAGATGGAGGAATCAAATGAATATAAAAAATTTAAATATCTGCTGAGGGCCTTAGGGAAGAACGATAAACATCCTAAAACTATTGCTTCTCAATTAGATGCATTAATGACATATCAAAAATCATTATTTTTATGTGATGAGTGTTCAGAGAATTTTGATTCCCACAATTTAGAAATCAATGTCCTTAGCCAGTTACAAAATGATCACGTTCTTTTAATGCGGTCATGGTCGGGTAAAATGCTCTTAGTCATGAAGAGAATGAATAATTTTATTTGCTATGACCCTTTAAGCTCTTATGCCGAACAAATGTTTAGTTCCGCAAGCTTGCTGGCAGATCATATAAGTACGCTTTATCAAGGTGCTCTCCAAAAGGAAAAAGGCGGTTTATTACTCGCGATGAGATTGTATCATCCTCATCCTCTTGCCGATCGCCGTTTTAATAAGAAAAAAATTATTCGATTTGCTTATGATAATCACATGCATAAAATAGATACCACGAATGGTACACGTTTGCATATGGCAGTAATAAATAATGATTTAACGACCGCAGAAATTCTTGTCACTGCGGATGGTAAGGAGGCTAACATTTGTTTGAATTCTCATTCAGATGATGATTCCTTCTTACCTCTCTATACGGCAGCAAAATATGGTTTGTTGGAAATGGTGCGCATTCTTTTGCCCCACACCGATGTTAATCTTGGCCCAAGTCCTTTTGTGAAAGCGGCATCCCATAATTATATCGAAATAGTGAAATATTTTTTAGCAACACGGCCTGCTGAATTTCTTACGCTTCAGCATTTTATGCATGCATTTGCTAATGCGAATGCCGATGTACCGAGATTAGAAGGGATATGGCGTTATTTGCTTCAGTATGCCACTGAAACAAATTGCTTAATTGATGGAAAACGTACTTTTTTACATCATATGGTGATCAATGGTGATTTTAAAATTACTAAATTACTTTTAGAAGCAGGGGCAGATCCTAATATTGCTGATAGTGATTCCCATATTACTCCACTGATGAGTGCTGCCCAACTCCCAGGCTCTTTGAGAATCATTATGTTATTAATTGCATATGGCGCTGACATACATGCAAAAGATAACAAGTTGCGACAAACTGCAGAAGACTATGCAAAAAAAGGAGGAGACAGTGGGATTCAAGATTTTTTAAAGAGTAACCCCTCTCCTTTAATCGCTGCAGTGCAATTAGAAGATTTACAAGTCCTTAAATCATGTATTGAAAAAGGCTATCCACTCGAAGCACAAGACGAATCTTTAAATACGGCGTTAATGCATGCAGTTCGTCTCGAGAGAGTGGATATGGTTGAATGCCTATTGTCTTATTCGGTTGATCGAGCTCCGTATCTTGTAAACATACCCAATAAGGAATGGCGAACACCTTTAATGGAGGCAGCAATGCGAGGACAGGTGTCGATCTTGAAATTACTGGTGTTGCATGGTGGTAAAGTAGAAGATTACGATAGTTATGAAAAAACTGCTTTTTCTTATGCTATTGAGAATCATCAGTATGCGGCATGGGAATTCCTAAATAATTACCAATCTCCTGGTATGATCGCTGCTGAGTTAGGTAAGATTGACCTTTTAACGCTGCTTATTCATTCCGGAAATTTCGCTATCAATGCCAAAGATAATTCGCAAAGAACAGCATTTATGTATGCCGTACTTGCGAATCAGGGAGAAGCAATGCGCTTATTGTTGTTGAATAATGCGGAGCCTATTCATCCAGAAGATCCTTCTCAACCTGTGATTTTTTATTTTATTCAAAAATCGAAATACGATTTATTAAAAATTTTATTATCAAGTCATATCAATCCGAATGAAGAAAATAAAGATGGCTGTACACCATTAATGCTGGCAGCAGTATTAAAAGATAAGCAGGCAGTAAGATTATTGCTGGAAAACGAAAGGGTAAGGGAAGCCATCGATAGACAAGGTTTGAGAAAACAAACCGCTTTAATGTGCGCCGCAAAAAAAGATGCAGCAGAGAGCGTGGAATTATTATTAAAAAGCGGAGCGAATCCTTTTATTAAAGACGAGGATGGCGCAATCGCTCGGGATTACGTCCATCCTGCCACGAAATCTTATGCATTATTATCGACTGCGATGAAGGAATGGAAATATTATCAGGTACTTGGTAAACGTATCTGGGAAATCTCTACATTCTCTTTGCTTTTTTCATCTCATAATAAGAAGCAAGCGTTGCCACCTTCGTCACCAGATTGTTCGTCTACTCCTAAGGAGTTGGTGTCTCCGTTTAATTCCAATTGAAGGAATTTTTATTTATACTATTAACATCAACCATGCTTCATCAAATCAACTTGCAAAGGAGCGGTTATGCAAGGATTACAAAATTCCCGCCTTTTTCGTGAAGCTTGTTACATTAATGGTCAATGGGTACCGGCTGATTCTGGCCGCACAATTCCAGTAAGAAATCCTTATGATGGTACTGTATTAGGCCACATTCCCGAATGCACGCAAGTTGAAACGGCACGGGCGATTGATGCAGCACATACAGCATGGTCTGCGTGGCGCCGCTTGTCTGCGAAAGAACGTTCTGATCTCTTATGGGCGTGGGCTCATTTGATTGATCAACACAAAGAAGATCTCGCCCGTATCATGACGCAAGAACAAGGTAAACCACTGGCTGAAGCGCGTGGTGAAATTGATTATGCCAATGGATTTATCAAATGGTTTGCAGAAGAAGGTCGGCGTGTTTATGGTGATGTGATTCCTTCAAATAAGCGCGACCAACATTTATTAGTGATCAAACAACCTGTTGGGGTTGTTGCTGCCATTACGCCTTGGAATTTTCCTGCAGCGATGATTACGCGAAAAATTGCGCCGGCTTTAGCTGTTGGCTGCACGGTGGTTGTCAAACCAGATGAAGAAACACCCTATAGTGCTTTTGCATTAGCGGTGTTAGCAGAACAGGCTGGATTTCCGCCAGGTGTGATAAATATGGTAACGGGCATTCCTGAAAAGATAGGAAATGAGTTAACATCAAACGTATTAGTACGAAAATTATCATTCACGGGTTCCACTGCCATCGGTCGATTACTCATGCAGCAATGTGCACCGACGATTAAGAAAATTTCGTTAGAGTTAGGCGGTAATGCACCTTTTATTGTATTTGATGATGCTGATTTAGAGGCAGCCGTGGCAGGTGTGATGGCGTCTAAATATCGTAACACTGGTCAAACCTGTGTTTGTGCTAATCGCATTTTAGTTCAAGATTCTGTCTACGCAGAATTTACGGAAAAACTCATTCATGCTGTACAGCAATTAAAAGTTGGTAATGGTCTTGACTCCAATGTACAACAAGGTCCCTTAATCAATGAAGCTGCCTTCGAAAAAGTAGAAAGGCACATTAAAGATGCTATTGCAAAAGGTGCAAATATTGTTGTCGGTGGAAAGCCTCATCCATTAGGTGGATTGTTTTTTGAACCTACTATCTTGACTGAAGCAAATACATCCATGCAGCTTGCTCATGAAGAAACATTTGGTCCTGTGGCGCCGCTGTTTCGCTTTCATACGGAAGAAGAAGCGTTGCAAATCGCGAATGATACGGAATATGGTTTGGCGTCTTATTTTTACAGCACTCATATGGAACGTATTTGGCGCGTGGCAGAGGGGTTAGAATGCGGAATGGTGGGAATTAATACGGGCATTCTTTCAACCGAAGTAGCCCCATTTGGTGGCATCAAGCAATCTGGTATCGGACGAGAAGGATCGAAGTACGGCATTGATCCCTATGTTGAAATTAAATATTTATGCATGGGAACCGGTAACTAAATAAATTTTTCTTGTCTTGCTTTTTATATTGGCTTTTGACAATAATTCTGCGTGTACATCCTAGAGTCAATAGTGGGGTTTCATTGCTAATTAATTGGCCATTAACTATAAGAAGAAGGTAGATGTAGATGAAGACGTCCGCACAATATCATGATTTAAATGATCTTTTATCCGCAATGAGTACAAGACAACCTAAGACAAATCTCAGATTTAATATTGTCGAACGAATGAATAGTTTAAGCATGGGAAAAATTGCAGAAAAACTAAAAGAAGGAAATTGTCCAGAAGGATTAAATATTATTTTTGGAAATGATTTAGGTGCAGGAACAACAATATTGATGGATGCGCTCAAAGATAAAAATTGTCCGAAAAATATAACGCTTCAATTTGTTGATAATGATATAGGCAAGGAAGGAGTAGAAGCAATTGCTAAATTAATTGAAAGTGCAGAGCGTCCAGAAGAATTAAAAATTGTGCTTGCAAAGAATAACCTTCGTGTGAAGGGAACAAAAAGAATCGCTGAAGCTGTTAAGAGCGCAAAAGGCCAGCAAGCACTGACAGTCGTCATTGCGTATGACAAGATTGGAGAAGAAGGAGCACAAGCAATTGCTGAAGCACTGACTAACCCAAGACGTGCGCCTAGGGTGCAAATCAAACTGCATGAAAATGATGTAAGAATTGAAAAAGTAAATGAAAAAATAGAAGTGCTTCTTCGCTCTCGAAAAGAATTGAAACAAGCCCCGCCTACTAACGAGCTGACTTCTTTTATAGCTCGAAGATTTGAAGAAAAAAAAATAAATAATCAATCTGTTTTAAAATTTAAAGGCGATCAAGTTTCTGAAGAAGATATAGAAGATTTAATTGAAGAATTAAGAAAGACATCAACTTCATTTCAATTGAGATTGCCTTCCAATGCATTCGACTTATTTTCTATGAAAATTTTTTTAAAACTCCCTTTAGATTCTTTAACAATTTGTAAATTGCGCGAAGACGCAGCTAACTATTTCTATGAACAAGGAAATAAAGCTGTAAAAGAAGGAGATATAACGCGCGCGCAGCAATATTTAAACGATACAGTGGAGATGACGCAGGCTGCTAAGGGTGAAAGTAAGAGTAAAATAATTGCTGAATTAAAACGACAATATGAACAATTTTTGAAGCAGCCACACAATCTTCGCAAGCAGGTTAATTTTTTACAGCGTATTATTCAATCTTGCGTTAAGTATGAAGAATATCCTGATCTTTATCCTCATTATCAAGCAATCAAAAGAAAAGATATAGCAGAATTATGCTTTTTAAAGGGGAAGGGAGTGGATTTTAATCTGCCAGATATGGATGGAAATACCGCCTTACATTTTGCGGTAACCCTTTTCAAGGGAGAAAATGCTACTACCCGTTACCTAATGTTAGCGGACGCACAGCCGCATTTACAAAACAAGAAGGGTCAAAAGCCAGCTGATATTATGCTGAAACAGGGAAATTTTGACGGCGGTACGTTAAAGATGAGAGATCAGGTAAGAGAGCTCTCCCGTAAAACGCGGAAACTAGAGAAAGAAAAAAAGGATAATCTCTTGGTTAGAATACGCACCCTTGTTCCTGATCAGATCACACAAGACGAGATGCTTTGCAAGAGCATAAAAGACAGATTAAATGGCTTAATAAAAGCTAGTCAGGATCTAAAAGAGGCGACTGAGAAATTAAAAAATAAAAACTTACTTTCTGCAGAGAGTGTCAAGAATTATCTTTTCAATGAAGTTAAAGAAAATCTACTCAAGGAATGCGGTTTAAAAGAACTGCCTCATCTCGAGCAAATAAAAGAGCTGCAAGCACTTTGTGATGAGAGTCGTACAAGGAAACCGATCGAATCTCATCTTATGGAATCAGTAGTAGAATCCACAATAAAGAATACTTGTTTAGATCCGGTAAAAAAGTCGCGGTTTTTAGCTAAATTTAGCGCAATGGAATTACCTGATAATATAGAGGATATTGAAGCAATTAAAAAATATAATCAAGAAAAGCAGACTGAGTATGATTTTCGTCTTAAGCAGTTGTTGCAAGCTTGTGGTTTGAATAAGCAGCCTGATAATCGTGTTCTCAATGCACTTGTTGCTTATGCTGAATTATCTCGATTTCAAGATTACTATTTTAATTTA
This sequence comes from Gammaproteobacteria bacterium, assembly GCA_021324335.1. Taxonomy (GTDB): domain Bacteria; phylum Pseudomonadota; class Gammaproteobacteria; order DSM-16500; family DSM-16500; genus Aquicella. The sequence continues at coordinate 24,883 of JAJPJH010000020.1, forward strand.
AAGGGATTGTGTAACAAATATCAAAGCATCGGTCCCATTTTAGCAAGCGATAAGCACTTGGTTTATCAAGAAGATAGGGGTGAACAGGAAGAATTAATTTTATTCTTGCAAAGCTTGTATGCGATGATGAGTTATCAGACCGAGGTATATTTGAAGCCGCCTCAGGATCCAGAGCATCAAGCGAGTTTGTTAAAGAAATACGCGAGTGAATTATTAAAACTAATTTCAGATTATGTGTTAATTAAAGAGCTTTCACCAGCATTACGGGAGATTTTAAATAAAACTTATCAAGGTCAAACTCAAGCTCAATCTATTAAAGAAGCGGAGCCGCCAAAGTCTACGCACTCAACGTTGCAGGAGGCCCTTACTCTTAAGGCGAAACAATTGAAGCCTGTATGTCAAAACTTCCCACCCAAGCGAGAGCCTTCTCCTTCAGATAATAATGTGTTGAAAATCATGCTATCTCGTTTACCGGAAAGGCTTCAGGAAGATAACGAGAAAAATGAGATAACGATAACCGATAGGAAAGACGATGAATGGGGAATAGATGAAGGTTTTGAGAGAGATGAAGATAAGCAAGGAGAAGAAAAGCAAGAGCAAAAACAAACACACAAACAAACACACAAACAAACACACAAACAAACACAAAAACAAACACAAGCACCAGCAGAAAAAAGCGATAAAAACTCACTTTTATGCAAATCAGGTATACAACCTCTAAGCTCCATTCGTGTAGATGATGATGCGAATGCGGCGCTTAGGTTAAAATTAGGGAAAATGCGTCGTGCTGCTAATTTTTCCAACAATGAACTTGAAGAAGCGGAGCAACAACCTGAATCCGCTGCCTCAGCATGGTGTGGAATGTATTCAAATAGCAAGCAAGCATCGAGTCAATCTCAGGAGCCTGCACCTGTAGAATTGAACAAATCCGGCAGCCCTTAACAGCTAATAAAGCCGTCGTACTGTGTTTTATTTATAGTACGACGGCAATGCTATATACTTTTGCCTCTAATTTCATCGTAAAAGAGGTAATATGTTCCACTTATCCCATCAATTGATGATGTTCTTATTATTCTCCACCGGCCTCCTCGCTGCTACGGTGGATGCCATCGCGGGGGGTGGTGGTTTGATTAGTTTGCCTGTCTTGCTGTGGGTAGGGATCCCACCGCACATTGCTTTAGGAACGAATAAGCTCCAAGCAACCACCGGCACATTTGTTGCAACTACCAGTTATTATCGTCGTGGATGGTTTTCCTTAACGACAATTTATAAAGGCTTAATTTTTGGTTTCCTCGGTGCTGTTGCAGGTGCCTTAACAGGTCAAGTAGTGAGTAGTCATATTTTAAGATATATTATCCCCGCTTTATTATTATTCGTTTTGCTATATACCTTATTTTCTCCTCGCTTAGGGATGGAAGAACACAAACCGAAAATGGATGAATTTTGGTTTTATATCATTTTCGGTTTTATCATGGGCTTTTATGATGGATTTTTCGGTCCGGGGACAGGATCATTTTGGGTATTTGCACTGACTTTTTTTCTCGGATATCAATTTATTAAAGCGACGGCTTATGCCAAAGTGTTTAATTTAAAAAGTAATATTATCGCCACTGTTTGTTTTGCATTAGGCCATAACATTGATTATAGGATTGCTTTGAGTATGGCAGCAGGGCAGATCATCGGTGGGCAATTGGGGGCGCATCTTGCTATTAAAAAAGGGGCAAAATTAATTCGTCCTTTGTTTATTTCTGTGGTTTCGATGACGATTGTAGGGTTGGCTTATAGTACTTATTTTAGCTGATGACCCGCCAAATTCGCTTATCTTCTGTTCCTATGCGGAAAATAGAGACCCCACGCAGATGATATTTTTTAGCTAACGATAATTTCACTTTAAATGAATTCACATCTTCCAAATAAACATATTCATTTAACCAATGATGCTCATAAACGGCATAATGCACTTTATCTATTTTATTCCAAGCAATCTTCGAATGATTTTTTTCAATAATATTTTTCGCATCTAAATAAGCAATTTCCAAACGCTGTGTGGAAACGCGCGTTGAGAAAGGGGCGGGGCCGGTGTACCAATAAAGTGAATAAGCAGGAATGCCTAATGAAATTTTGCGTGCTGGCATATATTTTAACGTTTGCCGAATCGCTGCTTCTACCCATGCGGCGCTGGCTGTTGGCCCGGGTGTTGTCCCTTCCGGATGTTGGTTGTAAGCCATAATGGTGACAAAATCACTGCATTGACCCAATGCTTTTAAATCATAAGCGCCCGACCAATTTTGGTAAGTCTTTTTTAAAAACAATGAACTTTGCAAATCATCAGTGAACGCTGGAATGACAGCATAACTCACAGCAAAACCGGCTTGATGTAATCTTTCAGCTGCGAGTTGAAAAAAATGCGTTAGTGCTGCTTTGTCTTGAATGGAAATCATTTCAAAATCAAATTGCACGCCGTAGAGATGATATTTTTGACATTCAGCGAGAAGAAATGCCAGAGCGTTTTCTTGTGCCGTGTCAGAGGAGAGGAATTGATGGACTTTGGCTTGATCAAAACCCACATTGGTAGCCATTGCCATTAATTTAATGGAATGGGCTTGCGCTAGCTCGGCTAATTCGGGATTAAGATAGCCGGATACTTTTCCAGTTTCGTCAATTTGGTAAGCTTGGGAGATGAGAATGCGGATGGCATGAGCGTGTTGTTTGACAAGCGATAGGGTTTGATTGAGAGCGGCAATTTGTTGCGGATTGGTATGTAATACATAAAAGGTATTCTCTGTTCCGAAGCCAATAGAACAGAAAAATACACAACATAATGCAATAATGTGGTTGACCCATCTCATGATTAGCAGCTTTGGATTGACTTGATGGCTTATTGTATAAATTGTTCAAATTATTGTCAACCATGCCCTCCGCAAGCTTAACTGCGTGGACTGGGAGGAGGAAAAGTGATTGCTGTCTGTATTAATTGCTCTCCCTGGGAGCGACGGTAAAAGAAACTGGAAAAATAATAATTAAAGCTAAATTCACCTATCTTTTTCATGAAAGTGAAACTTGCTAGATATTCATTTACCGATTTCAAAAATTCTACGCCCATATTTCCCATTGTATCTTGGAAGATAGTTTTATTTTGGGCGCAAAATTTTAAAAAATCATTTAATCGATTATTGCTATTATCTTCGCTATCCAGAATTTTATACATCGTGACAATCAGGTTACCTTTTACATTAAAGACATCTTCCTGCTGTTGGAATACGATGTCACTTTTTATATTGTCATTTTCTTCATTACATCTTTCTGCTTCTAATAACTGAGAAAGAACACTGTATTTTTCAGGCATAGAAAGCTTTTCCATTTGATGCGACTTTATTCCTAATTTTTTAATGACAGGATCAATAATTTCATCCATTGCTTTAATACAGGATTCAATAAAAATAACTATTTTTTCTTCCATTTTAAATTCTTCAACAGCTAATTTTAGTTTTTCTGCTTCATCAGCAGGAGTTGGTGCATTTATAGTTAATTTATAATCAATAGCAGAAAAAAGATTAGTGACATGAAAGCTATTTTCATCCGTATTGTCTTCAGGCTGAAAAAAGGATAAGTGGTTCTTTATTTTTTCTAACTCATTTTTATCATCTGGTAATAATACAATGGTTAGAGGGAATAAATCATCATTACCCATGGAAGAGCCAATAGCCCCTTTTCCCGCTCGGACCATTGTTTTGTTAAAAATAGTAAGCCACCGAAGCATTTCCTTTGTGGCATTTTCATCCGGAAGTTGTAGTATATTTTTGAAAAGTTCTTTTATGATCATAAGAGCATCCTGTTTTGTATTATTTAAGGAACGTCCCATGTCTTTTATTATGGCATATTTTCGATTCTATGAAGAGCTTAATGATTTTCTGCCGGCAGAAAAACGAAAAGCCACCTTTTCCCACCAATTTGCTGCCTCGGCTTCTATTAAAGACATCATCGAATCGCTCGGCGTGCCTCATACTGAAATTGATTTAATTTTAGTGAATGGTAAGTCTATTGATTTTTCTTACTTATTGCAAGAAGGTGATCGGGTTTCTGTCTATCCCGTTTTTGAAGCAGTAGATATTACCCCCGTTATTAAATTACGTCCTTCACCATTACGCATCACGCGTTTTATTTTAGATGTCCATTTAGGTAAGTTGGCACGTTATCTACGCCTATTAGGATTCGATACTTTATACGATACTGACTATAAAGATGATGAAATTATTAGTATTGCGGAAAAAGAAAAGCGGATTATTTTGACGCGCGATATTGGGTTATTGAAAAATAAAAAAGTGACCCATGGTTATTGGATGCGGGAAACTAGTCCTAAAAAACAAGTGAAAGAAGTTTTTAATCGGTTTGATTTAGCGAGACAATGCCGGCCATTTAGTCGCTGTTTAGAATGTAATGGGGAAATTATTACGCTTCCATCAGATCCTGCGATTTTGAAAACCATACCGGAAAAAGTGAAAGCGGTGCAAACTGATTTTTACCAGTGCAGCCAGTGCTCTCGCCTGTATTGGCAGGGAACACATTATAATAAGCTGCGAGCAGTAGTAGCAGAATTTCTGCATTTCTAAATTTCGAATTTAATGCCTTGCGCCAACGGCAATGCCTTGCTCCAATTAATCGTATTTGTTTGCCGGCGCATGTAAGCTTTCCATGCATCTGATCCTGCTTCTCGGCCCCCGCCAGTATCTTTTTCACCACCAAATGCACCACCAATTTCCGCGCCAGACGTGCCGATATTAATGTTAGCAATGCCACAATCACTGCCGCGTGCAGAGAGGAACGTCTCGGCATGTTGCAAATTATTAGTAAAGATAGCAGACGATAAGCCAAAGTGAGAGTGATTCTGCATAGTAATAGCTTCATCCAATGTTTTATATTTCATCACATACAAAATCGGTGCAAAAGTTTCATTTTGAACCACCTCCCAATCATTGTTGGCTTCAATAATAGTAGGTTCAACAAAAAAACCAGCACGTTGAATGGCCTGACCGCCAGCTAATATTTTACCGCCTTGCTCTTTTGCTGCTGCCACCGTTTTAACAAATTGATCGACTGCATGCTGATCAATCAATGGGCCCATTAAATTTTTCTGATCTAATGGATCACCAATTGTTATTTTCTGATAGGCTTTGATGAGCGCCTGAACGAGCTTGTCATAAATCGATTCGTGAATAATCAGTCGGCGTGTCGTCGTACAACGTTGTCCTGCTGTACCCACTGCACCGAAAACAATAGCAGGAATAGCTAATTTCAAATCAGCATGTTCATCCACAATAATGGCATTATTCCCACTTAATTCTAATAACGCTTTGCCTAATCGGCGAGCCACCAGCGCATTAATTTCACGACCAACAGCACTGGAACCTGTAAACGAAACTAAGGGAATGCGAGTATCATTCACCATATTTTTTACATACTCATTATTATCTGAAATAAATAATGAAAAAATGCCGCGATAACCATAACGATCTAATACACGATTACAAATATGTTGCACTGCAATCGCACATAAGGGTGTTTTCGGCGAAGGTTTCCAAATGACAGTATTGCCGCAAATCGCAGCAATAAAAGCATTCCATGACCACACAGCCACAGGAAAGTTAAATGCACTAATCACGCTGATGACACCTAACGGATGCCATTGCTCATACATACGATGTTCCGGCCGTTCCGAATGCATGGTTTTACCATACAGCATACGCGATTGCCCAACGGCAAGATCCGCCATATCAATCATTTCCTGTACTTCACCGTCTCCTTCCTGTTTTGATTTACCCATTTCGAGCGACACTAAACTACCGAGTAAATCTTTATACTGACGCAATTCATCGCCAAGCGCCCGAATGATTTCACCTCGTTTAGGCGCAGGTAAATTTCGCCAAGATAAGAAAGCGTGCTGTGCTTCTTGCATAATATGCTCATAATCTTTTATGCTCGCCCGATAAATCGAGGCAATTGCTTCGCCATTGGCAGGATTATAAGAAATAATTTCGCCTTCTTCTTTCGTATGCGCCCACCAATGGATTCCGCTACTTGCGCCGCTATTTTTAGCATTGAGATGAAGTGATTGTAAAAGTTCCATGCGCTGCTCCCCACATTAAGCGTAATAATCGCCGAATTGATTTTGGATTAAATCATCAAAAGAAAATTGTTCCTGTCGAACAAAGCCGCTGTGTTTTCCTGGATTATGCAATACTAAATCAACAATAGAACAAATACCAGACGCTGTCGTTAGCTGTATGGCAGACCAGCGATGGCCGTTTATTTTTTTAGGATAGAATTTTTTAACATAATTTTCTTCGATGAATTGATTATCTTGAATGCCAGTGACAGAAACATATACCAGTACCACGTCTTGATAGGTTTTAGGAATTACATGTTCAAGAATACGTTTCAATGTTTCGCGATCTTCGTTTAATCGTAAGTCATTCATTAAGAATTTTATTTTTTCGCAATGACCTGGATAACGTATCGTTTTATAACTTAAATGTTTTACTTTGCCATGATATGTTTCAGCTAAACTACCAATGCCTCCGGAGGTATTAAATGCTTCATAAGTTAAACCATCAATTTTAATTTCTTCTAATCCTTCAAGGGGTCGTAATTCAACAGGATGACCTTCTTCGACCGCTAAACAAGGATTACCATATTCATTAATCAACCCATCTGTTGACCAAGTGAGGGAGTATTGCAATGCGTTACTAATGTTAGTAGGTAATGCACCCACACGCATTTTCACGGTATCTAATTGCGGAAAATTCTTCATTAAATGATTAGCAATAATGCTAATAAAGCCTGGAGCTAGTCCACATTGCGGTACAAAAGCACTGGAACTGTTTTTCGATGCCTCGAGTACCGCTTTAGTTGTTTCGACATCTTCTGTTAAATCGAAATAATGAATGTTGTGCTTCGCTGCAGCTTGAGCAATAGGAATATTGCAATAATAAGGTAGCGAAGAAATTACAGCTTCTACGTTGGATTTCTTGAAAAAATCAGACGTGGCATGGGTGTCTTTGGCATCCAGTTGTACGTATTGAAAGTTAGGTAGGGCTTTAAACTGGCTAGCGAGAGGATTTTCTGGTTGGATATCGGCGAGATAAACGAAATAATTGCTAGATTTAGTGAGCAGGAAAGTAATAAGCGAACCGATTTTACCTGCGCCGATGACGAGGACATGGTGCATAGTGTAACTCCTTTTTGGGATTCCATTTTTGTTGTGCACTTTATTATCCTGAGGATAACAATGGGGCTATATCATAATGATGATGTAGCCATGATGGAAGTGTTTATTAATTTAAAAGATAAGTCCCATTCCCCGTCGCAATTAAAACATCATCTTGATTGCGCAATTCCATGCGCGCAAAAGCTATTTTATTCCCGCTTTTCACTAGCCACGCTTTAGCAATAAACATTTCCCCTTTCCCGGGGCGCAAATAGCTAATTTGTAAATCAATCGTACTGGTTTTGCCAATGATTTCAGCTAATTCTTCGAGGGGTGAATCCACATGCTTTTGAACGGCTGCTGCCATGACCACCATGCCGCCTGCCATATCGAGCACAGAGGAAATGACACCGCCATGTAAGATGCCATGTAGAAAATTGCCTATGAGTTCTTTTTTCATGGTGAAATTAAACGTGACATGTTCTGTATCAATATGATCTAGCTGTAATCCCAACATTTGGTTGAAAGGGATTTGAGAAAAAGCGAGCGATAGCTGTTTCAGCATCGCTGCAGTTTTGGAGTGAGAAGAGGGTGATGTCATAAAATGATTAACCTGAACTGGGTGGCATACCTGGTATATGGGGTTTCAAATGTAAGCGTTCGCGTATTGCATCGTCAAGAATAGGTTTTACGAGAGGCATGATTCCTGCTTCAACAAGATGGTCAAACGCAAGTGCTTCTAAGCCTTCACAATCGGGCTTACCAGGATCATATCTGACGCTTTCTTCCATGACGGAGTCAGAAATGCCGCCTCTAATGGGTCCAGCATAAGGCAGTCCTAGTACATTGCTGACTTCGGGCCCCGTGAGCGGATAGCTTAATTCGCCTTCATGTTCTGGATCGACCCCCCCATATAATTTGCGCAAGGTCATACTGCGCATTAGCATTTCCGCAAAAATCCCGGGAACATTTTCTTCTTTAGCTAACTGATCATTCTGTCGAGCATTATCAAGTTTTTCTGCCAATTGTTCTGCTAAAAGCTGCATTTTTGCAGGTGTTAGCTTATTTTCTGGGGTTAATTCGTTGAGAAATTCACGTAAATCTGAGGCTAGCACTTGTATTCTATTGTCTGGCGCAACATTTTCCAGATCTTTAAATAAAACTTTAATCAATTTAGGATCCATGATACTCAGTACAAGCGATTTTTGGACTTCTTCCTTGCTGACATCATCTGTTGTCAGTCCTTCAAGTTTATTTGCAATGTCATTTATATACTCATCTTTATTTTTTATCCCTGGTGGCAACAAATTTTTTTCCTTTAAGAAATCAAAAATCTGGCCAAGAATATCAGTTAATTCTTTTTTTGATAAAGTTGCCATATCCTATTCCCCCTTTTTTCGCACAGCTTTAATCATTATTATAACTGCAATCCTATTGATTTTTTGAGCGAATGACACATGATGCCCTCTTATCTCCGCGTTGCTTTGCCCACGCCTTTGCGTCGTTTGTTCGATTATTTACCGCCTCAAGCTATTGATCCTAAAGCATTAATTCCTGGTATTCGTGTCCGCGTTCCTTTTCAATCCCGCACGCTCATAGGTATTTTGATTGAAGTTGCGCAAGAATCAACCATTCCTGATGAAAAACTACGAACTGCTCTTGAAATTTTAGACGATGTACCGCTTTTCCCTCAAGATATCTATCGATTATGCCAATGGGCGGCTGATTATTATCATCATTCACTAGGGGAAGTACTGGCTGCTGCTATGCCGGTTTTATTACGACGAGGTAAAGCTGCAGAAAGGAAAGTGAAGAAAACTTCTAAGGAAATAGCTATTACACCTGAAACACCGCCTGAATTAAATGAAGCGCAAGCGGTTGCTGTGAATACCATTTGTGCTGCACAAAAAACATTTCGAATTTTTTTACTGGATGGTGTCACAGGGAGCGGTAAAACGGAAGTTTATATACGTGCTATCAATGAATTTTTACAGGTAGATCAACAAGTATTAGTATTAGTACCTGAAATTAGTTTAACGCCGCAAACAATTGAACGGTTTAGGGCTCGTTTTGCCGTACCCATTGTGTCATTGCACTCATCACTTTCTGAACAGGAACGATTACAAGGGTGGCTTGCTGCTCGTTCAGGTGACGCTAAAATTGTCATTGGCACACGCTCAGCTGTTTTTACGCCTTTTGCGCAATTAGGTTTGATTATTGTTGATGAAGAACATGATATCTCTTTTAAGCAGCAAGATCGTTTTCGTTATCATGCACGTGATTTAGCTATCATGCGTGCGAATATGAATCACATTCCGATTGTATTAGGCTCTGCAACACCGTCATTAGAATCTTTTTTGAATGTAAAACGTCAACGTTATGATTATTTATCGTTACCTGTTCGCGCTGGCATTGCGCAATTACCCGAATACAAACTCATTGACTTACGCCGTACCTCGCAAGAAGAAGGACTATCTGAAACATTATTGGGTGCTATGCAAGCTCATCTTGCTGCTGATAATCAAGTAATGTTGTTTCTAAATCGCCGCGGTTTTGCTCCCGTTTTATATTGCACACAATGTGGCTGGATTGCGAAATGCAGACGCTGTGAGGCACGAATGGTCTATCATTATTCACCTGCGCGGTTGCATTGCCATTATTGCGATACAAAAAATGCTATTCCAACACGTTGTGCTCAATGTAATGAAAGCCCATTGCAGCCAATTGGTTTAGGAACACAGCGGCTGGAACAAGCATTGCTGAAACATTTTCCGGATGTACCTATTATTCGAGTTGATCGCGATAACACAAGAAAGAAAGGTGCTATGCAAGATTTGCTGACACAAATTCATTCTGAAAAAAAAGCGATTCTGCTAGGTACGCAAATGTTAGCAAAAGGCCATCACTTTCCCCACGTGACATTAGTTGGAATTGTTGATGCCGATGCAGGTTTATTTAGCGTTGATTTTCGTGCGGCAGAACAAATGGGACAGTTGTTACTACAAGTGGCAGGGCGTGCAGGGCGTGCGGAAAAACCAGGGACGGTGATGATTCAAACACGGCATCCAGACCATCCGTTAATGCAATTATTACTGCATCAAGGTTACCATTATTTTTCGCAAGCTTTATTAGCGGAACGCGAACAATCTACTTTGCCGCCATTTTCTTATTTCGCTTTGTTCCGAGCAGAATCCTATAAAGCACAAAGTGCGAATGAGTTCTTAACGGCGATCAAAGAGGTATGTTATTCAGCTGCAAGTAAAGTGACTTTATTAGGACCAACGCCTGCCTTGTTGGCGAAACGAAAAGGGTTACATTGTCAGCATTTATTAATTAAAGCTGATAAACGCAGCACATTGCAGGAGGTGTTAAAGAATGTTCTGCAGCATATTGAAAGACTGTCTGCTCATCCGGTGAAATGGGTATTGGATGTCGATCCAGTGGAGGTCATTTAGCAAGATAAAATCTTTGAAATTCAATGGAATAATGCTATAATATGACTAGTCAGGCTAGTTTTAGAGGGTTTTTAGCATGAAAAACAACTGGCAACTACAGGAAGCTAAAGCTAAATTCAGCGAAGTGGTGAAGTGTGCGGTTTCGGACGGCCCACAGCATATTACCGTCCATGGTAAAACGGCGGTTGTTATTTTGTCAGTCAAAGAATATAACCGCTTGACCAAAAAACCAAAAGTTTCTTTTGTCGACTTTTTAAGAAAATCCCCATTAGTGGGTTTAGACCTTGAGCTGGAGCGTGATAAATCACTTCCGCGAGAAATCGATATATGAGTTATTTAATTGATACGAATGTCATTTCGGAGCTTGTTAAAAGAAATCCAGAGCAGCGTGTTGTTAATTGGTTGGAAGAAATACCTAATGAGAGTTTATATCTTAGTGTCCTCACTATTGGTGAGATCCGTACTGGCATTGAAAAAATTCATGATCAGAAAAAGAAAGAGAAATTAGTCCTTTGGCTTGAGCACGAGATTCCTGCATGGATTGAACAACGTATTATACCCCTTGATATCCATATTCTTGATCAGTGGGGGCGATTACGTGCTCATCTCAAGCAACCTCTTCCTGTCATTCATAGCTTAATTGCAGCCACAGCAATTTACTCTCATTTAACGTTGGTTACACGTAATACGTCCGATTTTAAGTGGTTTTCTCAATTAGAAATGATTAATCCTTGGGAAATGGAATAATCTATTCTCATCTAGTTAAACGATTAAGATGAGTTTCAATAATCCCCTCATAGCTACCCCTTTTTTTGAATAATCCTATGAATTTTCCTAACCTAAAGGCTCGTGATTCTTTCATAATGCCGTTATCTTTTTGTGCTTTTAAAGCATCTACCAGTTGGACTTTTGTAGCTGCATTTTTGCAGGTTGTATAGAGCTGCTCCGCCTTTTCTTTATTGTTACCAGCATATTGGGTGAGGTTTGACATAAGTAATTTTTTATAAACATGAAAAGTTGTTTTTTCATAAAGGTTGATGATTTTGCCAGGGGGAAGTGGATAAAGATAAGACATAATATAAAAGAAAATATCCCGGATGAGATGATTTCTTTTTATTAAAACATTGCATTGTAACAACCAAAAAATACAATTCTCACTTTCTTTTGAGGTCAATGCTAAGGCTTCATCATAATCCACCTCATATTGGGCTATTAATTGGCGCATTTTAAAAACACGCGGCATTAATTTATCTATGTCATAAGGAAGCTTATTTAATTTTTTCAATTCAACAGCGAGTTTTTGGATAAATTCCTCATTTTCAATAAAGGTGAAAGTGTGCAGGGCAATAGGAGGATTATCGACTAGCTGAGCAAACAAAAAATTGTTAGCCATATTGGCATCAGGTTCGAGATGCATTACTTTAGAAATATGACCGCCGAGAAGATAAGATTGGGAGAAAAATTGAATGTCTATTGGTATCTGATATTTTTCAGAAAAATAATGTAACTTACTATCCTGCGCTTTAACAGTATATCCTCGCAGGAGATAAGGAATAACTTTAGGAGATTGGGCACAATAAACATCAACTTTTCCATCCTTGCCAGATAAAGCATAGCCTATTCCTTTACTTTCAATAAGAGATTTGGGAGTTAAATTAAATGTTTTTTGATAAAATTCGATTTCATCCTCATAACCCCCAATGGCTAATCCTTTTATAATTTCTTGTATGTTTGCACTAGATTGCGGTGAAATGGCTTTAGCTTGGGTGAATTCTCCTATTGAAGCATAAACCATCGCTACTAATACTGCTGTTTCTTTATCATTTTTATCCAAATAACGATTAACTTTATCAAATTCTTTTCTTTGAGCATAACCACGAGCGATAGCACTTTTTGCAGCACCGTATTGAGAAAAATATTTTTCTACTGCTGCATGATTGCCAACTAAAGCATAAGCTCTTGCCATAAAATTTATATTGGCGCCAAATCGTGCTCGTAGAAACTCCGCAGCATCAGGATAGCCATCATAAATTAATTTGGACGCAATGGTTAAATTTAACAATGTGGGGAGGTCATCAGGCCGCGCATCGAGTGCTACGCCCTTTTTTAAAAGGGCTCTTATGGTTGCTTCATCTCTTGTAAGAGCAGCTTGATAAAGCTGCTTGCAGTTTGATAAAAATTCCTCATGTTCTGGTAATCGAGTTTGCATGTTTTTTCTATCTTAAAAATTTTGGGTCATTATTGGCTGTTCTGGTTTTTTTTGTCAATTTTTCCCAAATACAACTAGCTGCTTAAATTATAAGCAATTATATTTATTACAATAGGGGCAGATAGGCGCAGCATTGACCTTCTGCTTCAGCCTGCTATACTTGCGCGGTTACTAGTCCATGCCGGGGTGGCGGAACTGGTAGACGCGCCGGTCTCAAAAACCGGTGAGGGTGACCTCATGCCGGTTCGATTCCGGCCCTCGGCATAGATTTCTCTGGATTTCCTCTTACGATTTCGATTTGTCCCGGTGGCACAGTTGGATAGCGCAGCCCCCTCCTAAGGGGCAGGTCGGAGGTTCGAATCCTCTCCGGGACGCACTATTGGTGAATTAAGAAGAATGACATGACTAAGCGGAATAAAATAAAAGTTTATGAAGTCTATGATGAAATCGTCCATTGGTATGATAATGCTCGTACTAAAAGTCTTATGGAATCTGAATACCTGAATTTAATCGTCAACTCCATTCCTGCTGGTGGTTCCATATTAGATTTGGGTTGTGGGACGGGGGAACCTATTGCACGGTTTTTCATTGAAAAAGGCTTTAAAGTGACGGGCGTGGATGGTAGTAAAAAGATGATAGAGCTATGTAAGAAGCGTTTTCCAAGCGAACAATGGATAGTGTCTGATATGCGCCAAATAAATCTACCTCAACAATTTGATGCTATTCTCGCCTGGCATAGTTTTTTTCACCTTGATCAGGATAGTCAACGCCAGATGTTTAAGCTATTTACATCGCATGCCAAGCCGAATGGAATATTAGCGTTTACTTCAGGCTATGAGGAAGGTGAAGAATGGAGTATGAATGGTGGACAAGAACTTTATCATGCTTCTTTATCGACAAGTGAATATGAAAATCTACTAAAAGCAGCATCATTTAAAGTATTGGTTCATACAATACGCGATCCGAAATGCGGTGAAGCAACTGTGTGGGTAGCGCAGAGGGTGTGAACGGTGGGTCGAAAGTTCGAACCTATCGCAATATTCCAGTTAAGGAAAGACATAATATTTTCTTAAGCATCTACTGTCATAATCAAAATCGTATGGAAGTTTACCATTTAAAAGGAGAATATTATGTCTATGTCAAATCGTCCCAATCCAGTTACCGATGATAATAAAGTAACCCCCACTGAAAAAATATCTTATCCAAAAATTGATTCAGCGACGCCTACTATTCTTATTCCTATAAATACTAAGCAATATACTTGCAATGAACTTATTGATGAGTTTGAAAGAGTTAAAGAAAAAATCTTACAATTAAATAATGAGCTTCATCATAACGAAAGACTTCTTTGGCAATATGATAAGCTTATTAAAGGAAGACTTTATTTTAAAGATCAACCCTCAACTGATAAGACAATGTCTTTAGCTTCCGATGAGTTTGCAGCTTTAATAGAGCAATATAAAGAAGTTATTGGGAAATATGAACAACTTAAAAAAAGTATTCCCTCAACAATTCTTCCTCAATTGGAAGTAGATAAAATTGAAGAATCTGTTTCCAAAGCGGGTGATAAAAAGAGGTCTTTAAGGTTTTATGCTGACGAACAAGAAAGATTTGAGAAAACAAATCAGAAGTTTTTATCTCAAATAGAAGAAAGAAAGATAATCTGTGAGAAGATAAAAGCGGCCTATGAAAGTCGCGCGCTCAATTATATGGGATGGCACAAAGCAACGAGCTTTATGTCTCTACTTATTTTTGGCTTGCCTTTTTTTGTTGGCGGGGTGGTGGTACATGCTATTGATACAATTCTCACACATATTAAGTTAAAAATTCATTCTTCAACCCGCTCTGAAGAGAAGATTGAAAATGACATCACAAATAAAATTGAAAAAGATATAAAAAAAGGCTCTGATACTCTTTTGAGGCAAAGTATATTTAAAACAGCACAAGCGTATTATTCCAATGATCTTGATAAGATTAAGGAGAAGGTTTCTGTAAACAAGCCTAAAGGCCCTTAAGAAACTTAAATGAAATATCTTCCTTTAATTCTCGTAATCGTTCATGACCCTCAATATTGAGATACAAGGGGATCACAAGACCGACGGGTTTGAACGGTTACGTTTAAGTAGCGCAGAAGATACTTAGTCTCTACGTCTTTTGTTATTATTATTGTTGTTATTATTCAGATTTCTAACGCTCCCCCCAGCGTTTCCTCTACCGGGAGGTGATAAAAAGAAAGGGAAAGTTCCATTTCTTGAAGGTGGCGAAGGAAGTATGTTTGCTGATGGGGTTTGGCTTGAGGTCGTTAATATGTTTCGTGGCTCCCCTTGTGTCGCCATAAACTGAAGAAACGGTTTGGCCTCTTCCTCTAGAAATGCCTGAAGTGGTTTTTCTCGTAGATTCGCTTTTTCTTTTTCTATAAAAAATGCTAATTCTTCTTTATTGCTGTAGCGTTTTAAAATTTCTCCTACCCTTGTCTGTAAAGAGTCTGAAAGAGTAAGTCTATTTTGAGCTACTAACCTTAAATGAGTCATCATGAACTCCCTTCTATTTTCCGGGCTATCTGTATACGAATTTCCCTTTAATGCCAGTGCCCTATATTCAAATGGCAATCGTCCATCTTTGGTAGCTTGCTGTGGATTGAGATGACACGTTTTTATTAGCCAATTGGCGAGAGTGAAGTGTCCAAAATAAGCAGCAACATGCAATAGTGTTATCGCAGAATAACCGAATGGTTGTATGCTTTTTTGGGGGTTAGCAGAGCAATATGTTTTTACTAACCCCTCATACTTTGGAAGGTGGGCATTAGTAACCCAATAAATAATAGGAGAAATGGGAAAGGTAGATTCAATTAACGATATCTCCCTTCCGCTTGTAGGTATGCGATCTATAGTTCGCGGCTTAGCAAGTGCACCTATCTGCCTAATCTCTTCTAGTTCTATTCTTGTATCACTGCTGCGGATTTTTGATGGTTGAGCGGCCACTTGCCTCTGTTGAGAAGAATCAGTGAAAGTATAATAAAAAGAAAAATAGGGAGAGAGTTGAAAGGGATCAAAACCTTTCTGTTCTAAATAAGCAATAAGGTTCGTATCTCCTATTTTAGCAACCGCTAATGACAATTCTGGTTCTGCCGAGAGAGCAATTTTTTTGAGCAAGTTAGAGGAAGGGGAACCCGCTTTTTTTTCAACTATTTGCTGTATTAAATAATAGCTGTAGACGCTGATAATATGGCCGGTGGTTGGTTCTACTACTCTAAAGAAAGGAAGATTATTTGTTTCAGTGAGTCTCTCTTCCGAGTCTAGACAAGAAAAAAATTCACTTAATTTTTGTATATTTGCCTGGGCAATTGTTTGAAATGTCGGGTTAGGGATTAAGTCTCGGAAAATATGGATGCCCGGCAGGCCTAAATTTAGCTTGAAGCAAACAGATAGTATGTTATTAAATAGTCGTAATACGCTCGATTCAACTATTTCTGATGGGCGTGGATGCATCAGTTTTAAAAAGGCATTAAATTTCCGAATATAGTGAATCGAATCATAAGATAGCAAAAGCAAGTTAGGAGTATTCATCAAGTAGATGACAAGACATTGCATCACTCGGAACTGCCATTTAATATCATTTGGGTGATAGCTTGATGCAAATCGCAGCAGAGAAAGGGAATTTTGTGCTTTTAGTAAAAAGTGTTCTAATAACCAGTAGGGTTTGTTTTGAGCAATGAAGGAAAAATTATCAATGATGATATCATTTCTACCTTTATAATTATCTGAAATAATTTGCCATAATTCCTTAACAGTAGCATTTGCATCCATTTTTGATAGATATTTTATTGTTTCTGGGAGGATGATCTCCCCACTGTATGCCCTACGAATATCCTCCCTAAAAAGGCTAAGTAATTTGTCTAATACCGGCGGCTTGGCTTGCATTTCTATGGTTTTATTCAAAAATCTGAAAATTTCTCTCTGAATTAATTTAGAAAATGCTTTATTATTATCCAAAAGTGTTTGCAATATCGCCTCCGGAATCTTTGTCTCCTCTGAAGATGGCATATCACAATAAAACATGTAGAAAAAATCGCCTATAAGTTTATCGATAATAGGAGTAGTACCCAATTTACCCAGTATAGTTTTGACCTTATTTAATAAAGCTACAGAATCTTTTTGGAAAGCTAGGATTAATGCAGGAGGAATGATATTTTCATAGGGCAGATAATTAGCTTTCCACTGTAATGAATTTTTTGCCTTCTGGGATGGAGGTAGGGCGTTTAGTAAGTTTATTAATTCATCATATAAGTGGAGGGTTATTTCTAGATCTTTATGTTCTAGAGCGCATGTTAAAAAAGATTGAAGGGTATCATTTGATGTTAAGGAAAGAGCATGGTTAATCAATTCATTGTCTTTTGTTTTAAGAATGTAATAAAAAATATTTTTTCCATTAATCGATAGTCTAAAAAGTTCTTTTTCCAAGATTTCTTTAGAAATTATTTTATATATTCTATCCTCGGGAAAATCTCTTATCTGGTTAAGAGAAAATAAGAGTTCTTTTCTTGTAAAAAGAGAACTACGCTCAATGAGATGATCATACCAACTGGTTGGTAATTTAGGGTTGGACAATAATTCTAATAAGAGTGCTGTTTGTTGATAATTAATGGCATTTCTTTCTTTCATCAATTTATCGAGCAATTTAATGAGAAAAAGGGGTCTTTCTATGGGGTGGGAAGAAAGTGCTGTTTTGAAGCAATATAGCAAAAGAGGATTGTTTTGGCTGTCACATTGGAAGAAATTGGCATAAGGGACAATCTCTTCAAAATGTTCATAAATTAACTGTTCTTTACCGCTACGCTGTAAGAGTAATAATGCTGTCTCTCCCTCTTTATTTGTTGCTGTCCAAGCGGAAGGTTTAATTTGTGTTAATGTTTCTTCAGTTACAGTGCCGGCGCAGCAAAGTGCTAAAAAATCTTGGTCTGTTAAGACTGCTGTGTTGCTTACGGCTTTGTTTATGAAAATGAGAATATTTGGAGATTTTGCTGCAATTTCTCTTAAAGAGGTGGACTTATTCTCTCTCGTAAAAGAGTATCCAAAATCATCTTGTGGCTCAGTTGTTTTAAGAGCAAGTTTTTTTATCGCTCTCACCAGCATTTTTATATTAGATGTCTCGATCAGCTGAGCAACAAATTGATAATATGTAGTACGATTATCCTTAAAAGGAAGCTCTGACATGCATGAATTTAATACTTGTTCTGTCAGCTTATTAAAACCATACTCTCCGGTTTTAACTAATAGCGAGACTAACATATCTTTATCAGAATAATAAGTTTCTTGGCCATTATTAGTAGCTACAAATGTTTTTTGATCTTTTATATGATCAATTAATTGTTGAATAACAGTTATATTTCCATATTGACAAGCAACGTGTGCTATTTCGTCAAATTGTATTTTGTCATCAGCAATATCAGAAATGTGTTTTTTAAAATTCTTAAAAGGGTGATGCAGCATAATAGATAGCTGTATTTTCGTAGCGACCTTCTGGTGGAGACTCTTATCCCAATACATGTCAAAACTTTTCCCGCCATCCAGAACGTATTTAATTTTATCCCAGATAAACTGTAATGATTTCGTTCTTTTGTGTAAGACCATCCATTGAAGTAAATTGTATGTGGCGTGAGGAGGAGTAGGAGTACCAATAAAAAACTGCTGCAGATTTAGAAAATCATTTTTAATATTATCTTTACTTATTCTCTTTTCTAATTCTTGTTGAATTTTTTCATCACTTCCCATTGTTATTAGTTTCAGTAAATTGAAATAATGATGGTTTTTGTAAGTATCTATTACGAGAACGACAGCTTCTTTATAATCAATTGGCTGATTAGGAGTAGGTCTTGCTTTTTGTAAGTAAGGTAGCCTAACAGAATATGGCATATTAAAGAAAATACTTTTATATTTTTCATCAATTAAGATTTCTTTGGAAGGAGTCTCTATTCTTTCCTGGTCAGGAGACACAGAAACAAACTTATATTTTCCGAGAGCTCGACTTAAGTCATTAGTCGTGGTCAAGGGTAAATTTTTTGATAGGGTGCTTAAACCATTTAGACCAAATTTTTGTAAGAAGGATAGAAATGAAAGAGGCTGCTCTGTTGCTTGCGCAGCAGCATTTAGATTGCTGCTATCATCTGTTTTTGATGCTTTTGAGGAGGGCGCGTCATTGTCATTGAGGTTGTCGTCAGGTTTTCTTTTGGCTGGCATGGTTTCCTTCGCTCGTATTTATAATCATTCATTATTAAATGAAAAAGCGTAGCAGATTTATATGGATAATAAAAGCAGATATTATTTTTCAGATTGTTCGTTTTTTTTTCTGCCTCTTACTATCTTCACTTCTAATAAATAAATTCGCCTGCTATCACTATGCAATACCTTAAACCGAAACTGCTGAATCTTAATACTCTCGCCCCGTTTAGGCAAATGCCCAAATCCCTGCAACACAATACCGCCAATTGTATCAAATTCTTCATCACTGAAACTGGAATGAAAATACGTATTAAATTCTTCAATCAAAGTCGCTGCTTTCACGATGAAAGTATCATCATCTAATTTTTTAATTTGAGTATCGCCTTCTTCGATGTCATATTCATCCTCAATTTCCCCAACGATTTGTTCTAGTACGTCTTCAATCGTCACTAAGCCTTCTACATGACCGTATTCATCTAACACGATCGCAATATGATTACGGGTGACGCGGAATTCGCGTAATAAAATATCTAAACGTTTGCTTTGTGGTGTGAAAATGGCGGGACGTAGGATATCGTTAATGTTGAATTGCTCTGGATCTTTATGGAAATATTTTAATAAATCTTTAGCAAGCAGCATGCCAATAACATCTTTCTTTGCGGGGTCAAGAACGGGAAAACGAGAATGGCCTGATTCAATGACAATAGGTAAAATATCTGCCAGTTTACTATTTTTATGGATGGCGACCATTTGTGCTTTTGGCACCATAATTTCCCGCACTTGCATTTCAGAAACATGCAGAATGCGTTCTATCATGCCTAAAATATCTGCACTTAATACATCTCGTTCTTCTGCATTGCGTAAAATTTCCATCAGTTGATCACGATCTTGCGGTTCGCGTGCGAGTAAAGCAATAAAACGTTCCAGCCAGGAACGATGTTTAGGGTGATTCATGATACGGATCCTCAAAACCTAAATGGCGTAAAGTTTTAACTTCTAATGCTTCCATCACAGCAGCTTCTGCATCAGTTTCATGGTCATAGTTTAGTAAATGGAAAACCCCATGCACGATCATATGGGCCCAATGTGCTTTTGGCTGTTTATGTTGCTCTTGTGCTTCACGGTTCACTACCTCAGCACAAATGACAATATCGCCTAAAATAGTTTGCGTGGTGGGAATATGTTCAGGCATCTCAAAAGGGAAAGATAAAACATTCGTCGGCCCGTTTTTATGACGATAAGTGGAATTTAAAGCGGTCATTTCTTCTGCATCCACAATGCGAATCGTCATCTCAGCAGCTGGTAATTGTTCGCTGAGTGCTTGTTTAGCCCATTTACGTAATAAAGAAGCGGCCGGCACAAATACATTGTCAGTCGCTTGCTGAATAATAATACGGTACATAGGTTAATTTTTATTTTTTACTTTGTTGTTCATAAGCTTCCACAATCGCTTGCACTAAGGGATGACGCACCACATCAGCGATTTGAAATTGCGAGAAACTAATCCCTTTGACATTTTTCAGGATTTCCCTTGCATGCACTAATCCAGAATCGTGACGATTATTCAAATCAATTTGCGTGACATCACCTGTAATGACAGCTTTGGAATTGAAGCCAATACGCGTCAAGAACATTTTCATTTGTTCACTCGTGGTATTTTGGGCTTCATCTAAAATAATAAAGGAATCATTTAATGAACGGCCACGCATGTAAGCAAGCGGTAACAGTTCAATGACACCTTTTTCAATTAATTGGCTCACTTTTTCAAATCCCATCATTTCATGTAAGGCATCATAAAGCGGTTGTAAGTAAGGATGAACTTTCTGGGCAATATCACCCGGTAAGAAACCTAATTTTTCACCCGCTTCAACAATCGGTCTCACTAAAATGATGCGGCTAACGCGCTCTGTTTCTAACGCTTGAACAGCGCATGCCACGGCGAGATACGTTTTTCCTGTGCCTGCAGGACCAATGCCGAAGTTAATGTCATGATCCATAATGCTACGAATATAATGGACCTGGTTTTCGCCTCTTGCTGTGATGACACCTTTTCGTAAGCGAATTTCCATGTGGCTATCCTGATCATCTTGCGAAAGTTTTTTACTAACCGTTTGTAAGTAAAGATGCACTTCTTTCGATTCAAGTATGGGCACTTTTTGGGTCTCGTGATAAAGGTTGTTGAGGGTATCACAGGCTTGTTTCACGGCAACATGATCACCGCTCACTGAAAAGGTATGTCCTCGCTGCTTGATGATAACGCCCAAGCGCTTTTCGATGAGTTTAAGGTGTTCGTTTAATTTACCGCAGAGATTAAACAGCCGATGATTGTCTTCTGGAGCAAGCTTTAAAGTTTCGGAATAAAGGAGTGTATTCAACTGTCTATTTTTTCCTCGTAGCAACTCTATTACTTTAATTATACCTGAAAAGGGGAGATAAATTTCTAGTGTTTTTTTTCACCAGAAAACTGTTATGATAGAATTTCGCCTCTTAAGGAATTAGGCAACGCTTCTGTGATCTTTACTGATACCATCTGACCTATTAATGATAAATTCCCCATAAAATTCACTACTCGATTATTTTCTGTTCTACCCGAGATTTGTTCCGGGTTCTTAACGGCGGGGCCCGTAACCAGGACTTTCTGTACAGTGCCGACCATTTTTTCACTAAAATGGCGTGCATTCAATAGGATACGTTCTTGAAGAATGGCCAGGCGTTGTTTTTTAACTTCCATCGGTACATCGTCTGGGAATTGGGCGGCGGGCGTACCGGGTCGGGGGCTATAGATGAAGCTAAAGGAATGGTCAAAGTTGACTTCATGGATAAGATTCATTGTTGCTTCAAAGTCTTCGTCTGTTTCGCCAGGAAAGCCGACGATAAAATCGGAAGAGAGGCTGATATCAGGGCGGACTTTCCGTAACTTGCGGATTTTTGCTTTGTATTCCAATGCAGTATAGCCACGTTTCATCGCAGCGAGAATACGATCAGAGCCGCTTTGAACGGGTAAATGTAAGTGGTTCACTAATTGCGGAATATCGGCAAAAGCCTGGATTAAACGATTCGAGAAGGCCAAGGGATGAGAGGTGGTGAAACGGATGCGTTCTACACCATCGATCGCGGCCATGTATTCGATTAAAGCAGCAAGGTCCGCGATCCCACCTTCATGGCGGGGTCCGCGATAGTCATTTACATTTTGGCCAAGCAAGGTGATTTCTTTTACCCCTTGCGAGACGAGGGTGGTGATTTCTGCTAGTACGTCATCCAATGGTCGGCTGATTTCTTCACCTCGAGTATAAGGGACAACACAGAAACTGCAGTATTTACTGCAACCTTCCATGATGGTGACAAAAGCGGTAGGTCCTTCCGCGCGCGGTTCGGGTAAACGATCGAATTTTTCAATTTCGGGAAAGCTAATATCAACGATAGATTTTTGTTTGGTGCGACGTTCTTCTAGCATTTCCCCTAAGCGATGAATAGTTTGGGGCCCGAAAACCAAATCGACGTAAGGGGCACGTTTTAAAATAGCATCACCTTCTTGGCTGGCCACACAGCCGCCCACGCCAATGATTAAGTGAGGGTTTTTTTGTTTTAAGGCACGCAAACGGCCAAGTTCAGAAAACACTTTTTCCTGCGCTTTTTCACGCACAGAACAGGTATTCAGCAATATGACATCCGCTTCTTCGACATTCTCAGTTTTCATGAGATGATGCGAAGCCATCAGCACTTCCGCCATTTTACTGGAGTCGTACTCATTCATTTGACAGCCGTGTGTTTGGATGTAAAGTTTTGGCATAGGCGCGTATCATAGTCAATTATTTCTATAAAGGCTAGAAGGGGGGCGGGGTGGAAACGTTAGAAGATCGGGTTAATAAATTACATTTAAATCATATTAAGCGGCATATTTTTTTATGCTGTGATCAAACGGTGCCGAATTGCTGCAGTAAGGAAACAGGACTTGAGGCATGGGAGTTTTTGAAACATCGATTGAAAGAACTTCAGTTGTCAGAGCAGGGTGGAATTTATCGATCTAAAGTGAACTGCTTACGGGTATGCCGGCAGGGGCCGATTGCAGTAGTTTATCCAGAAGGGATTTGGTATCACTCTTGTTCACCGGCAGTGCTTGAGCGGATTATTCAGGAGCATTTAATTGGTGGAGTGCCGGTACAGGAGTACGTTTTTGCGGGAAGGGAAGAATAACAATATGTCAATTTCGCGGATTTATCAGTTGATCCCATTACAAGTGTCGGCACGGGTGCGGCTTGATGAAAAAGCTAGTCATCATCTGGCACGGGTTTTACGGGCGAAAGTTGGAGAAAAGTTAACGCTCTTTAATGGAGAGGGTGGGGAATATCTTGCGCGTATTACGCAGATTGATAAGAAAGGGGTGGAAGTAGAAGTTCTCCAGTTTAGTGAGCGAGAGGCAGAATCACCCCTGACAATTCATTTGGCACAAGGTATTGCCCGTGGGGAGAAAATGGATTTTATCGTGCAAAAGGCAGTGGAGTTGGGGGTGAATAATATCATTCCTTTGATAACTGAACGTTGTAATGTGCGGTTTGACGAGGGGCGTGAAGAAAAACGTTTAGCACATTGGCAATCGGTAGTGGTGAGTGCTTGTGAACAATCGGGGCGTAATCGCGTGCCGCGGGTGTTGCCGCCGGTGAGATTAGAGAAGTGGTTCTCGGAAATAGAAGTAGATGTGGGTTTTGTGCTATCTCCGCATGTGCAAGTGAAGTTATCTTCAATAGCTATTGACTGTAAGTCGGTGGCGTTGCTTATTGGGCCGGAAGGGGGGCTCAGTGAACAAGAAATAGAAATGGCGATGAGAAAAGGGTTTTTGCCATTGAATTTGGGACCGCGCGTGCTGCGGACGGAGACGGCTACGTTAGCGGCGGTGACGATGGTGCAAGGGTGGTTGGGAGATATGAACCACATTTGACATACCTGCTTATTCCAGTAGAATACCCTCCTTTTTTAAGAGAAGGTATCTATATGGCTGATGACGCTGATATTGCTTATGACTTTATTAATCGGGAGTTGGCGGATGCGTTAAATCGTCGTCAACGGGCGGCAGAATTGGCACAAGGGACAAAAATTTGTGTGGAATGTGGGGATGATATGCCGGAAGTGCGGCAAAAATTGGGCCTGAAATTATGTAAGCCTTGCGCGGAAGAAGCGGAGAAAAGAAACGCCCAGTTTGCATAAAATAAAGCGCCGAATTTCTTGGTAATTTGCGGTATAATAATAAGATAAGAAAGCAAAAAAGGTTTTGTTTGCGATGCCGCTAAGTCAAGAATTTTTGGGGGAATATGAACAAGTTATTCATGAGCTGTCTGAGCGCATTGTAGCCGCACAGAAGCCTATTCGTATTCTTGACGCAGTGAAATGGGATGAGAGTGTTCAAGAGTATTTCTTTAAGCACAAATGCAGAAAATTGCCGGATATTAATAGCGACTATTATCAACAGAAAAATCCGCTTTCCTTTGATCCAGAAAAAAAGATTCAAGAATTTCACGAAATTGATCACAGCATTCGCCGTAAGTTAGGCCAGTATAGTGGTGTGGGCAGTATCATGCAGCGTATGTGCTATGAATATTGTCGGGTGATTGAAATGTTGATGGCGCGCGGAACGCCTAAGTTTACGGCGATTTCGCAAGAATTATATGGTAGTTCGGAAGATGCGTTTCATGTGGGGGCACCGACATTAAGGGATCTAGCAACGTTAGTGACGGATACTTTGTCGCATATTAAAGATAAGGTGACGACACAAGCAGATGAGCGAATTTATACAAGTGAAGAAGCAGTGTCGATATTAAGTGAGCGTCTTAGTGCATATTTTTCGGATGGTGGAAATATTCGTGTTGAGTTAAGTGATGGCATCATTGCAGACGCAGCCGCGGGTGCGGATCGGATTAAAATTCATAAAGGGTTGATGTTTAGTTCGCGGGAAATTCGTATTTTTGAAATTCATGAAGGATGGGTGCATCTTGGGACAACCTTAAATGGAATGGCACAACCGATTTGTACTTTTCTAAGTAAAGGGCCACCGTCTTCTACGATTACACAAGAAGGGCTAGCAATTATTACAGAGTTGTTTACTTTTTCTTCTTATCCTGGTCGCTTAAAACGATTAACAAATCGCATTATTGCGGTCAGTATGGCGGAAGGTGGTGCGAATTTTTTTGATGTATTTCAATTTTATCGCGAACAGGGATTGGATGAAGAGGATAGTTACCAATCAACGGTGCGCGTCTTTCGCGGCAGTGCACCGGAGTTAGGGCCATATACGAAAGATTTATCTTATAGCAAAGGGTTTATTTTAATTTATAACTATATGCGTTTGGCAGTGCAACGTGGATTGGTGAAGCGGATTCCATTGTTGTTTGTTGGCAAAACGACGTTGGAAGATTTGCATGTATTAGCGGATTTGGTAGAGGAAGGGATTATTGCGCCACCAAAATATGTGCCACCACAATTTGCGGATCTTGCAGCGGTGAGTGCTTGGATGGTTTATTCGTTGTTCTTGAATCGATTGGATTTGCGGCGATTGGCGTTGGATTTTAAGGGGATATTGCAGTAATGCCCATAGACAAACTACTGCTGCAAGTTAAACTGGAATCTGTATCAGAAATAAGCTATGAAGATATACAGATAGAATTAGAAGAGGTGAAAAATTTATCAAAAGATCTTAACTTTTCATTGCATGGCTTTGATTTCCAAATTTACATGCAATTGCTCATGTTAACAAAGAATTGTTTTAAAAAATTGGAAGATGCCAGAATAAGCGCAATCAAATTGACTATATTGTTTGGTAATACAGATAGAGCTATTGCTTATTTGAAACGGTATGAAGAACAATATGAAAAAAAACTTCTATTTTCTTATGGCTCAAATGAGGAAATCATCAGTTCAGCTTGCCGTTTTCATTTACCAAAAGAAGACCAGTGGAATATTGCACTATGGAGAGCATTGATAGCCTATCATAATCCTAATACCTCTCATGATATTATTATACGGTTATTTCCATTTGCGAAACGGATAGAAGATTTTGTGCTACAAAATCAAGCGCTACTTAAAGAAGCCATTGTTAAGGAGGTGACACAAGAACACGAAAGATTATTTTCTGCAGAATATGATGAGATATTAAAGGATAAAGCATCGAAAAAAACTATCAACAGCAAGATTAAAACGCGTTTCGAATCCTATTTCAAAAAACAACTTAATTTGCCAGCACTTAAAGATATAACAGCAATTAAGCAAGAAAAATCTGAGTACATACTTGCTCGGCTCAAAGAAAGTAAACGCACTATTGCTTCTATTGCTCAAGATAAATTATTATCTCCTACAACACCGATTGAAAAACTAACGTACTATGCACGTCATGTATACTATGAACGCGCACAGGAAAATCCTGAGGCAGCTGAGGTATTTTTCACTCATATGGTTCCTGAAAGCGACTTTAATGATTATCTAAAATTAATTCCTCAAGATGATCCAACCATGATTCCGAATATTGTTATTGATGGAAAAGAGATTGCACCGGAATATGCACAATATGTTTTAAAAAATTTAAGTTCTAAAGATCCGCGAGCTGCGATTATTGGTCGTTTTACAGGTTGCTGTATGTCAATTGATCGTTCTGGTGGAAGAGAATTTGTGCAATATGCCATTACTAAACCTAACAGTGGTTTTTATGTTCTTTTTGAAAAGAATAAAAACCCTAATAAAAAGGAAAAAATCATTGCTAAAACTTGGGTACGACGTAAAAATGATCGTATAATATTTGATTCAATTGAAAGCGGTCTTAATTATCGTAGCGACAATAAAAACTCGACTTTGCTAGCTGACTTTTATACCTATTTAGGTCAGCGTTTAGTAAATGAACATGGAGTAGAGCGCGTATTTGTAGGAAGTAATGGCAAATTCACTCCAGGTGCGTTGGGTATTCTAAAACCACTTTTCCCTATTCTTATTGGTAAAGTTGATTCCCCCGATTCACAATCTCAACGAATCATCGCAGATAAAGAAGTACCATTAGCAAACATTTATCGATGTTTAAACCAAGATTCTCGTCTGTCTGCATTACAAACAAAAAATAAGTTTAAGCTAAATTTAAAAGCTGTGTATGATTTTTGCGATCTTTGTGTTGCTAATGAATTGGATTGGAAATCTTATATTCCCTTTATTAACGGTACAGAAATATCTGAAGAAATGTTAGAGGAGAGAGCGAAGGTTTTCAAAATTGCTTGGGATTATTTTAATAAAAATTTCCTCGGTTCTGGCGGAAAGAGTTTAGTGGAATTTATAAAACAGGATTTCAATTGGGATGGAAACCTATCAAAAGAAATAATCGAATTAGAAATAGTTAAATTATATATAGCAAGTAATGACAAGCCTGATATTGAAGATGAAAATGGAAAAAATGCTCGCGATTATGCTTCTGAAAAGAAAAAAATTAAGATAGTTGAATATTTTAATTCTCTTGATAAAAATTTGTTATTTAATTGCCAGGCAACATTATTTCAACCTGCCTCGTCGAATGATAAGGTTGAGGTGAATTATCAGCAGAATTTATTACTAAGTGCTGTTTCTATTTAATTGGTCGCTAGCGCTAAATTGTCGTGCTAGTTATCCACTAAATTTTCACCAGCATTTTGCCTATGTTTTTGCTATCAAATAAACCAATAAATGCAGACCAAGCATTCCCTAAACCATTAATGATAGTTTCATGATAATTTATTTTCCCTTTCAGATATTGGTCAATAATATATTGTTGAAATTCATCAAAAAGATGATCGTAATCGGTAACAATATAGCCAATCAATTTTGCATTTTTAGAGTTGAGCTTATGAAAATTGTTCGGGCCTTGTCTTGGATTTTGCGAGTTATATTGAGATATGGCGCCACACAAGACAATCGTTGATTGGAGATTTAAACATTCAATTACTGCTTCTAATAATTTACCACCGACATTTTCAAAATTAATATCAATCCCGTGAGGGCAGTATTTTTTTATGGCCGATGCGTAATCTTCTCGATACTGCTGGTAGTTAAATGCTGTGTCATAGTGATAATAATCGATTAAGTAATTAATTTTTTCTTGTGAGCTTGTACTGCCTACAACATGACAGCCGTGAATTTTAGCTAATTGGCCTGCTAAACTTCCAACGGCTCCTGCTGCGCTTGAGATAAAGATAGTTTGGCCAGGAAGAGGTTTAGCTATTTTATTAATGCCAATATAGGCGGTGAGTCCTGGATAACCTAAAATGCCAAGTTGAGTTGTAATAGGCAGGGTGGTTTGTCGTATGGGTTTGGCGGCATTTGCATTTATTACCGCAAATTCTTGCCATGGAAACATGCCGATAACAAGATCGCCTGATTTGAATTTGACTGTTTTGGATTCAATGACTTCTCCAATCCCCATGCTGATGATTGGTTTGCCTATTTCTAATGGTTTAATGTAATGAGTACCTTCTGGTCGCAGCCTATTTCTCATGTAGGGATCAACGGAAAGAAATAATAGACGAATGAGGACAGTTTCGGAGGGGAAATTATCAAGTTGAATGGAAATGCAGTCTACATCCTTGCTGCTTGGGGTGAACTTTGGATAATTATTTAAAATAATTGCTTTGGTTTTCATAAACATTTTTTATAGGAAAATATCATTTAATTAAATATTTCTTGCGCTCGTCAAGATAAAATCGCTCAATAGTATATCTTAGCATCGTTCGTGGCATTATTTTAGATGCGTGTTGAGGAATTTTTAAGTAGTCTCAATTAAAAGAACGAGTTAGAGCCAATGAATCGGGCAACCAATATTATGATTTTTATCGTTCCAAAAGTGAGGCAGGTAGATATTTTGTTTTAGAACGATATAGTGTGACCAAGTTGCGCTAGGGGTGCATAAGGATTTAGAGGAGAGGAGGAGTGAGCTACCAGTAAAAGAGCACCAGATCCAACCAATAGCAATTTAAAAAGATGTATTTGACCGAACATTTACTGAAAAACTGACAATAGGGGGTTAGTAAACATAATAACGATCTTATTCAAGAAAATGTAAATTATTTGCGATTTTTTAAAATCAATAAAATATCGATCATTAAATTCGGATTTAGACATTCGATTTTAATGCTTAATTTTGTCAAGTGTTATAGCTGTCAAATTTTTATTGCTCTTAGTCTGAATAATTCCGCTAATAAAAATTAGCGTACCAAGTGCGGATAACACCGGAATAGTAGCGATTGCAATTCGATAAGCACTGGCACTATATATTGGAATGCCATTAATAATGGCACCATCCCAAAAATAATCTAATGTCAGGCCTACCACGTATTGCATAATTCCACTAATAATCATCACAATGAAATTAACAAATGCTACTGCAGATGCTGCAAGGTATCGTGGACTATTTTCAATTGCAATGGTAAAAGTTAATACTTCAGCACCACCTATTAACCCTATCAGGAATAATATCATTCCTATAATCAGTAGGAAATTTGATGTAATAAATATTAATGCTGTGTTTAATATTAACACGCAAATACTACTACCTATTAATAATTTTTCACTTGTAATATATCTGCTTAGGATCCCTGCTAGAGGACAACCAACCATCATACCAGTAAATATCATGGCTACTGTATTAGAGGCCTGCACTGTTGATATATTTTTAGATAAACTTGTTAAATAGGGAATTCCCCATACTGAACCAAAAACTGAAATGGGCATATACAATATACCACCAATCAGGCCACATAATAAAACTACTCTGTTCTGAGCTAGCAAAATAAGTTGCTTAAATAATGATTGTACATTAGGGAGATCAATTTCCTCAGGGATTTGAGTACGTTCTTTGATAAAAACGGAGATGAGAAAAGCGATAGTTAAGCCACTAATAGCATAAAGCCACCAAGTATATCGCCAGTCAAAACGAAGGTTAATATAGGCAGCAATGGATTGGCCACAAATTGCACCAACCATTCCAAGGGCTGTCGTTATTCCTGAAGCAAGACCTAAATACTTTCTATTTACTGTAGCTGCAGCTATTTTGAGTACGCCTACAAAAGCAAAAGATGAACCTAAACCCATTAGGAATAATCCAGCTCTGCAAACCCAAATATAGCTCATAGTGCTGAGGAAGTAAGAACCTACTATACAACATAAGACTGCAAAAAATAAAAGTTTTTTAACTCCATATTTATCAAACAATGGCCCAACAATTAACTGCATAGGCGTATAAGCAAGCGCATAGAAGATTACTACATTATTAACATCGGTAGCGGTGATATGATAAAAAACAATGAAGTCATCGAACATGGTGCTTGGAGCAACACGAAGAATGAATTCATAACTATAAAATAAAGCAGCAATAGCAACCATCACCCAAGCAAGGTACTGGTTAATCTCTTTCCTCGAAGAAACGAATGAGTGCATACCCAATTCCTATTTAATTTTTAAATTCTTATTAGCTTATAAACGATTTCTTTATTGTCTCTTATTAAAAATAAAATGATACGCATGATAAATGCCATGAATATAAATCTTATTGGTAGCACCCAAAATAAACTTCCTCCCATTAATACAACAATAATCGTATCCTCAATAATAGAATGAAATAAATTCATGGATATTATTGAAAGTAAGATATCATGAGAATCTAGCTCTCCACTTTCAATTTCTTTTAGCAAGAGCGCCCCACCATAAACAAGGCCTAATGTCATGCCAACTAAAGTAACTGGTGCACATTTTTTTGAAACACCTATGATTGATAAATAGGGAGCAAATACCATACCAAGCTTATGCATTAGACCGTACTTTTTTAATAGATCAAGTAGGAGTACAAGTCCTAATAACATTATTAAAACAAATATATAACTCTTGCCTTGATGTAGTGCCCAGTCAAACAGATTGTTTCCTGAGTTGCTAGAGGATCCAAGTACGATATTTGCAGGAGTTTGAAATAGGTTGAATGCTAAAAATATGTAGTTAAAAGCATATGCCAAGCTTAATGCACTAAATATTCTAAGGATGAGCGAAAATATCGCACCAACACCACATTTTTGAACCATCCTTATTTCTAGAGGTAATCCATGTGCCATCAGCATTAAAATCCCTAGGATTGTGACTTGTGCCATGGACATTGCAGTTAAACTGGCGAGTGATACAAATAGCAATGCACCTGCCCATAGATTTGTTGCTATAGTTATTGCCCAAACTAACCCCATTAAACCGGGCAAACCTACAAAAACCATGATTGGCTCTAAAAGTTTCCCAAAGACAGTAATCAATCCGATTGCTTCCATAATCTTTACAATTATGCTAATTGGTATCATTATTTTGAGAATTTTTAACCAAAGTTTAAAGGCGCCTTTGAAGCTAGGAGTGAAGACTCCAATAATGGATTTCATCGATAAATATTCCTTTTTTATTAAAAAAATGAATTAGTTAAACTGTAACACCCGCTTTTGTAAAAATTTCTCTTGCAACTTTGAAATCTAGAACGCCTAGTTTCCGTAAGAAGAAAATTGTTGGTCTAGCAGCAATTAGCATTTCTTCTCTGATAACATCTGGTGTAAAAATTTTATTAACAATTTTATCACACCTTTCTCTACTATAAGAAGTAACTTGGCTCATGTAAAAGGCAATTCGGCTGATATCTGGTAAACTACGTGCAATAGTAGTTTTTGCGTATAATTCGGCTGCTAATTCTTTTTGCTCATCATCGAACTGCGACCAACTCCACTCCCCTAATGCACGAAATTGAGAAGCATGAATTGTTTCATCGTGCTGATGTGAGCTACAATTTTCTCTTACGGCTGAAATGATATACTCGTTATTTGTAAATTGACCTAATTCTTTTGAAATTCTAGTTTCGGTGACAATTCCGATTATCATTGTGAAAAGTGATTTATCTAAATCTGATGATAATTCAGATTTTTGTTTTTCTAATCGTCGCAAAAATAAAGGTAATTTATCACCATTTTCACAAATTTCTAAATCGAAATGTTGTTTAATAATATTAATAAAGCTCAATGCTTGAGCAGCATGATGTCCTTCATCTGTGATGAGTTTAAATAGATCTTCGATTGGTTGTACTGGAATGTGAAATGGCAGTTTGTATAGATCACGAATCGCTGGAATAACAATACTATGTTCGACAGCAATCGTATCATGAAGAAATCCACAGAATTGTGCTGCTCCAAACCGAAGGCTTTCATATTCTGAAGAAAAATAAGCTTCGAGTTTGTCTATTTTTGGATAAAAAATCTTACTTTCTTCTAAAATGAGATTTTTTTCAAATTTTTGATCAACACACGTTGGTAATTTTCCAACATGTTCAAAAGTAATATAAGATGGGTATGATCTTAGTGATGTAAAATTCCTTACTTCAGTTGTAATTATTTGTGTATTTGTCATTTTTATCTCCAAAGCAGACTTGTTGAGTACCAATTTTATGTTGAACATAAGTAGGGTTTTAAAAAATTGCAACCATTCCTCGTTTTTGTTCATTACTCTATTTTGATAGCTTTCTTCAGAATTATTCTGTAAAGTTCTGGTCTAACCTTCCTATGTAATTCAATAATCTTCCTTGCTAGTAATAAACTTGGATCTTTATTATAACCACTCATTAATTCATAAATAGTTTCCTCAGAATTTTGCGTATATAATGCAATACCTAATAAGTTATAAGTTTCTGTAGATAAAATATCGACAATTACAAAACGTAAAAAATTTGTCTCAATCATTCTTTCCTCCATTTCAAAATCAAAATTTAATAAACTAAAATAATTTTTATAATGAGATTTAAATAATTTTTTGAGTTCTTCACAAATAAGAAAAAATAATTCTGCTTCTAATATAAGTAATTCTCCTTTTGTAAATTTATTTGTATTAATACCTATATCCTTGCATAAGAATTCTAATGCTGGCATAGGAATTTTTTCTCCCTGTTGAATTTTTAAGTAAGTGCTATCTAAACATTGAATTCAAAAAAATTGTAGTAGATAATCATTCAAATTTTTTATTGCAAAAATTTATAGCATTAATTTATAAGGATAATTTATGGACAAAAGCTCGGATATGGTAACGGAAGTAGACGAAGGTAGGGGCCTCGTTAAAACTTATTGGGCAAATATACGAGAGCGGGTTTCTAAAATCGAACCGACATTTGCAAGGCTTGTAGATGATTTAAATCCTGGCAAGAATTTTCCTTTATATCTTGCATATTATCCTTGGGGAGCATTGAAAGGAGATACGCAAAGTACGCTTTTACCCAAATTGAATGAAACTTACTATCGATTATCTGATTATGGGGTCCCAAAAGATGTTTTTGAACATTTAGGCTACAGCATAAACAGTGCTCCACTTGCTATGTTGCTTGATAAAAACCTTGAACTTTATATCGATTTGCGAGAAGAAAAAATTACGATCCCTAGGACAATTTATACTCCAGGTTCATTATTTCCACTTGCACTCATTTTGGGCCGAAACAATAAGCGTATTTATTCTACTAATAAAATATTGACATTGATTTCCGGTGTTCGGTCAACTTTTATGCTTCCAAATATAGGTTGTGCTACAAATCATATAAATTTACAGCGGGATTTCAATATTCAAAAACCGCCGCCAAAGTCGTTATATGAACATTGGCATATTTTTAAAGATATTATTCAAAGTAACGTAGTTAATTGTTCTTGGCGATCTTGTCTAATGTATTTTTCAGAAAAATGGATACAGAGCCTTTCTGATAAAGCCTGGCACCATTTAAAGTTATACTTATATGAGTCAGCATGGAATTATTTTGAATATCAAAAAAACACCTTTTTTTATGATTTTACTTTTTCTGTTATCCAAAAAAATCGTAATTTAAAACCAAATCCTTATTTAGCAGATACGGCTAAACACCTATTTACCACTGCTTTAGGCATAGCGCCTGGCTATGCACCTGCGTTTGATAGCAACTCTCTGCCATTAGATGTTTTGCAAAAAGTTTTTATTGAATCATATGGTTTAAAGAAATATTTTCCCACACTTATGCAACCTGTCCATTTTAAATTTGAAAAAGATATTTTTCCCGTTTATTATTCATTGCAAAATCCATCGACACATATTTTTTCACCAAAATCAAGAAAGATATCAAGTACCTTACATGAATTACGTGAACTTGAACATGTTACGCGAATATTTATTGAAGAATTATTAAAAGAAAATAATCTATGTGCAGATACTGTTATTTATAAAGTTGCCAAACAAGTGGAGTTTAAATATTTTCATAATGAGCTTGATCGACATAATATTGTATGTCCATCAACTGAAATTACTAAATTCGATAAACGATTTGATGGTTGCACTCAAAAATATAAAGTTAAAAATTCAAAGTTTGCTAGCGATTCTCCTTTTATGAGGGGATGTATTGGTATTAAAACTAAAGGGAAGTAAATTTTTTGATAAAAGTATAACCAAATTTGTTAATAGGCCTTGACTGTTTTTCCAACATATCTGCATCCCATTAAGCATGTCATTCCTATCACTCCACATAAATACCAAATCATCTGGCCGCCCCATACCTTATAGGCCCATGTTC
This sequence comes from Gammaproteobacteria bacterium, assembly GCA_021324335.1. GTDB lineage: Bacteria > Pseudomonadota > Gammaproteobacteria > DSM-16500 > DSM-16500 > Aquicella. Next base: position 59,549 of record JAJPJH010000020.1, read on the forward strand.
CGCCAGTCGGCGCTACTACTCTACTGCAAGCATAAATCATTCTATAAAATCCTACACTATGCCCTTTTTTTGGACCATATTGATAACACATCAACTGGGCTGCTGAAAAAAATAATATTTCTCCTATTGTATAAACCATACAACTCAATACTGCTATTGCAAAAGTAAATGGGAAACTTAATAGAGAAAATCCTAATCCGAGTAAAAGAGCACCAGATCCAACCAATAGCAATTTATTATATTTACTGAAATAACTTCCTATTGGTACTTGAAATAAGACAATGAGAAAAGCATTTAATGCAAATAAAATGCTGACTCCTTTAATTCCCCATTCTGGGAACATATTTTGGATATAAAATGAATAAGTTGTACTCATTTGAAAAATCATTAAGCCAACTAGAAAAACACATCCTAGTACCATCCAAAATATTTTTTTATTTGCTTGTACATTGTCTGAGTCCGATAGGTTGATTTGATTTTCTTTTTCAAAAGAAGAACCTAGTGCATTTTTCTTTATTAATGAGGAATAGATCATTAATAGAAATAGAATAACTGCTGTTACGGAGAATACATATTGAAATCCATGGCTAAGTAAAGAGCTCATAATGAAAGAAGAAATTCCTAAACCTAAATTGGAAACGACTCCTAATAAATTAAGGGCTTTTAATTTGATTTCCTCATGGTGGCATTGCTCCAAAACCCATAAATGATTTGCTGTCAGGAACCCATAAAATGCCATCCCCATCATAAACAAATTTATCATTAATAATGAAATAAATTTTAATTTTATTAGCGCTAAAGTAGTCAAGATTTGAAACAAAAGACTACTTATTAATACAGTTTTCGGAGATAGTCGATCAGATAGCTTTCCTCCAAGAAATCCACCTAGAATCGTACCCAATCCATAGCAAGACATAATCATGCCTGCTACCGTAATATCGAAGTGTAATACACTAACAAAATAAATTGGTATAAAGGAATAAGCACTATAAAAAATTGATTCAATAAAATTAATAAAAATTCCCTGCCAACAAGTTCTTGGTAATCCTGCATAACTAGTAGTATAATTTCTAATCGCTAGAGACAAAGATAATGTCATATTGTCATCCTTAATTATTAATAGCGTGCTTTTATTGTAACTCAGTAGATTTAATGCCTAACGTAATCAACATCGCTTCATCACAAGGTACTTTACATAGAGGCGGTACGTAAAGAGTAGAAATTCGTGAGAAAGGTGCTTCAGGTAATTCTGTTAATCGCAATGTATCAATGCGAGGTTCAAGATGGGGGTATTGTGCTGCTTCATATAGGATTACTTGGTGATCCACATGATAATATTGTATTAAATGATTAAGCAGCAATTTTGCTCCTTTCGAATTGTCATGTGATCTAACATGACCTAATACCCCAATACTCCCAACTTGCCATAAAATTAAATGGCTACTAGGATCAATCCGGCGTTGGCGGACTAATAAATCTGTTGCTTCAAAAGATTGACAGCCATGAGAAGCAGGGTCAATGCATAAATCAGCAAAAAGACAATCTTCTGCAGAAATGCTTGGTAAAATTTTAGCATAATAACCTTCTTTTTTAGCTTGGATCACTGCTTCAAGTGCTGGTTGGGCAAATATAGCAGGATGCCCATAAAGTACAACACAGAGATGTATATTTCTCCGCAATGTTTCTAAAATGAAGTTAGTGATAGCACGATAGCAATGCAAGCGTAATGGATATTTAGTATAAAGAAAATCTAAAGACTCTGCGTGAGGATTTTGCTTTTGAATCCATTCTTTCATAGCAGGATTATTTACTAGATAAAGCACTTTATCTGCATGTTCAATATAAATTCTAGTCTCAGTGGTAATATGCGATACAAATTTAATACCAGAACCAACTACAACTAGTGATGTATCTTTCCTGTTAAGGTTACTTTCCAATTTACAAAGGCCAGCATTTGGCAGGGTAAATCTTTCTAGCCAAATAAAACCTCATTTCACACCCTTCTCCACAAACTGAATAATTGCCCCCGCCACATCCACACCCGTCGTCTTTTCAATCCCCTCCAACCCCGGCGACGCATTCACTTCCATAATCAACGGCCCCCGGTGCGAACGAACAATATCAATCCCCGCCACATTCAACCCAATAATATGCGCCGCTCGAATGGCCATCGTTCTTTCTTCTTCCGTAATTTCAACAGGCGTTGCAATCCCACCACGATGTAAATTAGAGCGAAATTCTTCCGGCGACTCCGCTTGCCTTTTCATCGCAGCCACCACCTTACCACCCACCACAAAGCAACGAATGTCCGCCCCGCCTGCTTCTTTAATATATTCCTGTACCATGATATTCACTTTAAGCCCAAAAAAAGCTTCTAGTACACTACGCGCCGCCTTCGAGGTTTCCACCAGAATCACGCCTATTCCTTGTGTTCCCTCCAAAAACTTAATAACCAACGGTGGGCCGCCCACCATCTTAATTAAATCCTGAATTTCATCTAACGAATGCGCAAAGCCGGTAATCGGTAAGCCAATTCCTTTTTTCGATAATAATTGCAGCGAACGTAATTTATCTCGGCCACGGGTAATGGCAACGGAATCGTTCACGCAAAATACACCCATCATCTCCAACTGCCTGACGACAGCAGCGCCATAGAAAGTAATGGAAGCGCCGATGCGGGGAATGACCGCATCGTACGTATCAAGCGGTGCTCCTTTGAAATGAATCGTCGGTTGGGCGGAAGTAATATTCATATAGCAGCGAAGGGTATCAATCACCTCCGCTTGATGGCCGCGGGCGCGGGCTGCTTCTACTAAACGGCTAGTGGAATAAAGGTTACTTTTTCTTGATAAAATACCAATTTTCATTTTTTACGAACCCTGGTTGTTATAAATGAGCGAGCTGGATTAATAATGAAGTGCTTACGTATCGCACTTCGGCCTAATAACATGCGAAAAAGCATGGTTTCCCGTTCGGTGAGAGTAATCTCAATTGACCAAGTTTGTCCAGCAATAGTAATAGGGGTTTGAATAACATAGCGTTCTTCTGCATGCCCACCGGAATCTGTGACGAGTCGTCTGTCTACAATATCAGCAATACACTGAACGGTTAACTCCGTATTGTGTTGTAAGGGGTGGATCTCAAATGAAATTTTATTCCGGCCATTTTCAACAAATGGCTGCAAGGAAAAGGCATGTAAAGCAGAGGTCCTAGCGCCCGTATCGATTTTGGCTTTTATTTTATCAATTCCTAAGCCAGGCAAGCTTACCCATTCACGCCAGCCAATGACGGGATATTTTTTAATAGTCTTGATTAATTTGATATTTTTTTCGAGTGCCATTTAGTCATTATAACCCAATTTTATTTAGCCTGGAGTTTAACGAAACGGCAAAGGAAAAAGAACCCCATTAGCATGCCCAGGAAAGGAAATGTCCACAATAAAAAGGTAGTCGAGTGAAAGCGCGGTCGTAAGAGGATAAATTCGCCATAACGTTGCACAAGGTATTCTTTAATTTCCTCGTCCGATTTTTTATCTATTATCATTTGTTGCACTTTCTCACGTAAGTCTTTGGCAAGCGGCGCATTGGAATCAGCAATGTTTTGATTTTGACAGACCACACAGCGAATTTCTTTCGTCAGATTAGCCAGACGTTTTTCAGCCGTATCGTCTATGGCGTAGGCAGAAATCACTATCCCCAGCAGGAGAAAGATAAGGACTAATAATTGTTTACCCATATTTCGCATCCTGATACTGCTGTATCAATGGATACAACGTATTGTCCCACGCTTTCTGATCAATTGCTCCAATATAACGATAAACAATTTTCCCTTCCGCATTAATCACAAATGTTTCTGGTGTACCATAGACGCCAAAATCAATCGCCACATCTCCATTTTTATCATCACCTAATAACACATAAGGATTACCCGATTTTTCCAGCCATTGTTTCACATCGGCAGGATCGTCTTTATAAGCAATTCCATAAATAGGGACATGATATTGTCGACTAATTTTCATTAGCATAGGATGCTCCATGCCACAAGCAGAGCACCACGTTGCCCACACATTTAGTAAACTCACGTGTCCTCGTAGATCATTTTGAGTGAATGTTTTCATAGGGGGTGTAAGGGTAGAAAGCTGAAAATGGGGAACGGGTTCCCCAATAAGAGCTGAAGGTAATTCATTGGGAGTGGAGTAAAAGAGTTCGCGCCAGAGTAGCAGAAGTAAGATGAATAAAATCAGAAATGGAATCGCAGATTTTAATTTTTGGGACAGAGGCATGGGTCATTTTTTCCATTTATTTTTCCTAAGCTAAGTGGATTCTAAACAGAAACAAGGTGTTGTGCAAATGAAAGGTCTTGAGTAGCATAACTACAAAATTAACCAACATGTTGGGAGCTAAATGAAATTACCGATATCTCATCATAATGGCCCGCTAGAGAGGGCTGAAACCCTCTATGCGAATGCTCTCAATGATTTAATGAAAAGTGATTACAAGCGTTTCATACAACGAATAGATTTAGTAGCCAGCGTAGCGCCGAGAATTTATTCAGACTATACCAAAAAGCTTTTAGCAAAATTAGTGACAGGTTCACCAAGAGGTATCAAAGAATATTATTTTGATCCAGAACAGCTAGCTTGTTTTTTACAAACCATATTGGAAACAACGCTCACGCTGCGAAAGAGGCACTATAGTCATGAACTCTATTTTATCTTAGGCGAATTTATCTTTACTAATCCAGAATTAATACAAGAGCCAGAAGAATGTTATCAGGGTTATTATCCTTATGTGCTTGCTAGGCTTTTCTTAACATTGGCAGATCGTTATCCGGGTGCAAAGACATTACGTGCTTATTGTGACAAGAAATTATTTGAAAAATCATTGTGGGATTTAACCCCTTCTCATGATAAAGGGATTCTACCAGAAAAATACTTAGAAGCACCCTTGATTTATCTAGCGGAATGCCATGCTAACCTTCTAGATCCAGAGCAATATTTTTTAAATAGTATGAGGTTTATTAATCAAGTTCTTGAAGTCATATGTGGTGATGGGTTTTGTCCTGCTATTCGTTATGCTTTGGATAAAATGAATGCGGAATATTATGCTCAATTAGGGGCGATATGCGAGCGGAATGGAAAAAATACGAAGGCATTTAATTATTATAGTCATGCTCATCGGATGGATGATACTAATTTAGCAGTGATATGGTGGCTTGCATCCTCTTGTTATGAAGCAGGCTTGATGTGGGATGCGATGTCTTTTTTTAGATTACTCATTCTAAAAGACGATGCGCATTATCTTAAGTGTTTAGAAGCGTTGGTAATTCAAAACCCTGATTTACACCTTCTCCAGAGAGATTTAGGCGAACATTATTATAAAAAAGCCGCGTATGAGTGTGCTGTTTTTTGGTACAAGAGGGCAGCTAAACACGGCGATAGCAAATCGTGTAAAAAGCTTGGGCTTTTATATTATCGCGGACAGGGTGTAGAGAAAAAAATCTACAAGGGATTGGATTTATTATTTCAAGGTGGATCAGAGAATTGGCGTGAGATTGTAGCAGAGATAAAATCATATTCAGATGCTAACATGAATTTAGCGATTGCCAATGCGTATGGATGGTCTCGAGAAGCAGGATCACTTAATTTAGCAATCGAATGGTTTAAAAGAGCTATTATCACCGCTGCTAAATCTCCCGCCTTGCTTGGACGGTGTCAGCGTGACTTTAAACACTATTTAATTCGATTACATGAAGAATATAAGTTGCGCAATGACGTCACAGCATTCATTAAATTATTTAAAAACCCATTTGTTGTTTCTTACATGAGCATGGAGATTAAAGCATATTGGAGTAATCATCCTTGGTTTAAAATTATATACTCCCCCTATCAAACATTCCGTACGCGATATGCTATTCAGGATTTATTAGAAGACATAGAAAAATGGAAAATAGAGCGCGCTTTTCCCAAGTGTAATTTATTAATGGGGGAGCCGATGACTTATGAAGAGGCGATAGAATCTGAAATAACAAATTTGGTAGAACAACAATCATTTCAAGATTACCCACGTATTATATTGACATTATTGGAAAATCCAGCAATTAGAATAATGACTAGCAAAACTGTCCAAGCACAGTTATTAGAATGGTGCACCTTTCAATCTCACATTGCAGCGGAGGTTAAGGCTGAATTTTTTAAAGATGGCGAAATACGTAAACATTTAAGTGTAACGGCCAAGAGATTTCTTTATCAAAATGATGAAATTCGTGTTGCTGCTGCCATTCCACCTCTTGAACAAGCACGACTACTGCTTGAGTCACAGTGTGATCCTGCTTTTTTTGAATGGGTAAAAACTCACTTTTTGGGAGGAGTAATTTATCTAATGGAATTAGACAAAACGGCTGCTGCTTTACTACTTCTCTCGCGATATCAACAAATTATTATTGACACAAATAAAATGCCATTGGTTCCAGTGCCGGTAACAATGAGTAATTTAAAGCGAATAGGATTTTTTTCATCTGATCATCAGAGACGTCAGGCTAAAGCATTGCATCAACAAATAAATAATGATTTATTTAAATTTAAAAAAGAAAAAGTGGAAAATTGGGTTAGTATGCGCCTGAAAGATATCAAACAAGAATTGGAGGATATTCAATCGGGTGTTAACAAAAGATTCTCGTATGAGAAAACAAAATTAAAATATAAAGAATTAAAAAAGGTTGCAATAAAATTAAAAAGTATCAATAAAATTGAATCCTTACAAGCTCTGCTAGAGGAGATGTCAAGAAATGCAGCAATGGTAAGATTTCGAGGGAAAGGTCTTAAAAAATGGATGATGGCTACATTCAGTATAAAAACACAAACCAGCTATGACTTGAAAGAATTAAAAGAGTTAGTTTGGGATAATCAATCAGCTGAATCAATCAGGTCGACGCCGTACAATCGTTACTAGACCGCCGAGCATCATGAGTGCTGCGCCAAACCAAATAAATCGAATAAAGGGTTTGTAATATAATCGCACTGACCAATCATCCTGATTTAATGGTTCACCTAGGGCAATATAAAGATCACGAAAGATACCAGGATGAATATCTACTTTCGTCATCACCATTTCACGAACAGTGTAAATTCTTTTTTCCGGGAAGAGGTAAGTGATGTGACGATTATTTTTAAGTACTTCAAAGTTAGCACGAATGCCGCGATAATTAGAACCATCAGCACTCTCAGTATTAAGAAAGAAAAATTGATAAGGCCCAATACGAGTGGCATTACCCGGATGAAGACGAACGTCGCGTTCTTCATTCAACAAACTGGAAAGCATAATGCCAATGATTAATGTGGCAAAACCAAGGTGGGCAATGGCCATGCCTATATTTTGACGGAATAAATTGGTAGCACTTAATATAATCCATAAACTTAAGCTTAAACTGAGAAAAGTAGTGAGTTCCATGGAGCTAGAAAAAAACCATAGCCACATAGCAGCAACTATTGCGCTGAGGAGTAAATTTTTTCCGGCTTGCTGCCATCGACTGAAGGGGACAAGTCCCATGAAGAATAATACCGTAAAAACAATAGGTAGCATCACGGTATTGAAATAAGGTGCCCCAACGGAAATCGTACCGAGATGTAAAGCATCAAGAATGAGGGGATATAAGGTGCCGAGCAAAATAGTGAGCATTGCTACAAAAAGGAGTGCACTATTTAATAGTAAAGCAGTGTCGCGTGAGAAGAAAGAAAAGATGATAGGTTGTTTGGTGGTTAATGTAGGTAAGCGAATAACATATAGTGCGAGGGCGGCTGTGATCACTATACCGAGTAATAATAAAAGAAAAATGCCGCGAGCAGGATCGTTCACGAAAGTGTGGGCGGAAATAAGCACACCCGAACGGACTAAGAAAGTACCGAGCAAGCTCAATGCAAAACTGATGATAGCAAGCAGTGCTGCCCAGGCGGTTGCAATGCCGCGTTTTTCCGATAAAAGTAAAACATGAATGAGTGCGGTGCCAGAGAGCCAGGGTAATAAGGAAGCATTTTCGACAGGATCCCAGAACCAAAATCCGCCCCACCCCAGTACACGATAAGCCCACCAGCTACCAAGCGCGATACCAAAAGTGAGAAAACACCACGCGGCAAGGGCAAAGCGGCGAGTGAGATTTGCCCAAGCGGTATCTAATTTACCCGAGATAAGCGTTGCTTGCGTGATAGCAAAAGCAACAGAAAAACCGACATATCCCGTATAGAGCATGGGTGGATGAATAACGAAACCAGGATCTTGCAGCAAGGGGTTGAGATCTTGTCCAGATCGCGGGGTGATGGCAGATAAAAATGGATTAGATGTAAGCAATAAAAAGCAGAGAAAGCAAAAACTAATTAATCCTAATACGCTTAGAACAATTGGTAATTCCATATTATTTTTTTGATTAATAGAAAAAATAATGGTCCAAATGGAAAGAATGACAATCCATAATAATACAGAGCCTTCATGCGCTCCCCATACAGCGGTCAAACGATACAGGAGTGGGAGTAAAGGGTGAGAATTCGCTGCGACATAGTCAATAGAAAAATCATTGGTGATGAAGGCCATGGTGAGTAAGCTGTAGGCGCTTAGGAGGCAAATAAATTGTCCCCATGCAGCGGGTCTTGCAACAGCAAGGGCATAAGGGTTATGACGGAAATGTCCCCAAAGCGGCAATGAGCTTTGGATGAAAGCGAAGAACAAGGCAAATGCGAGAAACAATTCACCATAAATTCTTATCATGAGATGGCCTTAACATTCGTCATTAAAACTCTATCGTTTTTTATTGTTTCTTTAAAGGATTCACTAATGGTGTTCCAATCGAGGATATCGACTTTAAAAGGCAGATCCGACTCTTCAAAGTCAGCAGCGAGATCAATCATAATGTCTGAAGGTAGTGTTTTCCCGTTTGCATCAATGGCAAGATCCAGATCAGAATATTTTTTTACGTTTCCTTTCACGCGGGACCCAAAAAACCATACGGTGGTGCTGGGTGGTAAATGCTTATCCAAAATGTGTTGAACAATAGTAAGATGGTCAGAACGAATATGGAGAGGCGTTTTCATAGTGTTTTAATTCGTTCTTTTAATTTATTTAATAAATATTTAATCTCTTCTAAAAATTCAGGGATAACAGTCATTACTTCATGGGCTTTGACTTCATCATAAGTATAGCTAGTGATATTTCGTTTGTCCCGATAGTGTTTCCAAGTCTGCCAATCATTCTGTAATAAACCTCTTTCACAAACTGTGCGAATTAAGTTAGGAAAACTCATTTCTTCTATGAGTCCAGCGCTTGGTTCACTCATTTCTAAGTAGCGTCGTAAAAATTTCACACTTAATTCATAGCTGAATTCAAATGCTTGAATGGTTGCAGCGATAAATAATTTTTTTAATTCTTCATTATGCTGAGATAAGTTTGAATGATAATAATTTAAACTTGTTTCAAGTTGAGTAATCGCTTTTTCTATTGAAGATAAATCCAATGATTTTGAAGATGTCATATTTATCCCTGCTTCGATTACATTAAGTGATTTTTACCGGATTATTTCATGAAATAATACCGATTGCAATGAATCGAAATTCTTTTAATTTGCTTTTGGCATGTAATTTTCATCATGTTTTGCTAGTACTTGGGAAGCAATAAATGTCCCTTGATTATTTAAATTACCATCTGCAATCATGCCTTTTCCCTCCCGAAACAAATCAGGCAGCACACCCACGTAACGTACTTGCACTTCTTGTTTAAAATCAGTGACAGTAAATTGTATGCCTAATCCTTGTTTATCTCGCACGACACTGCCTTTTTTTACCATACCGCCCAAACGAAAATGATAATCAGCAGGCGGCCGTGCAGCCATCATTTGGCTAGGTGTGAGAAAAGCATTAATATTTTGTTTGAGGGCATATAAAATTAAACCAGACGCTATGGCAAGACCAATGACAAAACACATTACATACATTAAACGGCGCTGATGGATTTTATTCATTGATTAATTTGCTCACGCGAATATTTTTTCCAACGGCGCCAAGGGAGTAACCATTGTGCCAATAATAATATCAGCACGCTGCCGTAGGCACTGAATACATACCATCCATAACCATTCATTTGAAAAAAGTGTACTATTCTGTCCATTATTTTTTAACCTGCAGCCAATGATGATTCGCAAAACCTGCTGTGAGTTCGTAACGCATACGTAAAAAAAGCACGATGGTGTAGTAACTCAGAAAGGCGGCAATCATAGCAAGTAAAGGATAGAGCATGGAAGTATCAATTGTGGAGGGAGCGAATAATTTGAGGGTCGCTCCCTGGTGCAAGGTATTCCACCAGTAAACAGAATAGTGAATGATAGGAATGTCCACAAATCCCACGAGGATTAAAATAGCAAGTGCGCGTTCTCCACTTTGCTTTTGTCCGATAGCGGATTGAAATAATAGAATGCCAACATAGAGGAATAATAAAATTAATTCCGAAGTCAGCCGCGCGTCCCAAATCCACCAAGTGCCCCACATGGGCTTACCCCAAATACTGCCAGTGAGCAGCGCGAGAAAAGTGAACATCGCGCCTAAGGGGGTGCTGTGGCGGATGACGAGGAAAGCAAGTTTGAGGCGCCAAACGAGGCCGGCTATCGCAGCGGTAGCCATGATGGTGTAGACGAAGAGAGAAAGAAAGGCGCAGGGAACATGGACATAGATGATACGAAAAGCGTCGCCTTGTATATAGTCAGTGGGAGCAAGGATGAGGCCGCCGATGATGCCATAAGTGAAAGTGAGGATGAATAAGGCAGTAAGCCAGGGAAGGAGTTGGCTGGATAAACTAAAGAATTTCTTTGGCGAAGCGAGGTTTGTAATAAGAGCCCACATCCTTTTTCCCTTTATTTTGTGGTTAAACGGGCGAAAATCGTAGCAGATAGGGAGTGGCCTGGCAATATTGGTGCTTATACGGTACAACCTATATGATTGCTATCCTCTCTGGTAGCGTCTTCTGCTGGTTGTTGAACAGCAAACGGAGTGTGTTTCTCATAACTGTATGCAAAAAAGCTATTAGTGGAAAGGCAATGAGTAGGAATAGGAATGGGGGCTTCTGCGGGAAGGTGGATTGATTGATTTTCATTTGTTTCGTGGTGATCTCTTTCTTCTCTTTTAACATCTGCTCGACCTTTTGCATAGGATAAGGCGCATTGCTGAGTATTTTTTGTTTCTGTCAAAATGGAATGAATGCTCTCCATTTGAGCCAACTTTTGTTCGTATACTTTACTTTTTTGATAGGTCTGATATGCGCTACTGATTGCCATGCTCAAACCCAATAGAAGAGCTGTTCCGGCTGCTACCCATCCGATAACAGGAATAGCAGCGATACCAGAAAAAACACCTATCCCAGCCAGAAGGCCGGCTGCTCCAGCTGTACCACCGAGTACTGTTCCATAGGCGCCACAGAATTCTAAAAATCCCGTTTGGATACAATGAGTGATTGAAATAGGGATAGTGGGTGAAAAGGGTTGCTTAGCAAAAATTGAATAATAATTTTTAACTTTAACTTCATCATGATTTCTATTGGGAGTATTTTCCTTAATTAAAATGTTGATAAATTTTTGGGGTTGCTTATTTTTAATATATTCCCGCATTGTAACAAATAGCTGATGTTTCTGTTCTTTCAGAGATGAAGGAATTTCACGCTCATTGAGAAGATTAATTTCTAAGTTTATTTTTTTAATTATGTAGTCCATTGCTGCTTCACAATCATCATCCGTCGTATTATCGAATGAGTTTTCTAATTGATATCGTTGTAAGAGGGTGAATAAAAAAGAAGAAATAAGCTTGTTTATTTTTGCTTGAGTTTCTTGAAAGTGTTGTGCGTCCGCTTTTTTTTGGCTATATAGATTTTTATATAATATGACACAAGTAGGTATTGCTACTAAGAAAAACAGGCCGATTATAGTGGAACCTAATATATATGTTCCTATACAGCCTGCCGTTAATCCTAATATGGAAGAATACATTCCAAATGTTGGCCATGCTACACCGGAAGCAGTCCCAATACTACCGATTGCAGGTTTTAAACTTTGCATAAGGTGCCTCCTCTTATTTGTTTTAGAAAAAATTTATAAAATTGTTTTCTGGAAGAGATAACTTTTCTGCAAAATTCGCTGTAAAATGTCAGATATTTTAGATAAAAAAAATTTATTATATTTTTATTTTCGACTATTTTTAATTTAAATGTCAAATTTAAATCTCAAGAAATGCAGGAATTGATTATTTTTGATGCGGTATTTTATTTACCTCTTAAGTTAATCGTGTTAGCATCAATAAAAATATTCAATAAAAAATGCCATGAAAAAAATAAATCTTCTTCTATTTCTAATGATTGCTATTGTTACCTTAGGTGGGTTTATCATTGGTTTTGATGCAGGTGTGATTGTTGATGGAAAAGATCAAATCAGTGCTGCGTTCAATCTTACTACTTTTCAATGGTCGATTATTACCAGTCTAAGTGTGTTAGGAGCACTACTTACTGTTCCTTTCGGTGGAAAACTAGTAGATAAATGGGGCGCAAAAACCATGTTGATTGTGGTGGCATTAGGATTTGCTATCAGTTTATTTATAACAGCGATAACCACGAATTTAACTCAATTAGTCATAGGCCGCTTTATAACGGGTATTTGCATTGGTATCGCTGCTTTCAGTGTCCCTTTATTTATTTCTGAAACCTCTCCTCCTTCTATTCGTGGCGGAATGGTGCTTTCCTATTGTGTGGCAATTACTGCAGGGCAAACATTTTCTTTTTTTGCTGGTTATTTGTTGCATGATGTAAGCCCTGATAGTTGGAGAATTATTTTAGCGATTGAAACAATAGCGGCAGTTTGTTTTTTTATTGGGATGATAGTGGTACCACAATCACCGCAATGGAGGGCTAAAACGCAAAGGATAGAAAAAACGCGTGTTATTTCAAAAAAAATTTTACCAGTTTTATTATTGGGAATGAGTTTAGCTATTTTTCAACAATTTGTTGGCATTAACGCTATCATTTATTATGGCCCCGTGATTTTTCAAGCCTTCGGATTTCATACCGTTAGCCATGCTATTTTTGCTACTTTTCTTATTGGATTGGTTAATCTTATTTTTACTAGTATTACCGCTTTTCTCGTTGATTATATGGGCCGTCGGTTTCTCTTGCTGTTAGGAACATTGATGGCTGGTGCCAGCATGTTAGTTCTTGCCTTTCCTTATGTGGGATTATCTCACCGTACCTTGTCGGTTATTTTTTTGATGACTTACATTATTGGCTATTGTATTAGTTTAGGTTCAGTATTTTGGGTGTTGATTGCAGAAATTTATCCCTGCCGTATCCGTGGATTTGCGATGAGTTTGATCACAGCACTGCAATATACAGCTAATTTTATTGTGACGATTACTTTTCTTAAGCTATTTGAAATGTTTGATAATTCTGTAACATTTTCATTATTTGGGGGGATGTGTTTGGCAGCGTTTATTTTTATTTACTTTTATGTACCGGAAACGAAAGGCGTGCAACTAGAGACAATTGAAAGTAATTTGAATAAGGGAAAAAAGACGAGAGAGTTGGGGCAACGATAGTGAATTAATGCTTCATCCCCGCTTCGCGCGGGGATGACAGAATCGGCTGTTAAGCTAACATTTTTAATTCCGTTGAACTTTGATATTCCAAAATATCACCTGGTTGACACTGCAAGTACTCACATATTGCATTCAATGTGGATATTCGAATTGCTTTGGCCTTTCCTGTTTTCAATATGGATAAATTCTGCTCTGTAATCCCGATGGCTTCTGCCAATTCTTTAGAGCGGACTTTTCTTTTTGCTAACATCACATCTAAATTGACGATAATAGGCATATTATTCTCCTATATCACTAATTGTTGCTCTTCACGCAGCTTACAGCCTTCCGCCATAATCCAGGAGATGAGTATGACGAGCAATGCCATTAATATAATGCCAAAATTTGTTTGATCAAGCGTGATAGATGCAAATCGATGGCCGTGTGGATTGTTAAGTGTGATGACAATGCCCATTAATCCTTCATAGAGGGGTTGAATTAATTGGGTCAATAGTAAGGTATAACCAATTTTACGAAAATAAGAGACACTGTTGGCTGAGAAGAATTCATCTTTTTCATAAAGCTGGAATAATTTAATAAGAAAATAAATTGTCGATAATTGAATAATAGTCGGGATCATACTAACGATGAAACCCATTAATTTTTCAGCAGGAGTGAGAATATGCAAAATGGGGTATTGTTTGGGGATGACATTCATATGGATAATATGATCCATGAAACTTAATGGCATAGGGGCGTAGTACCAGCCGATGATATCTAATAATAATAAGCTGCAAAAAATGATTTGAAAGGTAATGCGAAAAGCTGAACTGACTTGTGTGATTTTGTTCATGTTTTTTCTCCAGTTATAAAACCCTAATCGATAACAGGAGTAATAGTAAATTAATTATTATCGAAATTCAATAATTAATTTATCTTTATTGATAATAATATTGGTGATATAATAAATAACCTACGAAGGGAGAGGTGATGGACAAGCAAATATCCATATTAATTGTCGGGGCAGGGCCAACAGGATTAATGATGGCAAACGAATTAGCACGCCATGGCGTTTCATTTCGTCTCATTGATAAAAAAACAGAACGAACTTCAACCTCTAATGCGACTTGGATACAATCACGCACGCTGGAAATATTTAATCATATTGGCATCGTCGATCGTTTACTTAAAAGAGGCCATCCTTGTCATGCATTGAATGTCTATATTGACGGAAAACGTGTGACTCAAATTTCATTAAAAGAAATTGAATCTTTTTATCCATTTGTTTTAATGCTGCCGCAAAGCGAAACTGAAAAATTATTAACGGATCATTTACAAAAATTAAATGGTCATGTTGAAAGAGGAGTAGAGTTGGTTGATATTCAGCATCAAGATAAATTAATTCATGCTATTGTGAGGAACGTCGATGGAAAAATAGAAACTATTGTTTGTGATTGGTTGATAGCAAGTGATGGTGCAACTAGTTTCGTAAGAGAGAAATGTAATATATTTTTTGGTGGAGAAGATTTATCAGAACAATTTGTGGTCGCAGATTCTCAAATTGAATCCTATATGTCGAAAAATGAGGTGCACTTATTTTTTGATGTGGGAACGATGTTTGTTGCTTCTCCTATGGGGGGAGATCGTTACCGTATCACTGCTAATATTCATTTACCCTTGCCGCGGCAATTTTTTACTGAGCGAGAAGTGATTGAGATGGCCCAAGAACGTGCGCACGGTGAGTTTTATGTTAAGGCAGCCTCTGGGATTTCTCCTTTTTGGATACATGGAAAAGCAGCGAAAAGCATGCGGTTTAATTCAATTTTTTTAGTAGGTGATGCAGCGCATATCCATTCTCCATTGGGTGGTCAAGGAATGAATATGGGTATCCAAGATGCTTATAATCTGGCATGGAAGCTTGCGTTAGTCATTAAAGGTAAAGCAAAACCGGCGTTGCTTGATAGTTACCAAGCAGAACGGCATCCTGTTGCAGCGGAGGTGATTCAGAAAATAGAACAGCTAACTAAAATGATTTTGTTTGATAATGATTTTTTAACTAAATTAAAAAAATTTAGTGACAAGCTATCACATCATCCTGAGCTCTCAAAAGAAATTGCTAATCAGTTAAGCCAAGTTACCATCTGTTACCAAGACAGTCCTATCATTCATTATCAGGAAACAGCGGGTGTTAAATCACCGCAGCCTGGCGAGCGTGCGCCTGATATTATCGTCAATAATAATTTGCATAATGTCTTATTATTTACAGGGTTACCTGCTAAAGATAAGCAAAGTGAAAATATAATGGAAATCCAAAAATGGTTGAATCATTATGCTGATTTAATCAAAGTCCATGTGGTTACAGGTGATACGAAAGAAGGTGAGATTCTTCATCGACGCTATCATATTAAAACCCCTGCTATTTATATTATTAGACCGGATAATTATATAGCCTATTGCTCCCAGAAATTAAATCATGATTCAATAGATCACTTTCTTAGGTCTTATTTATATTAAATTTGAGAATTTCTAAATGCGTTTGATCGAATATATAAAAGAAGGTTTATTCAATCTCTATTATTCTAGATTACGCTCTATCTTAGCATTGCTCGGTATTTTAGTGGGTACGGCTTCTGTTGTTGCGATGGTATTAGGTGGTGAATTAGCAACGAATGAAGCATTGAAACAATTTAAATCGTTAGGAACGGATTTGCTTGCAGTGTCTATTAATGAAAGCGGTGATAATGAGCAGTCAATGGAGAGATCGGCTGATTTAACCTTGGATCAAGCATTGTCATTGGATAAAGCGGATAACAATATTTTACAAGTGGCGCCTTATACACAACTATTTAATTCTATTACTTACAACGGCAATTTGCTGAATGCTGTGATTCTAGGGGTGACCAACCATTTTGCCGACGTAGTGCATATTAAATTACAATCAGGTCGCTTTATTTCACTGCTGGACCAATATGAATTTTATTGTGTCATTGGTCATGATGTTTATGAGGAAATGAAGAAAATTTCATTTCAAGAACCATTAGGCCAACAAATCCAAATGGATAAAAATATTTTTGTAATAGTAGGGGTAGCAGAGAGTTGGCCAGAGAATAATTTTGTTTATACCAATATTGATAATGCCGTCATGATTCCTTTATTGGCTTCAACAGTTGTTAGCAAATATGCGAAAATCAATAATATGATTATGCGATTGTCACCGCATTCCAATATTAATTCAGTAAAGGGAAACATTTCACAAGCTATCAGCCAATTTATTTCTGGTAAGCAAATTAATTTCCGCAGTGCAAAAGAATTAATTGCCAAGATGAAAAATCAAAGTGATATTTTGACTGTTTTTCTTGGATTGATTGGCAGTATTTCACTCCTTGTCGGGGGAATTGGCGTGATGAATATCATGTTGGTGTCGATTGTGGAAAGGCGACGTGAGATCGGTATTCGATTGGCGGTAGGCGCGCGGCGGGTAGATATTAGCTTATTGTTTTTAATCGAAGCGGTTTTGTTATCACTTGTTGGCGGCTTTTTGGGTGTAGTGATTGGGATTTTAATTGCGTATATGATTGCTACACTCTGGCATTGGGAGTTTATGTTATTTCTTTGGCCACCATTAGTGGGCTTCACCGTCTCGGTGGCCGTTGGAATTTTCTTTGGGTTTTATCCTGCTTACCTTGCTTCAAAGTTAAATCCGATTGAAGCATTGAGGGCAGAATGATTAATAGAAGTATTCACTTATCCACAGAATTTGTTGAATTGTTTGCAGCATAAACATGCCATGAAAATAATTCTAACGAAAGCACTATGAGCCACTTCTTCATTTATTTCTCCTTTCCTTTTTTAAAAGCACGAGCAATTTCAGCAACATGTTTACCTTGAAAACGTGCAATGCCTAATTCATTTTCTGATGGCATTCTCTTTCCATCACCTGCCAGCGTCGAAGAACCGTAAGGTGAGCCACCCGTAATTTCATTCATATTCAATAATCGTGTTTCAGAATAAGGCACCCCCACGATAATCATACCTAAATGCAGTAATGTCGTATGAAAACTGGAGATCGTTGTTTCTTGGCCGCCGTGTTGCGTGCCTGTACTCGTGAAGACACTGCCAATTTTGTTGACGAATGAATTCTTCATCCATAAGCCACCAAGTTGGTCTAAAAAATTTCGCATTTGCGAACACATATTTCCAAAACGCGTCGGTGTTCCGAAAATATACGCATCTGCTTTAGCAATCTGATCGACTGTTATGATAGGAATGTGCCCAAAAGCTTTTTGCGCTTCTTTCGCACCGCTCTTTTCTAAAATTTCTTCCGACACCAATTCAGGCACACGAAATATTTCCACATTCACCCCACTCACTTCACGCGCCCCTGCGGCAATCGCTTCGGTCATGCGGTAGATGTGACCATACATACTATAGAATATAATTTGGAGTGTGACGGACATCCTTTTTCCCTCTTTCTTCCATGAATATAAAGTCATTATCCTAACATAAGGTTAATAGGATTCCCTAGGATTGATCAATTTTTACACTTGAATTTATCAGATAATGTACTATATTTCATTTATAGATCAAAAAATTACCAAAGAAAATTAGTAGTCTAGTCAATACGGAGGATAGGTCATGAAACCGACGTATGGGGAATGAATACTAAGCTATTGAATGTATTCAATTTCCTACTCGCACCGACGTATGGGGGATGAATACATTCACCTCGAAGGTATTCGTTTTCTTATGTTCGATTCTGGCCAGCGCCTTACTCGCTTTAGATTCTATGCCTAGTTGGGCTAACCCAGAAGGGGGGACGGTTGCAGCTGGAGAGGTGACCATGTCTCATCCGGCTGATAATGTGCTCCAAGTGAACCAGTCCAGTCAGAAAGCCATCGTTAATTGGCAAAGTTTTAATATTGGCCAACAGGAGCACGTTAATTTTCAACAACCTAACCATTCTTCTATCATCTTAAACCGCGTTAATCCATATAACGGGGTATCCAAAATCTTCGGGACGATGTCTGCAAATGGTCAAGTCTGGTTAATCAATCCAGCCGGCATTTGGATTGGCCCAACCGCTCATATTAATGTCGCGGGCTTGCTGGCAACAACTGCCGATATAAAAGATGCTGATTTTTTAAAGGGTTATTATCATTTTCAACAATCCTCGGAATGGAATAGTGCCGTGGTGAATGAAGGCACGATTGTCATTCATGATGCTGGTTTAGCAGCCTTGGCAGGTCCAGGTGTCGTCAACAATGGCCGTATTGAAGCTCATCTCGGGACAGTCGTGCTGGCAGCGGGAAAAGAGTTTACCGTCGACTTCAATGGCGACCAACTCATTAATTTTAAAGTAGGAAGTGCCACGACTGAGGCGCCCATTGATCCGCGAACTGGCAACCGTCTTTCAAGTGCAGTGGAAAATACGGGCAGGATTATTGCCGATGGCGGAAAAGTCTTAATGACTGCACAAACGGCGGGCCACATATTAGACAGTGCGATTAATATGTCAGGGATAGTGGAAGCTAGATCGGTGGGGATGCGGAATGGTGAAATTATCCTGGATGGTCATGAGGATACCGTCTATGTTTCCGGTAGATTGATTGCCTCCGGTCGGCGTCGAGGCCAAACGGGTGGTACGGTTAAAGTATTAGGGAAACAGGTCGCCTTACTTGATAACGCCGATATTGAGGTTAGTGGGGATGTCGGGGGTGGGGAAATTTTGGTGGGGGGTAATGCCCATGGCCAAGGTCCTGAAGCGAATGCGGCTTATGCTTATGTGGGCCCGAAGGCAGTATTAAATGCTTCTGCTTTGACCGCTGGCAACGGTGGAAAAGTAGTCGTTTGGTCCGATCTGGGAACCCAGTTTTATGGCAACATCTTAGCAAGAGGCGGCAACCTGAGTGGTAACGGTGGCTGGGTAGAAACCTCAGGAAAACAATATCTTGACGCAGAAGGGAGTGTGGATGCCAGTGCACCGGCGGGTCAAGGGGGAAATTGGTTACTCGACCCCGCTAATGTCACTATTTCTTCTTCTGCCACAACTAATGGGACGTTTAGCGGCGGTAGCCCAAATGTTTTCAGTACCACGGCTAACAGTGCTGTGGCTAATACGACGACTATCCAAAATTCCTTAAATAGCGGTACCAGTGTCACCATTAATACCACCCCTGCTGGCTCCCAAGATGGTGATATTACCGTGAGCAGTACTATTACAAAGTCAGCGGGTAGTACGGCCACTCTCACATTGAATGCTGGAAGTGGTGGTGCTGCACCTGGTGTAATCAATATTAATCAAGCCATTACATCTACAACCGGTGCGTTAAATGTTACCTTGGCGGGGCAAGGTACGATTACGCTAGGTGCGGGCATTACCACCAATGGTGGCGCTTTTAATGCCAGTGTACAAAGTACGGGAAATCCTTCTATTTTACAAACAGCTGGCACGATCAATACGGGCTCAGGCAGTCTCACCTTCTCTGTACCGACTACGACGACGGGTTCGATTGGCACGAGTAGCTCGCCTATTTTAACTACTTCCACCGGTACCTTGACGATTACGGCAGGCTCAGGGGGTGCCTTCATTTCTAATACGGGTAGCCTCACTTTGGCTACACCTACCTTAAATACCAATAGTCCTTTAACTGTCCTTTCCTCCGGGACGTTGACACTCCCCGCTGCAGCTATTTCCACTGGCACGGGGAGTATTGATTTAGAAAGCAATGGGGGAACCCTGACAACCCGAGGCACCTTAACCACAACGAGTGGGGATATTAAATTAGTGGCTTCAGGGTTATTAACGATAAACAACAACTTAACAACGGGTAGTGGCACGGCGAATGGGATTACCTTAACAGGCACCGGCGTGACTCAAGCTAGTAGTGTGGTGGTGAATGCGGGGGCGGGGACGGCAAGTCCAGGAAATATTATGGTTAATGCTGGAACAGGTACCTTAACCCTTAACTCAGGTTCTCGCTTATTAGCTGGTAACAGTTCCGGTACAGCCGGTAAGATCACATTGACTGCAGATTCAATGTCTTTTAATACCAGCGGCACCCCTTCTCAGATTGGTGGAACGGGGTCGGGAGCTGGATTCGCTCAATACACTATCTTACAACCCTCAACAGCAAGTAGAACGATAGGGATCGCAGGCGGGAGCGGGAGCTTATCCCTTTCAGCAGCGGCGTTAAACGATGTTCGTGCTAAAAACGTACGCATCGGGAGTAATACGGGCACCGGCGCGATGACGATTAATGCTTGGACCCCTGGCGCGAATTTTGCATCCGGCGGCGTACTGACGCTGGATACAGGGGGTGGCATTACAGAAGGTGGGGTGCTTAGTTTAGCAACAGATGGAGCTAGCTTGATTGTACGTAGCGGCGCCGGAAGTGGGGCTGTTTCCCTCACGCAAGCCAATGTATTTACCTCAGTTGCTGCTTCCTTATCAAATAGTGCGTTATCTATTACCAATGCTTCTAATAAGCCATTAACTATTAGCAGTTTGACAGACGATCTAGGTACCGTTTCGGGCATCACCACCCCTGCGAATGTGACATTAACGACCTCCGGTACCAGTGGTTCTTTAACTTTAAATCAAGGCATTAACACCAGCAGCGGTAGTGGGACAATCTCTTTAAACAGTGTGGCAAGCATCACACAAGCAGCAAATACGACGGTCAATGCCGGTTCAGGAAATATCTTATATAGTGCAGGCACCGGCAGTATCACCACCAATAGCAGTGACTTATTACTCACGACTGGAGCCATCTCCTTAAGTGCCGATACCATGTCACTCGCTTCTGATGCTAACTCACAGATCGGCGGCACCGGCTTGGGCGCAGGCAGTGCCCAAACGGCTATTGTCACCGTAGGAGATAATAGTGTGACGGTTATTAATATTAATCCATCGGGCTCGCCTGCTGGTTTAGATCTCTCGCTAGCTTCCTTAAATTCTATTCATGCGACGAATGTTCGTATCGGTGGCCCCGCTGTGGTAGGAGGACAATCAACTCCGACGATTGAACCGAATGGTATTACGATTGGCAATGGGAGTGGAAACTGGATGCCTGCTTCTACCTTCGCTAATAATGGCGTGTTAACCCTTGAAATGAATGGGGATCTTACCCAAACGGCTGGTCTTATTTTGCCATCAACCACTGGCTTATTATTACGTGACTACAACAATGCGACCCTGACCAATACCGCGAATGTCATTAACAATTTTGCTGCGAATGCTTATGGTGCAGGTTCTTTGCAAATTACGGACGCAGCCAATCAATCGCTGACGTTAACCAGTCTGTCTGATGATGAAACGGTAGGTTCTGCTCCTTCTCCAGTAGCAGGTATTACAGTGACAGGCGGTGATTTCACAGCAGGGACGGGGGTCACGCTAACGACATCGGGTACGGGGGCGATTAATATTAATCAAAGTATTAATCAAGGCATTACAGGTGTTGAGTTTGAAGTAGTCTTAAATAGTGGTAGCGGCGGGGTATCAGCAGCCAATGGTGTTTCTATTAATAGTGGAACGTCTCCTATCACGATTAATGGAGGCGGTGGTGCCGTTAATTTAGGGACAAGTACTTTCACCAATACAAACAATACTTCTACAGCGCTGCAACTCCTGAATGCTTCAACGGTGGCGCTAGGCAATATTTCTCTTACTGGGGGAAGTAGTGCGACAGCGACATTAGGCACGGGTGCTAATCCGATTACTGGTGCCGTGACGCAAAATGCCAGTACCACGATTGCTGCTCCGATCTTAACGGGGACGACCAGTAATAGTGTCAACTTAAGCAATAGCGGCAATACGATTACCCATCTTGCGGCCATGACGACGAGTGGGGCATTAAATGTCACTGATAGTGCTAGCTTATTGACTGTAACGGGAAATGTTAGCAGTAATAACAATGCGATTACGCTCGCAGGTATTGGGTACACTCAAAATGCTAGTACCACGGTCAACGCCGGTTCAGGTAATTTATCAATTAGTTCCGGCACCGGTACCTTAACATTGAACGCAGCTTCAAATTTATATTCTACCGGGACAATTACTTTAACGGATGATGTTGCTGCTTTTAACGCCGCGGCGGTGATTGGCGGAACGGGAACGGGTAATGCAGCAAGTAATTTGATTATTCAACAAAGTACTTCCGCGCGAACCATTGGGATAGCTGGTGGCGCTGGTAATTTATCACTTCCTAGCAGTGCTTTTACGGGGGTGCATGCCACGAACGTCCAAATTGGTAACAGTGCGTCAGGGGCAGTGGCAATTGGCAGTACTTCGACACCGGCTACCTGGACGCCAGTCAGCACCTTTGCCACTAACTTATTGTTAATAGAATCAGGCGCTAGTATTGTTCAGAATGCGTCTAATTCTCTTAATCTGCAAACCAGTGGTTCTAATCTAACCTTAGAAGTTGCCAATCCGACAGCGGGTGCTGGTACCTTAACGCTTAATTCTACGTTGTTAGTTGGGAATGGGGCTGGCACAACAGGGACCATTAATTTGCTGGCAGATAGCATGACTTTTAATGCGGGCACTCAAATTGGCGGGACGGCGACCGGAATTGGTTTTGCTAAGTATGTCATCATACAGCCATTTACCGCAGGAACGGTGATGAGTGTCGGTGGGGGATCAACTGGGTTACAGCTTACCTCCGCTATGCTTAATACCATTCGTTCTACCAACTTACGCATCGGCAGCATTAATAATACCGGTGGTATTGCGATTGGCAGTAGCTGGTCTACACCAGGAACGAATTTTAATAGTGGTGTGCTGACATTAGATACCTCTGGCGGTATTAGTCAAACCGGTGCCCTGACGTTAGGAACGAACCTGCCTAGCTTATTACTTCGCGATTCCAACAATATTGCTTTAGCATCAAGCAGTTCTAATGCATTAACTACTATTTCGACAGCGACCACCTCAGGGGGAGCCTTATCTGGTCCTACCCAAATTAAATCGGTAAATGCCTTAACCATTGCAAGTTTGACGGATGATCTGGGTTCAACCGCTGGATTAAGCACAACGGGTAATGCAACCCTCACCTCAAGTTCTTCCATCTCCGAGTCGGGTTCCGCGTTTATTAATGCAGCTTTGCTAACAACCAGTTCAGCAGGTGGTACCAACTTAGGGAATGCTAATACCATCAGCAGCTTCAATGCGGCTAACATCACGAGCGGTGGGATTAATTTAACGAATACAGCAGCCCCGCTTACTATCACGGGTATCAGTCAAAGTGGTGGCGGCAATGTTTCCGTGGCGAATACCGGCGGTATGACGACTAGCGGGGCAATTACGACCACCGGTGCAGGCAGTGTGAGCTTAACAGCGACGGGTGCAGAGACGATTGGGTCAGGTGGTATTACTACTGGTACCAGCGGGGGTGCAGTAAATCTGACGGCAGGTGCTAATAACTTATTAACGATCACTGGTAATGTGGCTAGCAATGGCGGTGCTATCACCTATACCGCGGATAATATGACCCTTACTGGTACGACGAACTCAGGTGCTGGCTTAGTAACCTTAACGCCTGTATCGAATGTCACAGCGATTCAACTCGGCGTCGGTGCGGTCAATAGCACAGGGGTTTTGGGTATTAACAATACCCAATTAGGGACAATTACCTCAACCGGAGGTTTAACAATTGGCTCTAATACGAATACAGGTGGTATTACGGTTGTTGGGACAGCTAGTCCGTCTAATGTGACGGGCGGAACTTTATCATTACTAAGTAATTCGGGCGCTCTTGCTTTTAATGCTGGATTGACTTCTGTAGTCAATATGAATGTGGCCACCACCAGTGGCAATGTGACTTTTGGTTCTAATGGTTCCATCACAGCCAGTGGTAAGACGGTAACCTTGTCGGCTGGGGGTGTGATTAGTGGTAACAATGGGGCGACCACGGATGTCACAGCTAATACATTGAATATGGCAGCGGCTAATGGCATGGGTTCTATTGGTAGTAATAATCCAATTTCCACCGCAATCAGTAACTTATCAGCTACTAATTCAAGTTCTGGTGATATCGATGTTAGCAATACGGGTGCTTTAACTATTAATGGTATTACTGAGACAGGTGGTAATGTTCAAGTCAGCGGTGCGGGTATCACCTTGGCTGCTAATAAAACGATTACGGCAGGCAGTCGTAACATCACGCTCAATGCTGGTGCCAATACCTTAACCCTCAATGCGGGTTCACAATTACTGAATACGGGCACCGATACACTTACCGCGGATACGATGTCATTTAATTCCACTGCCCAAGTTGGCGGAACGGGAACGGGTACAGGGAGTGCCTCTACCGTAGTGATACAACCTAGTACCACAGGTCAAACGATTGGGATTGCAGGAGGTGTGGGAAGTTTACAATTGACGGCAGCCGAGTTAAGCGAGGTACGTGCTACTAATGTCCGCATTGGTAATAGCACAGCGGGGAATATTAATAGCGCTGCCTGGACACCGCCTTCCACCTTTGCTGCTAATGGTGTCTTAACGTTGGATACAGCTGGTACGATTACCCAAAGCGGTGCTATCAACTTAGCAACCAGTAATTCCAGCTTGCTATTGCGTGATGCAAGTAGTGTATCTTTGAATAGCACAAATGTTTTCAAGAACATTGCAGCCAATGTGAATGGCCCGATTTCCATCACAGATAATACAAATCCTTTAACAGTCACTAGTTTGACGGATGATAGAGGCACTGTCAGTGGCATTACTTCTTCTAACAGTGTCACATTAGCTAATACCAATGCTGGCATTATCTTAAATAATTCTATTACTGCTAATATGACAGGTAATTCCATTGTTTTAGCAGGACAAACTTTTACAAATAATGCGGGGTCATCAGCATTAAATCCTGGCAGCGGTAATTTCCTAGTATGGTCAGCTAACCCAGCCAATGATAATCGCGGCGGATTAAGTTATAACTTCAAGCAATATAATGCAACGTATGGATCTACTACAGTATTAGGTACAGGTAACGGTTTCCTTTATACGACTGCACCGGTTATCACAGCCACCCTCACCGGTACCGTATCGAAAGTCTATGACGGTACCACGACGGCTACATTAACACCGGCGAATTATGCGGGTAACACGGGTGCTATCGATGGTGATACGGTGGTGTTAAATACACCCAGTACTGGCACCTATGCAAGTAAGAATGTAGGAACGGGCATACAAATCACTTCGATATCAGGCCTTGCTATCACGAGTGCGACGAATGGCAGTGCAACTGTTTACGGTTATCAGGTTAGTTCTACGCCAAGTAATGCCAACATAGGTATCATCACACCGCTATCGCTTAATTTGACGGGTTCGCGTATTTATGACACGACCAACATTTTTACTTCTGCAGCACTTAGTGCGACGAACATTGTAAGTGGTGATACGGTGACACTGGCTGGTGCGGCAACGGTTGCAAGTAAAAATGTCGGGACATATACGAGTTTTACAACGAATAGTTTAACGACAACTAATTCAAACTATAGCGTCACGGGTGGAACTGTCAATGTCACCATTAATCCAGCGCCACTAACGATAACACCTACTGGTGGGCAAAGTAAGACCTATGGTACAAGTGACCCAGCAGGTGGGTTTGCTTATACGACAGTGGGGTTATTAGGCAGCGATACCGTCAGTGGTAACCTGGGTCGTGCGGCAGGTGAAAATGTTAGTACTTATTCGTATAACCTTGGCAGTATTTCTGCAGCAAATTACACCTTGAGTTTAACAGCAAGTACCTTCGCGATTACTCCCGCAGCCTTAACAATTACTGCAAATGCAGGACAAAGCAAAGTTTATGGTACGAATGATCCTGTAGGTGGATTTGCTTATACAACTAGCGGCTTAGTCAATGGTGTCACACCGAAGTATTGGAATAGCAGTGGTAGTTATGTGAATGCCTCAACCATCAACGATACGGTGAATGGTAATTTAGGTCGTGCAGTAGGTGAGAATGTTAATACCTATGCGTATAACTTGGGAAGCGTTGCGGTTAGTACGCCATCGAATTACACCACTCATTTAACGGCAGGGACGTTTTCGATTACGCCTGCCGCTTTAGTAATTACAGGTACAGCAGGACAAAGTAAGGTGTATGGTACGAATGATCCTGTTGGTGGATTTGTTTATACAACTAGCGGCTTAGTTAATGGTGTGACACCGAAGTATTGGAATAGCAGTGGCAGTTATGTAAATGCATCAACGATCAACGATACGGTGAGTGGTAACTTAGGTCGTGCAGCAGGTGAGAATGTTAATACGTATGCGTATAACCTAGGAAGTGTGGCAGTGAGCGCATCCTCGAATTATAACACGAGTGCTACAGGAAGCTTTGCCATTACGCCTGCCACTTTAACGATTACAGGTACAGCAGGACAAAGTAAGGTGTATGGTACGAATGA
>JAJPJH010000045.1 GCA_021324335.1 Gammaproteobacteria bacterium
CCGTTGCCATGACGACATATTGATTTTCACCATATTCGCGGACGGGTAAGAATGCACTGAACTTTTCCCCTTCCGAAAGCGGTAACAAATTGATAATGGGACGACCACGCGCAGCACGATTGGCTTGCGGTAGTCGATAGACCTTTAGCCAATATACTTTGCCGTGGTTCGTAAAACATAAGACCGTATCATGCATACGCGCAGCAATGAGATATTCAACAAAATCTTCTTCTTTCATGGTCGTTGCTGATTTACCGCGGCCCCCACGATGCTGTGCTTGATAAGTCGTTAATGGCTGCATTTTTACATAACCTTCGTGGGAAAGTGTGACGACTACTTCTTCATCAGGAATTAAATCTTCGATAATGACTTCACCTTCTTCCGTTGCCAGAATTTCTGTGCGCCTGCCATCACCAAACTCTTTCGTAATAGCAGTCAGTTCATCACGAATGACTTGCATAAGTCGGCTTGGGTTTTGGAGAATTTCAATGAGTTGTTGAATCAAGGCTTGAAGTTCTTTGTGCTCATTAATAATTTTATCTTGTTCCAATCCCGTTAATCGATGTAACCGCATATCTAGAATAGCTTGTGCTTGTTCGGGAGATAGCCGATAACCATCGGCAGATAAACCATACCGTTCAGTCGTATGCATAATGGTATCATGCATGCCAGCACGCGTTAAAATGTCTATGCTTTGGGCGGCTTGCCACGCACGGTGCATCAATTGCACTTTCGCTTCCCCGGAATCTTTTGCCTGTTTGATTAAGGCAATCATGGCATCAATGTTGGATAAAGCGACTGCTAACCCTTCCAAAATATGCACACGTTCTCGTGCTTTTCGTAAATCAAACACGGTACGACGCGTCACTACTTCACGGCGATGGCTGATGAAAGCTTCAAGTAATTGCTTCAGGTTTAAGACCTTAGGCTGGCCATCCAGCAGTGCAACCATATTAATGCCGTACACGCTTTGCAACTGAGTTTGGACAAACAAATTATTCAATACCACTTCAGTATTCTCACCGCGGCGCAGTTCGATGACGATGCGCATCCCCTGCTTATCAGATTCATCGCGAAGCGCGGTAATACCTTCAATTTTCTTTTCTTTGACTAACTCGGCAATACGTTCGACTAAGCGGGCTTTATTGACCTGATAAGGCAACTCGGTAACGATAATGCGTTCTTTATTTGCCTTCTCATCTGTCTCGAAATGGGTTTTAGCACGCACCACCACACGGCCACGACCCGTATGGTAAGCTTCGATAATGCCATTTCGCCCTTGGATGATGCCAGCTGTCGGAAAATCGGGGCCAGGAATAAATTCCATGAGTTCGTTGATAGTGAGCTCAGGGTTATCAATCAAGGCAATACAGGCATTCACGATTTCGGTCAGATTATGCGGTGGAATATTTGTCGCCATTCCGACTGCAATACCCGATGAACCATTGATTAACAGATTAGGCACCCGCGTAGGCAATACCAAGGGGTACATTTCTGTTTCATCATAGTTAGGGACAAAATCAACTGTTTCTTTCTCAATATCAGCCAGCAAAGCATGGGCCAGACGGGACATGCGAATTTCGGTGTAACGCATCGCAGCAGCAGCGTCACCATCGATAGAACCGAAGTTGCCTTGGCCATCGACAAGAAGATAACGCATAGAAAACGGCTGAGCCATGCGGACGATGGTATCATAAACGGCTGTATCACCATGAGGATGGTATTTACCAATCACATCACCGACAATACGAGCGGATTTTTTATAAGGCTTATTCCAATCGTTCCCTAGCTCATGCATGGCGTAAAGTACGCGACGGTGAACAGGCTTCAATCCGTCCCGCACATCGGGAAGCGCACGGCCGACAATCACGCTCATGGCATAATCGAGATAAGACTTTTTTAGCTCATTTTCTACGCTAACTTTTTGGACTTCTCTAGCAATTGAATTATCCATAGTGGGCTGCATTATAGGTGAATTTTAACCGCAGGGATTATAGCATAATTATCGAGAGTTAGACATGCTTAATACGAGCTATTTTGCCTTATCCCGTAGAACACGCCGTAATATCTTCCCGACATTGGTTTTAGGGAGTTCTTCACGAAATTCGACTTGCTTGGGTACTTTATACGGGGTGAGGTGCTCATGGGCATAAGCAATCACTTCTTCAGCAGTGAGCTCCGGGTTATCTTTAACGATAAAGGCTTTCACTATTTCCCCAGAATGCTCGTCCGGTATCCCTACCACAGCCACTTCGCGTACGCCAGGGACCTTAGCGAGGATGTTTTCTATCTCGTTGGGGTAAACATTGAATCCGGATACCAAGATCATATCTTTTTTGCGCTCAAGAAGCCGCACAAAGCCTTTATCATCGACAAGCGCCACATCACCCGTTAATAACCAACCATCTTTGGTAAATACTTTGGCTGTTTCCTCAGGATTTTGCCAATAACCACTCATCACCTGTGGCCCTTTGACAGCTAATTCGCCCCCTTCATTGAAAGGAAGCTCCTTCCCATCATCGTCTAAAATACAAATATCCGTGGATGAAACGGGCAGCCCGATAGAGCCGTTATAGGCGAGTAAATCGGGGGGATTAATGGTGACACAAGGCGATGTCTCAGTGAGACCATATGCTTCTAATAAAGGCGCTTTCGTGATTTCTTGCCACGTCTCTGCTACGCTGCGTTGTACTGCCATCCCACCGCCTAATGCAAGTCGTAATCGGCTGAAATCGAGCAGCTTGAAATCCGGATTTTTTATCAAAGCATTGAATAAGGTATTGACGCCTGTAATCGCGGTAAATTTAAACTTCTTCATTTCTTTTACCATGCTCGGAATATCACGAGGATTGGTAATCAATATATTTAAACCGCCAATTTTAGTGAAAAATAAGCCATTTGCTGTCAATGAAAAGATATGATAAAGCGGCAGCGCGGTGATAATAATTTCCTGACCTTCTACTAAAATGCTCTTAAACCATGCCTCTGCTTGCATTAAATTCGCAATGATATTGCGATGCGTTAAAATAGCGCCTTTGGGTACACCTGTCGTCCCTCCAGTGTATTGTAAAAAAGCAATGTCACTATTAATAAGTGGCACATGGACAAAAGATAATTTTCGTCCTTCTGCCAATACGTCATGAAAAGAAATCGCATTGGGTAACGTATATTTTGGAATTTTTCGTTGAATATATTTGAGAACAAAATGCATGGCCCACGCTTTAGGCCGAGGGAGTAAATCCCCTATACGGGTAATAATGATATGTTTCAAGGAGGTAATTTGAGGTAATGCCTTTTGGACAGTATTAGCAAAATTTTCTAAAGTAATAATAGCCATTACACCCGCATTATTAAGCTGAAATGTCAATTCAGCAGCTGTATAAAGCGGATTCACATTGATAACTACCAATCCGGCACGTAATGCTCCAAATAGCATGACGGGATATTGCAAAATATTTGGCAGCATAAGCGCAATACGATCGCCTTTTTTCAACTTTAACTTCTGTTGAAAATAGGCAGCGATATGATGGCTATACTCATTCATTTGGCCATATGTCAACGTCGTTCCAAAGTTATAAAAAGCAGGCTTATCGCGAAAGCGTTGGCAACTGATATCAAAAATTTCGACAAGAGAATGATAAGCATCGGGGTTGATTTCGACTGGGACGCCCGGAGGATAGCTTTTTAACCAGACTTTTTCCACGCTTGCTACTTCCTTTTGATATTCCTTCAGTTGCATAGGACTAATTCCATGAGACATAAGGGTTAAGTGAATCGGGACGGCCGGATTTGAACCGGCGACCACTTGCGCCCCATGCAAGTGCGCTACCAGGCTGCGCCACGCCCCGATAATTCCGCAGTACCTTGCGGGAGATGAATCTTAACATTTTTTTATGAAGAATAAATAGGGGAATTGAATTACTTCTTAAACGATCATACACCAACCCGTTTTCGGTTTTGGGTGCTGCGGCATAAGTTCCGCAAGTCTTAAGTTTTTGTTC
The DNA here is from genome assembly GCA_021324335.1 of Gammaproteobacteria bacterium. Taxonomy (GTDB): domain Bacteria; phylum Pseudomonadota; class Gammaproteobacteria; order DSM-16500; family DSM-16500; genus Aquicella. Next base: position 4,002 of record JAJPJH010000045.1, read on the forward strand.
GACATAAGTCGTGTAACACACGATTGACTTTGGGACAGCACACCCAAAATAGAATGTCCCCCCTTGCACGGCAGCCCGGATATACTTGAATACACGCCAAAGCCCAACCCCGAATGAGATTTAATAAACGCCTCGTCGAAATCCGGAAATGAACCCGTACCATGTTTATAATTCACATTCCTCTCCACCTCTATCTTTTTACCAGCGGCTTCCGATTCAACTTGACCCCGCGCAAATAGATATCTTTCATATGCCGGCAATTCGATCAGCTGAATCCATCCTATCACTTGCATCGATACTAAACCGACTTTGAGGCAATAATCATCCCAGTCGCTTAATTCTTTCAATGCATCAAGCATATCGTAAGCATGACGTAGGTTTTGATAATTACAATGCATTCTTGGTTTCGTGATAACACGAACTTTAGGATCAAGCTTCTGTTCTCTAAACTTATTTAATGCGGTACGAAGTTCGCTTTGATAGTTCACATCGTATTCATTGCCCTCTGCAAGCTCAGCAAGCACATCTTTAGCGGGACTTTTTTTAATGATGTCAAACAACCACGTTAAATCCTCTGGTTTTTGATTCTGCATAGCTTCAATACAAGGGCGATATCGTTCAAGCTGCTTTTCCATCTCATTTTTACCATTTACAAACATTGGAAAATACGACTTAATCATCTCTATCATTTCACGATCGCCTTCACCTAATGCACATTCCAATAGTGTTTTGCACTTAACAATGAGGCCACATCGTGTCACAACTGTGCCAGATAATAGTAATAACTTTTTCAGTTTCGTTTTGTCTTCCATTCTACTTGCTTCCTCCAGTACAGCTTTTACTTCTGAAAGTTCACCTCGAGCTACATGCTTTATAGCTTTCTCAAAATCACTATCAGAATTTTGACCAACTTCACTGATTTCACGGAGTAGTTCAACTGTCAGTTGAGAGAAAAGATTATCTCCACGATTGCGTAATATGATCATCGCCTTTATTTGTGAGTTGTTTATCATCTTGATTAAGACCTCGTTATGTTTGATGGATGGTTATATTCTTATACTAAGGAAAAAATGGCCAAAGTCGAGTAGTTAATGACTCGGTGTTAATTCTGCTTGTAAATTTTGTAATACCGTTTCCAAATCAGTGATCAATTTTTTAACCATTGCTTTAGTATGCATGGAGGAAGAGGCATCCTCTACGGAAGGCATATTCGATAATTGTGCACGGGCACCTTCGATAGTGAACCCATCTTCATAGAGTAATTTTTTAATTTGGCGTACAAGCTGCACATCGGCTGCCTGGTAATACCGTCGATTGCCGCGACGCTTGATGGGCTTTAATTGCTGAAACTCTTGTTCCCAATAACGTAAAACATAGGCTTTGACTGCACAAAGATCACTGACTTCACTAATGGTAAAGTACAGCTTATTGGGAATAGCAGGCAAATTTTTCATACTCTTTTGCCTGCGCTTGATCCGACTCAAGCTAGTCTTGTTTTTCGGTTTCTTTGCCGGCATATTTTTCTACACGTGCTTTGAGTTTCTGTCCACAGTGGAAAGTGACCACGCGACGCGCAGTAACCGGTACTTCTTCGCCTGTTCGGGGGTTTCGCCCTGGACGTTCTTTTTTGTCATGGAGGATAAAGTTTCCATAACCAGAAATCTTGACCTGCTTGCCCTGGGTTAAGGCACTCACGATATGCTGGAAGAAATAATCGACGATTTCTTTCGCTTCTCGGTTGGTGAGGCCGATTTGCTCATCGAGATGCTTTGCTAGATCTGCTTTCGTTAGGGTGACCGCCATATTAGCTCCTTAGTTCTGCTCCCAATTGATCCTTCAACGTTCGAACCACACGATCCATTAATGCTGCCACTTCATCGTCTACCAGCGTACGCGATGGATGCTGCAAAATCAAAGCCAGCGCGATACTCTTGAGCCCAGGTGGGACGCCTTTTCCTGCATAGACGTCGAAAATGAAACTTTCTTTTAACCAATCACCTGCGACCTTTCTTATTGTAGCCTGAATCTCCTCCGATGGTATAGTCTGATTGACCAGAATTGCAATATCTCGTCGAATTTCAGGAAACTTAGAAACCTCATGGAAGCGTTTATGGTCCATTTTTTGCAGTTGTGCACGTAGCCAAATAGCGTCTAATTCAAAAACAAATACCCGGGGAGGCAAATTGAGCGCTTGGGTAACAGCAGGATGAAGAGCTCCTAAGATGCCTATTTTATGCGTTTGATAATAAATCCCTGCTGTTTGGCCTGGATGTAAAGCAGGATGGGTATCGGGTTTAAAGGTAAAGGGATAAATATTTTCCAGGCTACCTTTTAGATCAAAGAAATCAGCTTCCCTACCCGGCTCGCCCCACTGCTCTTTCTGGGCCAAACCGGTGATGAGACCTCCTAATTTAAGTTGTTGCACTAACTCGGGACCTTTCGTTAGGAAGCACATCCCTATTTCAAATAAGCGGACACGATGTTGTTGGCGGCTTTTGTTATAGAGCAAAGTATTGACTAAGCCCGGCCATAAATTGGTACGCATGACAGCCATATCGGCACTAATAGGATTTAATAACTCGCGTGGTACTTCTTGTGGATCTAATAAAGCTTGTAGTTTTTTATCCACAAAACTGTAAGAAATAATTTCATGATAGCCCTGATGACTGAAAGCTTGACGTAGGTCATAGGTGTCAGGTGCATTTTCAGCAGCGTGCGAGGTAAATAAATTTGCCTCAATGGGATGGGTGGGAATTTTATCGTAGCCATGGATACGGGCTATTTCTTCAATAAGATCTTCCGCTATCGCGAGATCCGAGCGATAAGAGGGAACATCTACTTGCCAGTGATTTTTTTCTTTTTTCCAAGAAAAAGCTAATGCCGTAAAAATGGCTTCGACTTCTTTTTCGGGAATGGAAAAACCAAGAAGAACGGTGATTTTCTCAGGGGAGAGCGAAATCGTTCGAGGCTTTGGTAAATCTTTTTGACTGGTTTCTTCAATAATTGGCCCTGCTATGCCACCAGTGATTTCTAAAATAAGTTGAGTCGCACGTTCTATCGCTTCCCGTTGGATTGCTGGATCAACGCCGCGCTCAAAACGATAGGAAGAATCAGAATTAAGATTGTAATATTGGCGCTGGCGAGCAACCGCGGGAGGGGTAAAATAAGCACTCTCTAAGAAAATATCTTGGGTTAGAGAAGTCACCCCTGAATCCATTCCTCCCATCACACCTGCAATCACTAATGGTTTTGTATAATCAGCAATCAATAAGGTTTTATCATCTAATACCTTCTCACTTCCATCGAGCAAGGTTATTTTTTCGCCCGCTTTGGACTGGCGGATGACAATGCCCTTTTTTATTTTATTGAGATCGAATGCATGCATGGGCTGACCTAGCTCAAGCATCACATAATTAGTCACATCAACAATCGGGTTAATTAAACTGATACCACTTTGCTGTAATCGCTCCTGCAACCATGCGGGAGTGGGCTGATCTACTTTGACCTGGCGGATGATGCGACCTACATAATGAGGGCAGCCTGAAGGATCTGAAACCGTCACGGGCAATATCTCTTGATGCGCAGCAGGCACAGGTGAAATGGAAATAGGGGTTAAAGGAGTACGAGTCAAAGCTGCAACCTCACGAGCAATACCTCGTATGCTAAGGCAGTCCCCACGATTAGGAGTAATGGAAATATCGAACACAGGCTCCAGAGATTCAACTTCAAGGCCAGCCATCGTTAGTTTCTCGCCTAGTGCTTCACGCGTTAAAGCGGGGCTAACCCATTCCCGTAACCAAGATTCACTGCATCTCATAAATATAGCTCGCTAAAATTGTCGTAAAAAGCGCAAGTCATTCTCAAATAAAGATCGAAGGTCAGACAGACCATACTTAAGAAGCGTGAGGCGGTCTAAACCCACGCCGAAAGCAAATCCGCGGTACCGCTCGCTATCAATGCCTACTTCACGTAATACATTCGGATGAACCATCCCGCAGCCTAATACTTCTAACCAGCCGGTATTTTTACAAATACGACAACCTTTACCGCTGCAATTTAAACAGCTGATATCAACTTCGGCAGAGGGTTCTGTGAAAGGGAAATAAGAAGGTCGCAGTCGAATGGATACCTCGGCTGCAAAAAATTCTCGGAGAAATTGCAGTAATAGCGCTTTTAAATTCGCAAACGTGATACCCTCATCGATCACTAAGCATTCCATTTGATGGAACATAGGTGTATGCGTCATATCAAAGTCGCGACGATAGACGCGTCCCATAGCAACCACCCGTAAAGGCGGCGCAATTTTTTTCATCGCCCGGATTTGTACCGTAGAAGTATGTGCGCGGAGTAGTAAGCCGTCAGAAAAATAAAACGTATCTTGCATCGCGCGCGCAGGATGTAAAGGGGGTACATTTAAAGCTGCGAAATTGTGATAATCGTCTTCAATTTCCGGGCCTTCCATAAAAATAAAACCCATTTGACTGAAAATCTTTCGCATGTCGGCGAAAGTTTGAGTAATCGGATGAATACTGCCGAAATTAACACTGCGGCCAGGTAAAGTGACATCGACCGCTTCAGCAGCTAGTTGCTTTTCAATGAGGGTTTTCTTGAGTTCTGCATCGCGCGCCTCAATTAAAGTTTGGATGGCTTCTTTTGCTGCATTAATTTTTTGCCCTGCGGCAGGACGTTCCTCCGGGGGAAGTTGGCCTAGGGTTTTTAGGTATTCAGTGAGTTGGCCTTTTTTACCGAGATAGTGAACACGGCATTGATCGAGTGATTTTAAATCAGCGGCTGACTGTATGGTGGATGTTGCTTGCTGTAGGATTTCTTCCAACGACTGCATAGGATCTCCGCTTTTATCCGTAATCGTTTGTAACTGTCGGGCTACAGGGAATTAATACTCCGCCGAAAGATATTACCATCCTGAGCCCCTACCCCTACATCATTTCCGCTTGCGCGGGAATGACACGGGTGCCCAGAATGAAAGAAGGACTAAGAGAATAACAACGCCTTCCAACAGGAGCAGCTAATAGTTAAGCAGCGTTCGCTAGACCAGCTTTTGCCTGTTCCACTATTGCCGTAAAGGCGGCTTTATCATGAACTGCGATATCAGCCAATACTTTCCGGTCAATATTGATCCCGGCTTTCTTTAACCCATTCATGAACGTACCATAGGTCATATCATGCGCACGGGCTGCAGCATTAATACGGATAATCCAAAGCGCACGGAATTCACGTTTTCTCTGGCGGCGATCACGGTAAGCATATTGGGCAGCTTTGATAACAGCTTGCTTAGCAACACGAAAAACGCGGCTGCGAGCACCATAATAACCTTTAGCTTTATCGAGAACCTTTTTGTGTCTGGCTCTAGCAGTAACACCACGTTTTACTCTTGGCATATCTCATTTCCTCTTACTTGAAAATCGTTCTTAAATATCGTAAGGCAGCATTTGTTCAATTCTGCCCTTATCTTCATCACGTACCATGAAACCAGCACGCAAATGACGTTTACGCTTAGTCGCTTTTTTCGTCAAAATATGGTTACGGTTAGCGCTACGGCACTTAAAACCCGTTGCTGTTTTGCGAAACCGCTTTGCTGCACCACGATTTGATTTTAACTTCGGCATTGCTCTTTACTCCAAACTAATTTATTTCTTCTTCGGCCCTACCACCATCGTGATTTGCCGGCCTTCAAATTTAGGTGCTTGTTCCACCGTGGCATAATCAGCAAGATCTTTCATCATCCGCTCTAATAATTGCATGCCTAACTCTGGGTGCGACATTTCGCGTCCTCGGAATCTGACGCTCACCTTTGCTTTGTCTCCATTTTCCAAGAACTTGATAATACTACGTAACTTCACTTGATAATCAGCTTCTTCTGTTCCCGGACGGATCTTAATTTCTTTAATCTGAATCTGTTTCTGTTTCTTTCTGGCAGCGGCTTTACGCTTGCTCATTTGGAACATGTATTTGCCGTAATCCATAATACGACAAACAGGCGGCCTCGCCTCTGGCGAAACCTCCACCAAATCCAATCCTGCTTCCTCGCTCATCTTCCTAGCTTCATAGATTGAGACGAGGTACTGTTTACCTTCGGCATCAATCACACGGACCTCGGGAGATTTAATCTCTTCGTTAATTCGAGGTTTCTTTTCAGTAGTACTAATTCGATATCCTCCTATTAAACCTATTCACTACGACCTTTTTGCTCTATCGCTTTCTGGAGCAACTCAAGATACTGATCTACTGACATCACGCCAAGATCAGCACCCTCTCGGGTCCTTACTGAAATAGTTTGTGATTCTACCTCACGATCCCCTACCACTAATAGGTAAGGCACATGTTCAATTGTATGCTCGCGAATTTTAAAGCCGATTTTCTCATTTCTCAAGTCTGATTTTGCCCTAACTCCCTGTTTTTTGAGCTGTTGAGTCACTTCTTCGACAAAATTGGCTTGTTTATCAGTGATATTCATGGCGACAGCTTGGATAGGAGCAAGCCAGACGGGCAGTTTGCCGGCGTAGTGTTCAAGTAAAATACCCATAAAGCGTTCAACGGAGCCCAAAATGGCGCGATGGAGCATGACGGGGATTTTTTTAGAGCCATCTTCAGCAATATAAGAGGCTTCAAGGCGGCCAGGCATAGCATAATCCAACTGCAATGTAGCGCATTGCCACATACGTCCTAGGCAATCTTTTAAATGAAACTCAATCTTAGGACCATAAAAAGCCCCTTCTCCTGGACGAATCTCAAAAGAAAGGCCGAGACCGCTCAATGCTTTACCTAAAGCACCTTCCGCATTGTCCCACAATTCATCTGTTCCTAAGCGTTTTTCAGGACGAGTCGCCAGCTTGAAAACAATGTCATTAAAACCAAAATCGCGGTAAGCCTCTATCACAGAGCGGATAAACTGAGACGCTTCTTCTTGAATTTGAGCTTCCGTACAAAAGATATGGCCATCATCCTGGGTGAGCTGTCTCACTCGCATCAAGCCGTGCATGGCACCAGTCATTTCATTGCGGTGTACACAACCGAATTCAGCTAGGCGCAGCGGTAGATCTCGATAGCTTTTCAAACCTTGTTTAAATACTTGGACATGGCAAGGGCAGCTCATCGGTTTAACGGCGAATAACCTTTCATCCGCTTCGACGGTGAACATTTCTTCACCGAAATTAGCCCAATGACCTGATTTTTTCCATAATTCTAAGTCAACAATCTGCGGGGTCACAATCTCTTGATACCCCTGCTCCGCAATCTTATGGCTAATATAATCTTTGATGACACGATAAATAGCCCAGCCATTGGGGTGCCAAAACACCATACCAGGTGCTTCTTCTTGAAGATGGAACAGATCCATGGTCTTCGCTAATTTACGATGATCACGTTTTTCTGCTTCTTCGAGATTTTTGAGATAGTCTTCTAATGATTTCTTATCTTTCCAAGCCGTACCGTAAATACGCTGCAGCATTTCATTTTTGGAATCGCCTCGCCAATAGGCACCCGATACTTTGGTCAGCTTAAACGCTTTGAGCGCACCCGTGCTAGGAACATGCGGGCCGCGGCATAAATCAGCGAAATCATCTTGATGGTAAATGGTTAAGGTTTCATTTTCAGGGATATCTTGGATAATTTTTACTTTATATTCTTCGCCTAATTTTTTGAAAAACTGAATAGCTTCATCGCGGCTAACTACTTTACGTGAAACAGGATAATTCTTTTCTGCTAATTCACGCATCTTTGCTTCGATTTTTTCTAAATCTTCAGACGAGAAGGATTTATCTTTGAAGGCAAAGTCGTAATAAAAGCCATTTTCAATAACTGGGCCAATAGTGACTTGCGCCTTAGGGAATAAGGTTTTTACCGCATGCGCGAGCAAGTGGGCAGTCGAATGGCGTATAATCTCTAAACCTTCAACATCGCGATCAGTAATGATGCGGACTTTTGCATCCTTTTCGACGACATAGAAGGTATCTACCAATACCCCATCAACTTCTCCTGCAATCGCCGCTTTGGCTAAACCCGCTCCAATGCTAGCAGCAATTTCTGCGATGCTAACAGGCGCATCAAATTTTTTTTGGCTACCATCTGGTAATGTAATAACAGGCATATATCTACGACTTATAAATAATTGGTAGGCACGAGTGGGATCGAACCACCGACCACCACCATGTCAAGGTGATGCTCTACCACTGAGCTACGTGCCTTTAACAGGGAGGTAAAGATACCTGGTTAGAGGAAAAGAAGCAAGCATAAAATCATTATAAGTCATCAACCTAAGTCAACTCAATTCGCTCTATATCCTAGGTAGTCTTTAGTTACTCCAGAAAATTACCTGAAACCTTTTCGATTGGAAACTTCGACATCAGGAGTATCAGATTCACTATCAGAACTTAACTCAGTATTATTATGATTAAATAAATCTTGATATAGCCCTCTAGCTAAATAACCCGGCACTGCTATTTTTAATTGTTCTTTAAGCGTTTGTTTAGCAAGTTCTGATGAAGTCATCATTGAAAGTTTAAGTGCTTCTTCTTCCTCTTTATCCTCGTCAATCTCCATAGGTTCAGCTGCCTGCATCCCTATCGTTGATGGTGTTTCCATTGAAAGCTTAATCGCCTTTGCTTCCATCTCCTCTTCTGTTTGTATTAAGGAAAGCTCGATGACTTTTTGCAAATTAGATTGATCAACAGAATCAAGTATAGATTGCCCAACCATATTACTCATAATACGTACGATTGAACTGGATTGATCCATTTGGTTTCTATTTACATTTTGATTACCACGTAAGATAGCTAACTGCGCTCGATTAACAATTTCATCTTTTAATCCATTAATGGCTATATATTGTTTCAAGAAGTCGAAAAGCTTGTTCAGCTCTAAAAACAATTTTGTTGTTTCGCCTTCAATTTTAAACGCCCATCGCTTTCCGTTTTGCAATAAATTCCAGCTCTTTAATTCAGATCGTAATCGGTCTGTAAAATCATTATCTTCTTCGAACTTCAAAAGTAAAGAAGTAGGCGTTACTTCTATATCAATAACTTTAATCATATTCTGGGGCATTTTTTTGATTAATTCCGAAGGACACATTTTCTCAGGCGATACTTTGTTTCTCTTAAAAGCAATGTCTTTATAATTAGTCATACGCCATATGCAAGGCAACTGATCGAAAATAATATCAGTTATTTCACTCCGTTTAGTTCCATCTAATACCTTAGCTGAATATAAAAGATCTAAAAATTCAGTGAGATCTCGGTACAGATTACTATGAACGGTAAATTTCTTTCCATTTTCTTGATCAAGATCAGATTCTACTAATTCATAAGGCTCATTTTTTCTATTAAGCTTCTCCTTAAATTTATCTAACTCGATTTTTAATCGCAGGTAATCTACATGTTTTTTATTGCATTCAATCTCAAGTGAGGCACCTTCTATTTTAGAAACATTGACTTTTAAGCGAATTGCGCTATTTTCTAAAGCAATCTCTTTGATAGTAGCAGAAAAATAATTTTTCAATATGGTAAGCCCGCCATTATTTTTTGCTTTAGCAATATCAAGAGGCGTAAGGCCAGACGCAGTTTTCTCGTAAAAATAATCAGGGCGCATATCCAATAGTGAGTGTATTGATTCCTGATGACAGTCGGGCAAACTTAATGCTAAATGCAAAAGATTTTTTTTATCGCCATACACTTTTGCAATTTCTATTCCCATTGTTTCTGCATATTTTAATATATATTCTAACGCTGGTTTATTTTTTCTAATGACAGCAACAGCGCCAGGCGTCGAACCAGCAGATAATTCTCCATTGATATTTGTACCATTGTTAATTAGGTTTTCGACTTGTTTTTGGTTAAAAGCCGTAATAGCATCACATAATTCTTCCGTGGTACCTGGTTTAAGAGACTTTGTTTGTTGCCCAGTTTTTACAGCAGCATATATTTTGTAGGTACGACCAAGCTCAGTTAGGTAATTTATTTCTTTTTGAATGTCTTCTTCAGAATAAGAAAAGTTTAACATAAAATTAATTAGTAAATCTGACGGTGCAAAACCTGTAAGATTTCTTGCCTGAACATCACAGCCATAGCCGACTAAATAGCGAATAAGCTCAATATCTCCTCTTTCACAAACAAAATGCAAAATTGTATTACCATCTTTATCTGATGCATCTTTTAACAAATTCCATTCTTCTGTATTAGTCAGCGTGTAAAGAAAATCAACAGGATTAGCATTATTAGAGATTGTATCGAACACCCATGAAAAGGAGTTATTACTGTTTGCATTATTAATTCTAGGTTGCATAATTTTGCCTCAATTATTCTTATTAGTAGCCGGGATACTATCAAGTTAAGTATTTTTTTGAAAGGGGAATCTTTTTTATACGGTAGCCACACGGCCGATAGTTTGAATCAAAGACGTTTCAGATCTTAAAAAGCCTTCTTTATCTGCATCTAAAATCGTTACTTGAGATCCTCTTTTTTATGCATATAAAGATACTACAGAAGTTATTAAATAAACTTCTGTAGCACAATAAAAGAGCTCATATGAAGATTTTAAATTATTTTAGCTTAAGTTCTTTTCATTGGAATTTTAAGATCCGACTCTCATTCGAATTATATTCTTGCTCAAAATCTGATTCATCTTCATCCTTCACTTCAAAGTCAGAATCGACATCAGAGACATGATCAGGAAGCTCTTCTTCCCATTCCTCCATAGTGAGATAACTTATATCATCTTTACTTCTAGCTGCTGTTAGCGATTTTAAATCCCCATTACTTAAAGTCTTAAGAATACTTGTAGTATCTGTCGCCCGCATTCTAAGTGATTCCTCTTTAGCACGCTGAATCTCCTCTTCTTCCATCATCCATAATTGTTCTTCTGATGTAAGTTTTAAATTTCCTTCAGAAACAGTAATTGGATCACATGGAAAATAATTATTTTGATCATTTTTATCTGATTCTAATTCAATTAATACGCCAGTCCTAAGCCAGGTGAACACTTGCTCATTAATATTATTTAAAGGAGCGTAGCTACTAACAATATGTAAAAATTTCTCTGCTGTTTGTAAATTACCCCTATAATGCCATAACATGTAATACGGTACTGAAAATCCATTTTCTCTTAATTCTCGCACGAGATTGACATAAGCCTTAAATTGACTACATTTTTCTGTACTATTTTTATAGTATCTAGCATTAATATCAGGAATATCTTGATGGCAACGAATTGTAACATCATAGATGTTTTGATCATTTCTTTTTACCGTTAACCAATAAACAAATGATTGTTTATTAAAATACTCTATCGTATTATGAGTTACAGCATATTCTCTCCAATTTTTTTGTACTTTATTCCAAGTAATATCATGCGTATCCCATGTAAGCCCATCGTTATCGCCTGTACCTGTATTAGCGTTCTTGTTGATGATAGGATTAAATACCTCTACAGGTTGTTTGACTGGTGTTGTATTTGTAATTGTATGATTCGAATTATTATTATCCGGATCAGATTTATAATCAGTATCATTATCTTTATCCGGATCTTTAAATGATCGTGGTTGTTGTTTTACTTTCTTAAAAACCTGCATTGTCATTGCTTGAGTACTTTGAGTTGTCCTGATCATTCCTGTGATCGTTTCACCTTCTTTTTTCTTTAACTCATTCCCCCTTACAGCTCCACAGTTCTCAAGAACAGTGACTATACCTTCAATAACCTCTTTGTTAGACATAATTCCATGTTTATGTTGGTTTATGTTAGCTTGTAAAGATCCATCTTCAATTTCTTTTAGCACTAAATCCAATGGTGTTTCCCCATCTCGATTGAGAATATTGACATTTGCGCCAATAGTAGACAACTGAGCCAAAAGAAATGAATAGCCTTTCATACAGGCAAGATGCGCTGCTGTATTTCCTTCTTTATCCACATTATCTAAAAATTCCTTTTCTCTCCTGTATTTTGTAATTAAATCAGATGCATATTTTTCAACTGCAAAATGAAAAATGGTAATGTCATTTCTTTTTAACGTTTCTTGTATTAACTTATTTGCTTCCTCAATAGATAGGTCATTATGTCTTAACTCATATAGGAGCTCTTCTTCTGATTTGACATTCGTATTTATTTCGATAGTTGGCTTGGCAGGTTCTGTTACGGTGGGCTGCGTGGTTTCTACGTAAGCGTTCGATAGACTACATTCCAGTTGTAAATTGATTAAAGCTGTATAAACTGCGGAAGCAGCTTGTGGTACTCATCATCAGTTACACATTCGCGA
>JAJPJH010000072.1 GCA_021324335.1 Gammaproteobacteria bacterium
AGGTATCAATGATATCGTGGGTTTCCATGGTGATTCTGTTGAAGAATTATTGCGGTTATCTTTGTTTTTTATGATTATTTCTATAATTAATTTATAATATTAAAAATTAATCTATAATATAAAAAACAATCTAAAAAAACGAGGATGGCACACTGTGAACATCATAGATTTCTTACTTTCGCCCGAACAAGTAGACGATCTTAAAGCTCAACCATTATTACGTCCAAAGTTAAATGCTTATTTTTTACACTACACGGCGACCGATGAAGAAAAAACCCAATTGCATATGGAATTTATTAACACCGATGAAAAAGGCCAACCTACTCTTCAAAGAAATGCTACCTATGTTTGTTATTTGAAATCCAATGGTGATTATGATTGGGTAGATATAACAAAAAAATTTTTGAAGATAGATGACGGAGATAAAAAAATTCCGCTTGACGAACTAAGCAAGCACCCTAAAGCAATAAAATTATTATCCGATTTGTTTCAATCTACGTGCCGCAATACAACGCGTGACATGTTAAATCCAAAACAGCCTGAACAATGGCTATTAACTGAGAATATAAAGCAAGCAGAAACCAATGTTGATACTAACAAAGGCAAACAAAGAAAAATATCGCCATCTCCGTCAGATAAATCTACAGCTGTTCCTGATATTGAATCGTCACCACTTTTTACACCACCTAAAAGTAAAATTAAAAAAATGCCACGTCTTCATGAGAAAATAGATTTAAAAGATATTTATCCTGATGGCAGATTACTATCCAAAGAAACCATTGCTTTATTTCATAAAACATTTCCTAATCCTAAAGAAGGACAACGATTTTCAAAAAAAGAATTAGCCACTAAAGGTATTTATTCTCCTTATAATTTAATAATTGCTGGTGGAGAATTGCATGCTATTTATTTTGGCGTAAAAAAAGATAAGCAAATTGGCAGTGGCGGTTTTGGTGTGGTAAAGGTGGCACAAAACCAAGATAACATCAAACAAGAAGCTTATAAAAGCCAATTAAAAAAACCGTCTAAAAGTCGCGCTGAATTTGAAAAAGATATTAACGAAGAATTCCGTCTCACTCAAAAAGCGGGAGGGATTGAAGCATCACATCAGGTCCCCATATTTCACATACGGAAAGAAAACCTCGCCGAACAATATAGTTTTTTAATGGAATTAGGCGAAGGCATTCCTATGGAAAAGCTCTATACTTCTGGCTTAATAAATACACTTTCCCCAGTTCAAATAATCAAGATAGCAGCCAATATAGTTGATGAAATAAGGCGACTTCACAAGGAAGGTATTATACATCGCGACATTAAAGAAAGTAATATCCTTCTCGACCCTGTGACAGGTGCAGTAAAAATTATCGATTTCGGATTAAGCGCAGAAGAAGACAAAAAACAATCTAAATCAATGACTGATGTTGACCGACATGGAACAAAAGGATACATAGCGCCGGAACTTTTCCCCAAAGACATATCAGAAGACATCACTCGTTTCACTTATAATGAAGCTACTGAATGTTTCGCTGCTGGTAAAGTACTATTAAGATTATTATTCAACGTGAATGCATTTCAACAACTCGATAAAAGAAATATTCTTCTTAATAAAGACCGTATACCTAATGCTGCTTTACGAGAAAATTTATGGCAGCTGATGGTAAATATGGTTGGTCCAGCTGATAAGCGTTATTCGCTAGAAATTGTATCCAATCATTTACATGAGGCAGAAAATGCTTTTCCCGAAGCGCATGCTAAATTATCGCTAGTTGGTATCCTCAATTTAGATGAATACCGAGAAGGCACCTCTACACAAAGAGACACATTAAGAAAAGCTTTGAGTATATTTGATAAAGTTTGGGTTGTTGAGAAAGAAGCACTTCATTCATTCAAAGACTACGCTATGATAGGACGTGAGCTAGAAGAAGGAAATGTTCGCATCGATGGTAATATTTTCCTTGGAGCAACTATAGCTCAAGCCGTAGCAAGCATTCCAGAAAAAGTTAAGGAAGATGAAATAGAAAACAAAGGCATCAATAAATATTATTTTATTACTGCTGAGCCAGCATCACTACAAAATGACACGCCTTCAACGGAGATAACTATCATCCCTTGCAAAGAAGAAAAGACTATGGATGAGTATAAGCGAGTGATCATTAATGACTTAGCAAATTCCAGTGTAAGAGAAAGTGATCTTGAGAAAGTCATACATGCGCTAGATGCCGAATTAGAGAGAATAAATAAAAAAGAAATAAAAATCTCTTCAAAAGCAGCAAAGGAAAAATATACTAAACTACAATCATTCATTAATGAATCAAAAAATTATTTAATCACTCAGAAAAATAATAATAGTTTGAATTACGAAAGATTGGAAGAAGAGTTAATCAAGTTATATAGTAAAACCAGTGTTGTGCCATCCCGCGTGGTACCAAGGATGTTATCAAAAGCATTCTCCTTCTATAAGCCAATTAGTTCAACAGCAATCGCTGTTAAAAGTGAGATTGATCCTGTTAAAGAAGAAGGAAAAGAAATACATAGCAAGGAAGATGAGGTGAGAAAACATCATCCTAAGTTGCGTAATAAAAGTTAGGGCAGTTACATATTGATGCCTGCTTTAAAATTAAGGGCCAGTATAACCGGTAACAAAAATTACCGG
>JAJPJH010000039.1 GCA_021324335.1 Gammaproteobacteria bacterium
ATTTTTTCAAATTGCTCATCAGTGATCTCATAACGACGCATAATACTTCCTTATAAATTTTCGTCGGTTATTTTACTTCAACCGCTTAATTGACGACACGTCCTAATGTCATCTTGTTGAAGCTTTTCGATTAAATCAGCTGCGCGGTTTTTAGTTAATGCAATACTATTAATACGTTTTTCTGTTTCATTGCTTTTAATTTCTAATAAATATTTTTCTGGTCTTGGTATAAGGCTATACGTAAGTTCTGTTATGTCAATTGAGATCAAATTTAATTTGAATTTCATAGTGAGTTCTCTTAATTATAGATGTAAGTTTAAATCTCTTCCAAACTCTTCAACAACTCCCGCATTTTCGCCTTAATCATATCAATCGCAATCCTATTCCCACCCCCACGCGGCACAATCAAGTCAGCATACCGCTTGGAAGGATCAATAAATTGCAAATACATCGGGCGAACTGTATCTTCATATTGCTTTAAAACCGAATCTAACGATCTGCCTCTTTCTTTAATATCCCGCTTCAACCGCCGAATCAAACAAATATCTAACGGCGTTTCCATAAAAATCCGAATATCCATCAGCTCTCTTAAATCCTGCTCTACAAACAACAAAATCCCTTCCAGCACAATAATCGAATGCCCGCTAATATGACGCGTTTCTTTTTCCCGAATATGCAAAGAATGATTATAAATAGGAATATTCACACCTTGCCGCTGCTGCAATAGTGTTAAATGTTGAAATAGCAACTCATGATCAAACGCATCCGGATGGTCATAATTTATTTTTGCCCGTTCTTCAAACGGCAAGTCACTATGATCTTTATAATAAGCATCTTCTGAAATAATAACGACTTTATCCGAGCCTAATTCATTCACAATCGTATTCGCGAGTAAACTTTTACCCGAGGCAGAGGCGCCGGAGATGCCGATAATAATGGTGTTTTTCTTATTCAAAATCATTCTCCTCTGTCAGATGTCTCAACAACACATACGTTGCGCCACCGCTTCCATGCGAAGGGCCGGCAGAACAAAATGCTAATACCACGTCCAGATGACGCAGCCAATGGTTGAGTTTGTTTTTCAAAATAGGCGTTTGGCTGTGGTGTCCTTTCCCATGAATAATTAGTACAACCCGTATACCGCGCTGTAAACATTGCTGCAGAAAGTGATCCATAGCTGTTTTCGCTTCTTCCACACTGAGACCATGCAGGTCTAACTTCGCTTCCACATTATATTGACCTTTACGTAGTTTGCGAAGCATTTTATCAGAGAGGCTATTATGTTTATAAGTAATGCGCTGGTCGCCACCTACCGGTGGTGGCGGAAGGAAAGATTCGGGGGCTTCCAGCGATTCAAAAGGCAAGGGAACATCCCGCTGTTTTATGCCTCGAGAAGAAGATCTTTTTTCACCGCCACCTCGTTTAGGAGCAAGCCGGACTTTTCCTTGAGAGAGCGGCTTTACACCTTTCATAGCTTCATGAAAGGCTGCTAAATCCTCTTGACTCATTTTCGTTTTCTTTGGCATGGAGGTATTATGGCATATTTTGCGAGAATGACATGTTAAATCGATGTACAATAACAATCATCCACAGGTAGACATTAAAATGAAGACTAACGACTCCTTACAACGTTTTATTTTTGACACCATCCCTATTCGCGGCGAATTCATCCAGTTAGAGAATACCTTCCAAACCATTGTCGACCAACATCCTTATCCTGCGCCGCTTCGCCAATTATTGGGAGAAGCCCTTTGTGTTGCTGGGCTATTGAGCGCTATTATTAAATTTGAAGGTCGTTTGACCGTGCAATTCCGTGGTAAAGGCAAGCTCAAGTTGTTATTAGCTCAATGTAATAACCAATTCCAGATGCGAGGTCTCATCAAATGGGAAGGGGATTTATCTTACGAAGATTTGATGGAGGCATTTAATGAGGGAGTTTTAGTAATTATGCTCGATCCTGGCTTGAATAAAAATCGTTACCAGGGTATCGTTGCTTGGCGTAATTCGTTGATTGAGTCCATCGAAGGGTATTTTCGAGAATCTGAGCAGTTAGCTACTCGTCTTTGGCTAGGGGTGGACAAAAATAGAGCAGCAGGGTATCTGCTTCAGGTGATACCAGGCGTTAAGTCAGATTCCATTGAAGCCGACATGTTAGAACATCAGTGGCAACAAATTACCCAGATTACCTCCCTGCTAAATGCAGACACGTTGTTAGAGACCGAGCTTGAACCATTACTGCAACAACTTTATCCAGGGGAGACGATTCGAATTTTCCCTGAGGTATCAATCAGTTTTCACTGCTCTTGTTCTCGAAAACGTTGTGAGGATGCTATCTTACTGCTAGGCCGCGAAGAAGCAGAAGATGAGTTGAAGAATAAACAAATTATTGTCGTTACTTGTGATTTTTGTAACAAAGAATATAGTTTTGACCGCGTCGATGTCGCAAAGATTTTTGAAGATCATGATAAACCACCTACACCTACTCAATTACACTAGAAGATGAGTTATGAAAAAGAAAATTCTTATCCTGTCACTCGCAGCAGCTATTGCTGTTTGGGGATTTATTAAATATCGTTCACACTCTGCTACAGAAGGACCTGAGCCTGTCTGGGTACAAGCAAGTCAAGTGAAAGAAACGACGCTGCCTATTGAAATCCATGCAATTGGTACCTTAGTAGCACGTAGTGCGGAAATTTCTCCCCATGTGGCAGAGCATGTGAAGAGGATTCTTTTTAAAGATGGCACGTATGTCATACAAGGTACGCCATTAATTCAGCTAGATGAAGATGTCTATAAAGCTCAATATGATTCTGCTCTTGCTCAATTGGTTTATAGCGAAAATAATTACAAACGCATGGCATCCTTAGGAAAGGTTGGGGCGGTTTCTAAGCAAGCCATTGACCAGGCTGATTCAGAATGGAAAGAGAAAAAAGCGAATGTGGAAGAGAGTGAAGCCACCTTAAAACAGATGACGCTATATGCACCATTCGATGGGATGGTTGGAAAATGTAAAGTAAATCCCGGAGATTATGTGACAGAAGGTCAGGGTATAGTGACTATCACCGATACCAAACATTTACGTGTCGAATACAATGTCCCGGAAAAATATTTACCTTTGCTAAAGCAAGGACAAATGGTTAATATTACCACCGAAGCTTATCCTGATAGAGTTTTCACAGGAACTGTTGCCTTTATCTCGCCTACCATTAACACAGACAATCGTGCTGTTTCCCTCTATGCGGAAGTGCCAAACGAAAATAATGAGTTAGCAGCTGGGATGTTTGTTAATGTCATACAACGCTTAAATAACGAGGAGCATGCTTTACTTATTCCTGCCCGTAGTTTAGTGCCTACATTGGAAGGAGAGCAGGTTTATAAGATTGTGAATGGCAAAGCCTCTGCTGTGAATGTAGTACTAGGCAGACGTATGAAAGATAAAGTGCAAATCGTGCAAGGATTATCATCAGGTGATCAGGTCGTGACAGATGGTCAATTGAAGATAAGAGACGGTGTGCCTGTGAAAGTAAAGATAGATTGATGAGAAAATAGCAATGAATTTACCTGGATTTTGTATACGTCGTCCCGTTTTTACCATTGTCATTAGTTTAGTGATGATGATTGTCGGCTTGATTGGATTTATCAATCTTCCTGTACGTTGGATTCCTAATATTAATCCACCCTTAGTAACCATTATGACGGAATATCCAGGCGCAAGTGCCCATTTAGTTGAACATGATGTCACGAAAGTGATTGAAGATGCTCTATCGGGTATTAGCGGCATTGATACTATCACCTCAACAAGTCGCCGTGCTGAAAGTGAAATTACGGTTGAATTTAAGCTCGGCCGCAATATGGATACAGCGGTAGAAGATGTACGGACAGCGGTAGAACGTGTACGCGGTGATTTGCCTCTCGATGCTGAAACCCCGACAGTGCTGAAAGCAAATCCCGATGATAATCCTATTATGTATATTTCTTTTTATGATGCCCATCGTGATGCCCGGGAATTAAGCGATTATCTTGATAAATTCGTCATCCCTACGTTTGAAACAGTCGATGGCGTAGGGCGGGTAGGTGTTTACGGCAAGCGTCTTTCCTCCATTCAAGTCCGATTAAATCCTGATAAAATGGCTGCTGCCAATGTGACGGTGGATGAAGTTTCACAATTATTACACGATCAAAATGCATCTATTCCCAGTGGGCAAATTCGTGCGCGCGATCGTTTTTACGATGTCATTACCGATGCAGGATTAAAGACGATAGATCAATTTAACAATATGATTATTCGCGATCAGCAAAATCAACCTATTCGTTTAAAAGATATTGGGGAAGCGCAAATCGATGCGGAAGATACTGATACCAATTTTCGCGTTAACGGTAAAGCAGGTATAGCATTAGCAATCATTCCCCAATCCATGGCAAATCCCTTAGAGATTGAACAGCGTATACAAAAAGTATTCGCAGAAATGCAACATACTTTGCCAGCAGGCATGGAAGCGAAAATTCTTTATAACCAAGCTGATTATATTCGCGCCTCGATACACAGTGTTTATGAATCCTTAATTGAAGCCATCTTTTTCGTATGGGTGGTGATTTTGGCTTTCCTCTGCCGGTTTCGCGCGACGTTAGTGCCGGTGATTACGATTCCAGTTTGTATCATTAGTACTTTTTCTATTTTATATTTTTTGGGTTTCTCTATTAATACAATTACGTTAATGGCATTTGTATTAGCCATTGGGTTAGTGGTGGACGATGCGATTGTGATGTTAGAAAACATCAGCCGGCACATAGAAGGCGGTTTATCTGCTTTTGATGCAGCATTGAAAGGTAGTCGTGAGATTATTTTCCCTATTATTGCGATGACATTGACACTCGCCGCTGTTTATGCACCGATTGCTTTTACGCCTGGGTTATTAGGTATTTTATTTAGTGAATTTACATTTACATTAGCAGGTGCTGTCATTGTCTCGGGCATTGTAGCGCTCACTTTATCCCCTATGATGTGCGCACGGATTTTGCAATCCTCCCACCAACCTAGCGGTTTACTGTCAGCCTATCAAGCATGGCTTATGGATAAGCTCATGTTATTGCAAAACTGTTATCAACAAGGCTTAACTTTTTTATTACAAAAAAGAAAATGGGTCGTTGGCGGTTTATTATTCGTAGCAACGATGGGTGCTCTCATTTATTATTTTCTACCTTCTGAATTAGCACCTAGCGAAGACATGAATGAAATTGATGTTCATCTTTCCGCACCCCGCAGTGCAAGTTATCACTATACTGATATTTACGTACGTCAGTTAGAAGCTATTTACGCTAAAATACCAGACATTCAATCTTATTTAACAATTAATTATGCCGCGCCTAATTCTTTTCATATTTTACTTTTAAAACCTAAAAAAGAGCGACAGCATAGCACTCAAGAATTAATGGGATTGTTAAGCGAGCAAGCAAACGCCTTATCGGGTGTGCGAGCAAATGTATTCACGCCTCCACCACCCATCATTCAATTTGCCGAAGGCGATGATGGTGATAGTGTGGGGTTGGCACTGATGACCTCAAGCGATTATGACAAATTACAGAAAACATCTCAGCGTCTCATGGATGCGATCAAGCAAAATCGAGGTTTTGTACATGTAGAGAACAACTTGAAATGGGATAATGAGCAATTTCAAGTTAACATTAATAGAGAACGTGCTGCTGATCTTAAAGTCGAGGTGCCTATGATTGCCAATACTATTTCTACTTTAATTGCGGGCAAAAAAGTAGGTAAAACAGAAGATGTGAATGTTTTCGTAAAAGTGAATGAACCTTCCTTAGCTGACCCAAATGTTTTCCATTCGATTTATGTTCGTAATGCAGATAATCAAATGATTCCGCTTGGTAATTTAGTTAATATCAATGAATCGACTTCCCCCGATCGTTTCCCGCATTTTGAACGCATGCGCTCTGATATGATTTATCTTTCGTTAGCGCCTGATTTTAAAATCGCCGAAGCAGTTAAAGCATTGCGAGCGATTGCTAAAGAGAATTTGCCGGATGATATGAAGTATACTTTTACGGGTGAAGCTAAGCGCTTTTTAGATTCAAATGGTAAAACGGTTTTTACTTTTATATTAGCCCTCGTTTTTATTTATCTCGTATTAGCAGCCCAATTTGAAAGTTTTATTGATCCTTTTATTATTCTGTTAACTGTCCCCTTTGCTGTCGTTGGTGCGATGTTAACGCTAAAATTATTTGGCGGTAGTTTAAATATTTACAGTAATATTGGGTTAATTACGCTGATTGGCTTAATTGCCAAACACGGTATTTTAATTACCGAATTTGCTAATGGTTTACGCCGTCGAGGTGCTTCTATTCAGGAGGCTGTAATTGAAGCTGCCAGATTACGTTTACGTCCTATTCTTATGACAACCGCTGCCATGGTACTCGGTGCCTTACCTCTTGCATTTGCTTTTGGCCCTGGTGCAGAAAGTCGCCAGCAAATTGGTTTAGTGATAACAGGTGGCCTCACGTTCGGCACATTTTTCTCTTTAATTGTCGTGCCAATCACTTATACTTACTTAGCACCTTTTCGAAAATTAACACCAATTACCTCGAATCAGGAACACGACTATGCAACTGTTATATGAGCTTTTTCCTGTTTTATTATTTTTTCTTGCTTTTAAATTTTATGATATTTATGTTGCAACAGTCGTCGGTATTGTGACGACCTTGCTGCAAGTTATTGTAAATCGCGTATGGGTAGGGAAGTGGGATCATAAGCAATTAATTACCTTGCTGGTATTTCTGATCTTTGGTGGGATGACACTCTATTTTCATAATCCTATTTTTGTAAAGTGGAAACCGACGATTATCTTTTGGATTTTTGCGAGCATTTTGTTAGGACATCAAGTAATTACGAAAAAATCGTTAATGCAGCGTTTAATGAAAAATGTCATGCAAGATAAATGTGAAGTACCCGCGAGAATTTGGAAACGATTAGATATTCTCTGGGCAGGTTTTTTCGCAACTTTAGGAAGTGTTAATCTATATGTTGCTTATTTTTACAGCAATAATGCATGGGTTAATTTCAAGTTTTATGGCGTGACTAGCGCATTATTTTTATTTAGCCTTTTTCAGGGTTTTTATCTAATGCGTTATATGACGGAGATAAAATCGGAATGAATAGAGAAGACAAAAAACGCTTGATTGAAACACGCATCCAACAGGCTTTTTCTCCATCTCATTTGGAGGTCATTGATGAGAGCGATCAACATCAAGGTCATCCTGGTCATCAGGGTGGTGGCCGTCATTTCAGTGTGGTGGTCGCTGCTGATTGTTTCAAGAGTATGGCCCGGGTGGAGGCACATCGTAAAATTTATGCTTTGTTTACGGATATGATACCGGATGAGATTCATGCGTTGAGAATAAAAGTTTTGTGAAAAATTATTAACTGTTGCTCTGTACTTCAAATTATGCCATAATAATTTTTCTTATATTTTGTATTTCCTTCAGGGTTCCGCCATCATGAAGCTACTTGGCTAAAAAATCGTCAAATCTGGAATCGGTTATGCCGGTTATTAATGATCTTTTCAACGATTTATTTTGCTAGGTGTGCTATGAATTTACCTCAACATACATTTAGTTTCATCCTTCATTTTGTTCGTCAGCAACGTCTATTTTTTACTGTTCTCATGATATCTTCCATAGTGTGGGCAGCGAATGACACTATTTTCCCTTATTTTTTAAAACAGATTGTAAATACCTTACAATTTTATCACGGCGACCCTACTCATATTTATCACGCTGTGGCCGGTACACTTATTTTATTGGTTTCTTTTTGGATCGTGATGGAAATCTTGCAACGCTTGCAAGGTATCTTGCAGATTTACACTTTCCCATATTTTCGTGCCAATATTCGTCAGGCAGTGTTTAATTATGTCAAATCTCACTCCCATGAATATTTTGCCAATCAATTTGCTGGCAATATTGCTAAAAAATTGGCTGATTTACCGATGAGCTGCCAAACTATCATGGAGATTATTTGCTTCCAATTTGTCACTGCTATAACAGGCGCTATTATCGTCTTCACGCTTATGTGGCTAACTAAACCATTTTTTGCCGTGATCCTTTTCATTTGGCTTTGTATTCACTTAGGACTCACAGCCATCTTTTTGCGCTATAGCAATTATTTATGGGAGGCACACTCTGAAGCGGTTTCCATATTAAGTGGAAAAATTGTTGATGTCTTCACCAATATTTTAAATGTTCGCTTGTTTGCACGCGGTAATTTTGAATCGCAATATCTCAATCACTATCAAGATGACGAAATTGCCAAATCCAAAAAAGCGATGTGGTTAATGGAACTTATACGCGTGGGTTTAGGTTTGAATGGCTTATTTCTAATTTTCGCTATGTTGTTTACTTTACTTTATGGCTGGGTGCATCACTGGGTTACGCTTGGTGATTTTACTCAAATAGGTATGCAAGCCTTCTGGATGCTGGGTTGGATGTGGTTTATCAGTTATCAACTCAGTATCTTTACGCGTGAACTGGGTACGATTAATAATGCGCTCACCTTAGTGCAAAAAGGACATGATATTATCGATGTGCCATTTGCAAGATCTCTCCGCATTCAACGTGGTGAAATTCGGTTTGAAAATGTTTCTTTTGCCTATCATTCCAAACGTTTTATTTTTCAAAACTTAAATCTTCTTATTCCTGCGGGGCAGAAAGTAGGGCTGGTTGGATTTTCTGGTGCGGGTAAATCTACGTTTGTGAATCTCATCCTACGTTTTCATGATGTTCAAGCAGGACGTATTTTGATTGATGACCAAGATATTGCTCACGTTAAACAAGATTCACTTCGCGATCAAATAGCGATGATTCCACAAGACCCTTCGCTATTTCATCGCACCTTGATGGAAAATATACGCTATGGTCGATTAGATGCTTGTGAAGAGGAAGTAATTCAAGCCTCAAAGTTAGCGCATTGTCACGAGTTTATTGAAAAGTTGGATGAAGGTTATCATTCATTAGTTGGCGAACAGGGAATCAAATTATCAGGTGGTCAACGTCAACGTATTGCGATTGCGCGCGCCATATTAAAAAATGCGCCGATTTTAATTTTAGATGAAGCAACATCGTCCTTAGATTCCGTGACAGAAAAATTAATTCAAGAAAGTTTGCATCGCTTAATGGAGAATAGGACGACAATTGTGATTGCACATCGATTATCGACGCTTGCGAATATGGATAGAATTTTAGTTTTTCACCAAGGACAAATTATTGAAGAGGGAACAAAGGAAAGTCTGCTTAAAGCAAATGGGCATTTTGCTCAATTATGGAGCATGCAAACAGATGGCTTTTTGCCAGATGCTTAAAATTAGCTAACAAGAAACTTATTGGGGTAGGCTCTGTAAATAATCATGCAGCTCGGCAATAGGTATTACCATACAATTGGATGAAAGTTCTAACTTCCGGCCGCCTGAAGTCACTACCACCATAGGGGTTTTGGGCGAAAATTCTTTCTGAAATGCGGGTGGGTAAGCAACAGCTTTTGATACACCATGTACCGCATATTTTGCTTCAAATGCATGCAACTCACCGCGTGCTGTTTTAAGTAAAATATCTATTTCTTGTCCATCTTTCGTGCGCCAAAAAAACAATTCCCAATCTTTACCAGCATTTCGAATGAATTTGAGGATTTCTACTAAAACCAGAGTTTCGAATAAACCACCCATTTGAGGGCTATGCAATAAGGGTACGACTTCAGACCATCCTTGCAGTCTTGTCGCTAGTCCTGTATCTAAAAAATACAGTTTAGGTCTTTTAATCAAACGTTTATTAAGATTATTAAAAAAAGGTTTTAGTTGATAAACTAAATCAGCGCGTTCTAATATGCTAATCCATTCTTTCACTGTTACTGAGCTGACACCACTATCTTTATGGATATCAGTATAATCTGTTTCTTGTCCTGTTCTTGCTGCACATAAACGAAGAACAGTAAGAAATTCCGACATTTTTTGAATACCTGCGCTTAAGATAATATCTTTTTCTACATAACTTCGGATGTAATCGTTTAGATAAGTAGTAACTGATAATGTTTTATTAATATAAAGTTCTGGCCAACCACCATTGAATAAAATGTCTTGAATCGATGTTTCAGGTAAAGCCCGAAGAATTTCATGAACCGTTAATGTATTCAAATGATAATAAGAAGCACGGCCCGCCAAACTTTCTTTAACGTTTTTATCCATTAAAATTTGGTTGGAACCGGTTAATCGAAATAAAACGCTTTGTTTTTCGGCGCTACCGGATTCAAAGACACGAGCCCGTTTTATTTGATCAATCTTTTTTTTCAGCTCTGGAAAAAGATTAGGAACATATTGTATTTCATCTAATAAAAGCGGCGGTTCGAATTGTTGCAAGAAGAGAGCAGGATCGTGATTAGCCAGTTGACGGAGTTGTAAATCGTCGAAGGTGATTTCTTTAAACGGTTTGTTAGGGGAGAAAAGAGAAGCGAATAAAGTACTTTTCCCGCATTGTCGGGGGCCAAGTAATATTTGGATCCAGGCGGGTGCTTGGATAAGTTGGTTTGTAATATCACGTTCGATAAACATTTAACCATTTTAAACTGATAACTTAAAATAGTCAAATTTATTGAATTTATCATATTTATCAAAGTGCTAGCGCCAGAGCATGGCATGCTTGAAATTAACTAATTAACCGTATAAGCTGTCCATTCCTATTAAAAAACTTATTGAGGTATTCTGCCAATGCGCAAGTAAATTTCCAACTGAATGTTTTTTTATCAACTTTTTTGGAAATATTACGATGACGCAACCTCAAATTCTTATCAATCAATTAACATTTACTTTACCCACCGGTACACCGCTATTTACTGACCTCACTTTAGCTTTTGCTAAATGTAAAATAGGCTTAGTCGGTCGAAACGGTATCGGTAAATCCACGCTCCTCAAATTGATATTAGGTGACATAGCACCTTCTTCCGGTTCTATTCAAATAGACGGACGACTAGCGTATGTCCCTCAACATCCATCTTCACTGGAAATGACAGTGGCGGGTTTATTGGAGTGCGAAGAAAAAATTCATGCGTTGCATCGCATCACACAGGGCAGTGTGAATGAAGTGGATTTTGCTATTTTGAATGATGATTGGAACATAAAGGAACGAATACAACGGCAGCTAACGACATTTGGATTAAACTCTATTCCCTATGATCGTCAACTTAATAGTCTAAGCGGTGGTGAACTAACACGATTGTTACTAGTAAAAGTATTTTCATCTCATGCTGATTTTTTATTACTCGATGAACCGACTAATCATTTGGATTACACGGCAAGACAGCAGCTTTATCAAGCTATTATTGAATGGAAGGGTGGGTTGATTGTAGTGAGTCATGATAGGACATTATTAAATTTAATGGATGAAATAGTTGAGCTGACGACCTTAGGCGCTTTTCGCTATGGGGGTAATTATGATGCATTTTTAGAACAAAAATCGATTGAAAAAATTGCAAAAGATCAGCAATTACATGATGCGAAAAAATTTCTTCAAAAAACTAAAAATAGTATTCAAAGCTCGCATGAAAAGCATGAACAAAAACAATCTTATGGTCGTGAATTAAGACGCAGCGGCAGTATCGATAAAATGGCGGCGAACTCCAAAAAAGGCCGTAGTGAAAAAACACAGAGTAAATTACTCATCAAAGAAGAACGAATGCTTAAACAAGCAGAAAAAGAATGGCAAGCAGCAAAGGAGCAAATAGAAATCATTGAAGAAATTCATGTTGATTTGCTAAAAACGTGTGTGCCGAATGGCAAAGTCATATTGAATATTGAAAAGATGAGCTTTGCTTATTCCGAGCACTATTCAATTATTAAAAATTTTAATTTACTATTACAAGGCCCTGAAAGAGTTGCACTCATTGGTAATAATGGCAGCGGTAAGACAACATTGGTTAAATTAATCTTAAGTAAGCTTCAACCGCAACTGGGAAATATTTATCTTGGTACAAACTATATTAGTTATTTGGATCAAACGAGTAGTTTATTAAATCCAGATTGCTCTATTTTAGAAAATTTTTTGCTGCTAAACAGAGAGGCAAAAGAAAATGATGCCTATCGTTCTTTGGCGCAATTCTTATTTAGAAATACTGCAACGCATAAATTAGTGAAAGACTTAAGCGGTGGTGAAAAATTGAGAGCATTATTAGCTTGCGTGTTAATGTCATCTCATCCGCCGCAATTATTAATTTTGGATGAACCGACTAATCATCTTGATCTTCAAAGTATTGGCAGTATAGAATCTGCTTTAAAAAATTACCGCGGCGCAATAATTGTTATTTCGCATGATCAACAATTTTTGAAAAATATTGAAATTAGTCGTTATATTCATGCGCCTTTTATGGGTATATAATTAAACTTTTCCTCGAGAGAAGGGTATTGTGGTGATGATCAGCTCTAATCATATTTTTTTATCCTCTTCACAGTCCATGGTTGAAATTTGTAAACCGTTAAAAACATACGGGATTAATTATTTTAGCTATACTAAAAATTATCGATCTGGTAAGCGGGTTTATCTTACTACTAATCCTTCAATAAAATTAACCGATCGGCAGATCGATTGTATAAAATTGATGCTGGAAGGGAAGACAGCGAAAATGATTGGGACAGTGCTCAATTTATCTCCCCGAACCATAGAAGCCTATATTCATCATCTAAAAAGAAAGCTGCTTTGTCGAAATAAATCTGAGCTTATTGCTAAATTCATTCAAATGAATTTAGGTAGCAGATAAAACATCATCGTAGAAATACGGTATTGAGTCATTTTGATAGAGAGATGTAAGCTTACTTTGTTAAGCTGAGTATGAAGGTATTCCATGTCCAATTCTCGATTAGATTCTAATCATCAGCAAGGTAACGAAGAGTCTTCGGAAGAGATGCTCGAGACAGTCGGTGATTTATTACACACTTTTTCTGATGCGACACAGCAAGCACATGCGGCAGGTATACATGTACCCCCCGGTGTACATCATTTAGGCGTCTTGGCTGGGTTGGGAGCTGGAATTATACACCATCATCCTTCTTCTAGCGCTGTAGAGAGTGCAGTATGCGGCGCAGGAGTAGGCTTATTAAGAGAAACATTAAATACGGCAATAGCAACAGAGGCTGGAACGCTAGCGGGTATGGCTACTTCAGCAGCGGGCTCACCCGTCACTGGAATTCCTGTAGGGGTGATGGTGGGAGTTTCAACTTATAAAATAATGAGCAATCTCACAGAAAGTATTTCTCAGGCAACTCAAACCATCTGCCATTCCAGTTTTGAATGGGGTAGAGAGCAACATCGAAGACGTCAAGAACAGGCGATTCAGGAAGAGGTCAGGAGGGTACTAAACCAACCGACTTCCCCAGCACTATTTTTGAGTGATGGCTTAGCAGAACCTCTAAGAGAACGGGAAGAGACCGTACGATCGCATGAAGTTGCTGATGCCTCTTACCGCCATCGGGGTGCTGATATTTCATCTCCTACCACTTCTCTTGAACGAATTGCTCAAGAATCGGTTCAAGCTATCCAGAATTTAGATAACATCATATGGCAAGAAGAATCCCGGGTATTAAGAGAATTAGATCAAATTCATTATGAAAGTTTTAGATGCGCAGAACGAACCACGCTTTATCGACCTGAGGGAGTGCCAATGAATATGATGAATCTCGGAGGAAGCTTGCATCATTATGTCGAACGTCCAACAGTTAGCTTGAAGCACTTCGGGCAATTTGGGAAAAGCGAGAGACATTTGCGAAAGAGAGATGACGTAAAAAAATCTACTACACAAAATCGGAGTTTTCGAAATGCAAAATAGAGAAATAACCCCATCAGCAGATAACAGCCTCCAAGAACTACAAGCCTTTGCTAATGGCTACCTAGGTGAAATTAGCAGGCTAAGAGTAAATTTATCGCGTGGAAATCAAGTTGTTGCGAAAAATTCCATTGAAACAAATATAATCGCATCGATAAAAGCTGAATTGGCGACAAAAAATATCGCATCGCATTTTCTTTATTTCTTTACTAAAAAGATTGCAGATTTATTGCTTCAATCCTCCCATCCTTTTTTAAAGCAGCTGGGACAGCATGCTCAAAGTTTTTATCAATCTGATATGAAAGGCTATGTTAAAGATAATGGGCTTTTTGAAACACCGCTTATTTCAGGTGGAAACCCTCCGTATGGATCTTACTATCAATTTTGCGCGACTTGGAATCGACAGCAGCATAAATGGGGACACTTTGGTCATATAACAAATTTTATAGGGGTTTATACCTATGAGAAAGTATTCCCTACTGTCAAACTTGGTAATATAACACCTGCTAATGTAACACCTACCGATATTCCATTACTCACCTACTTACATATCGCTGCTGCCATTGGCGATATGGTTGCACTCCAAAGATTTTCTACTGACCTCGATGCGATACGAAATGAATCCAATGCTTTGGGATTATCACCGCTTGATTGTGCAGTTGAATGCAATCAAGTAGCAGCAGCGGCTTCTCTCATTGAAAAAGGCGCAAAGATCAAAGACAGAAATATTCACACAGCAATTAAGCTAGGAAGTTTTCCGTTAATTGATCTCCTCGTAACCAAGTATGAACAAGTGACTCTCGAGATGCAGGATGAAGCTGAATCCAGAAGCAACGATGATCTCAATCAATTCATTGAGATTTCCAGAAAATATTTTCTCACCAAACTAATATCGGTTTGTAAAGCACGGGGTGCGCTACCAGCGCTTAAAGAGATTTTGGCTAAACCTCAAGTGAACCGTCAAGAAATAGCTAATTTTTTAGTAATATATCCCAACGTATTATCAATGGCTGATGCGAATGATAAAAGCAATACTATCTTCCACCATGCAGCCCTGCAACCAGACTCAGAAAAGATGAAAGCCCTTGTGGAAGGGAGGGAGGTTGCTAAATTAAGATTAGATAACGTAGCATTTGATGCAGAGACTGTTAATGCTGAAAACCAAACAGTACTCAAACTACTACTTACTAATCCAAATGCCAGTATTGATCCTGCAATTGAAGCTTTTATTTTATTTGCTAAGCCTAACATATCACCTGACCAAGATGAGGCATTAAAGAAACGAGGTATCAACCCAGATGCCATTCGAAGGAAAAATGAAAGGTTAGTAGATGGAAAATTAACCGCATTGGATCAGAGGTACTTGAAATTTAAAAGAGAATTGCAAGCAACTAATGAAAGGATAGGGGTAATTTGTAATAGGGCTGCATCCAAAGAAGAGGTCCACGTTTTGCAAAACCAATTGGCAGATGCAGAGGAGAAGATAGATGAATTATCTTTAGAATGCACAAGCTTAAGGCAAGAAAACTGTGTTTTGAAACAGCAATCGCGAGTAATGGAACAAAAACTGGAAAATAATCAACGAAAAATGACAGAGATGGAACAAAGACTAGAAGAGATGCAACGAAAGATGGAGGAAATGCAACAAATGATATTGCAGTCCAGGCCACAAATTGCAAATAGCACCGTAGAATCGACAGCAGTTGTTGGACGGCCCCAATCTGAGATATCACCTAACCCTTCAACCTTGTTCGGTCAACAATCAAAGAGAAGTTCAGCAGCATCATCCTCGTCACCTTTGCCGCTACCATCCACCCCTTAAAAATTATTTCAACTAATGAGGATAATGAGGTTATGAAATTATTTTCCCAATTACCTTTAATATTTTATCTAAAAACTTTCTCCTATCTTTCGGAGGAAGATAAAAAAAATATTAATCATCTGTCAAAGGACGCTAATTCTTTTATAATTGAGCACGGTAATTTTCCGCAATATCAACTCGCTCAGCTAATGAAATGGGGTTTGAAGGATGCTAAAGCAGCAAAAAAAATTTTGCTAAACCAATACTTGCGAGACAAGATTTATTTTACATCTTCTATTCTGCAAATTGCAGCGGCGCATCCTGAAACATCAGAGTTAATATTATCACATCCTGAACTTGTAAAAAAATATGTTAAGGATGGTGCTGCTATTAATATCTTAACCAAGCAAAAAAGTGCTGCTATCCTTATTCTTAATACGCCAGATTTATATAACAAATTAAATTCAGATAACTTTCTTTCGATTGGTCTAAAGTATCCAGATCTTATATTGACTATTGTCAATAATAAAGAAATCGTAATGTTATTAAATGAAGGTCATCTGGGTATCTTAGCATTACAGCAGGAAGATATTGCGCTGCATGTTATTTCCAATAGCCAATGTTTGGATAAACTTTCCTTGCCTTGCCTTCAAAAAATTTGTGAAACCTACCCAACTATTGCAATATTATTATTTTCTAACTGGGAAATCTTTAAAAGATGCTTTGAATGGGATAATTACTTTTTAATGAGAATGAGAGAAAAAATTGATCTCGAGCAATTACCAGAGGATATAAAAGATATAATTATAACCAAGTGTACAAATTATTTTGTAGATAGAGATGCTGATAATGGAAGCTATGAGATGGCTGTGGAAGCTTCTCTTCAGGAAGTACTCTATTCTAAAGCCCAAGCTGATTATCAAGAAAAGTTAGAAAATGAGCAAAAAGAAATAAAAGAGTATGGTAGTGCGATGCCAAAATCTTCTCTAGATTATAAATTTAATGAGGAAGAATATATTGCTTATGAACAGGAACTTATTTACCCCAGTGATGAAGAAGATGTTGCTAGCGATGAAGAAATCATTTCTGCAAGTGATCAAGAGATGAATGATGCAGGACAGCACGACTCATCAAGCGATGAAGAAGAAAATAATAAAAGAAAAAGCCCTCGGCTAAGATAAGCCTTGTTGAGCATTTCACTTATCGAAGAGGATGGCATTACGCGTAATGCATTTTGCGTTGGCGGCAATAGCTGCTTAAATGCTCATCTCTTCAACCTGTTCTGCCGTCAGCAAAAATACCCCTCCACCCCCACGTTCAAACTCCAGCCAGGTAAAGGGAATATGGGGAAATCTCTCTGCTAAAGCCACCTCACTATTGCCTACCTCAACCACCAAAATCCCCTGCGGACTTAAATATTGACGTGCTTGTTGCAAAATGCGCACCACAAAATCAATCCCCTCGGTTCCTCCTTCCAGGCCTAATCGAGGTTCATGTAAATACTCAGGGGGAAGAGCAACCAGGTCGGCTCCATCTACATAGGGCGGGTTGCTAACAATAATATCGTATTTTTTAAGCGGTAGGGATGTAAATAGATCCGATTCATAAAGATGAACTTGATCTTCAACATTCTGACGTAACACATTGATTTTTGCGACAGCAAGCGCCTCAGGGGAAATATCGCTAGCATCAATTTCAGCCTCTGGAAACGCTTTAGCGCAGGCAATTGCAATACAACCGCTGCCTGTGCAAAGATCTAAAATAGTATGCACGTCTTCAGCAGCTATCCAGGGTTCAAACTGGTGTTCAATTAACTCCGCAATCGGTGAACGGGGAATTAAGACGCGTTCATCCACATAAAAAGAGAGACCAGCAAACCAAGCTTCATGCGTCAAATAAGGAACAGGTATCCGCTTGGTCACACGCTCTTCAATTAACTTTAATAAGGTAGCTTGCTCTTCTTTTATCAGATGCGCATCTAAGACAGTAGGATTAATGTCGTGGGGCAAATGGAGGGTATGCAAGACCAGGCTACTGGCCTCATCCCAAGCATTGTCCGTTCCATGACCAAAATAAAGTGCTGCTTCATTAAAGCGACTGGTAGCATAGCGAATAAAGTCGCGGATAGTGGTGAGTTCTGGATAATGGCTCATATTTTTTTCTTACATAATGGAAAAATTGAGTGTATGGTATCATACCCAGAATTTCATCCCAATTGGCAATTATCATGAATACGATTGGTTCATTAGTTATTGATATCGAAGGTAAAGAACTGACCACAGAAGAGCGGGAATTAGTAGCCCACCCCCTCGTAGGCGGTATCATTTTATTTAGCCGTAATTATGAATCCCGTCACCAATTAAAAAACCTTTGCTACCAACTACGTCTTGCGCGCAAGGGCCCGCTGTTAATTATGGTGGACCAAGAAGGGGGTAGGGTACAGCGTTTCAAAGCAGAATTTACTCGCTTACCTCCCATGGCCGATTTTGGCAAAATCTATAACAGCAATCCCGCTGCAGCCTGCCAAGCTGCTCAAGAATGCGGTTATCATATGGCGTCGGAGTTATTATCAGTTGGTATTGATCTTAGCTTGGCACCCGTTTTAGATTTAAACAAAGGCTTAAACGCCGCCATCGGTGACAGAGCTTTTCATCGCGATCCGCAGGTTGTTATTCCCTTAGCCCAATCCCTTATTCGTGGTATGTATGGAGCAGGCATGGCTGCTGTTGGCAAGCATTTTCCAGGTCACGGTGGCGTGACGCTTGATTCTCATGTCGCCATCCCGGTTGATGGGCGCACTCTCTCTACCATAGAAAGTGACGATTTGATACCTTTTACTGGCTTGATTCAAGCTGGTATCCCAGCGCTCATGGCAGCGCATATCATCTTTCCGGAAGTGGATGATTTGCCAGTAGGTTTTTCTTCCCGCTGGTTAAAAGATATACTCCGTACGCACTTGAAGTTTACCGGCACCATATTTAGTGATGACTTAAATATGGAAGGTGCTAATATTTCCCCGCACTATGCCGATAGAGTCCAAGCGGCAAGAGAAGCAGGCTGTGATTTTGCGCTGCTCTGCAATAATCGCAAAGGAGTCATAGCAGTATTGAATAACTTACCTCATGAGCTACATCGTGTGAGCCAGGAAAAATGGGGTATATTACAAGGTGAGCAAAAACGATATGAACCAGTCTAATTTAGAGAAAATGGAATCTATTCTTAAAAAGGCAGAATGTCTTTACAGTTTTTCAGAAATTAACGAAGCATTAGATCGAATGGCCAGTGAGATTACTGAGAGCTTACGAGATCGTAATCCGCTGATTTTATGTGTGATGACAGGCGCGCTTATCACGACGGGTCATTTAGTTACGCGGCTGCATTTTCCATTAGAAATCGACTACATTCACGCTACGCGTTATCGTGGCACGACACGCGGTGGTGATTTGCATTGGCTAGTAGAACCGCGTCAGCCGCTGAAAGATCGCACTGTTCTCATTGTCGACGATATCATGGATGGCGGTTTAACCATTGCCGCCATTATGGATTATTGTAAGCAGGCCCAAGCAAAAGAAATTTATTCTGCCGTCATGGTCAGCAAAAAACGTGCTCGCGAACCCGGCGTTAATTTTGAGCCTAATTTTGTTGGTGTCACCACCGAAGATAAATATTTATTTGGTTTTGGTTTAGATTACGAAGAATATTGGCGTAATGTTCCCGGTATTTATGCAGTATCTGATAAATAAAAAAAGGAAAGTAATATGACAGGATTGAGTTGGGTAATTGTAGTTGTACTTGCGTTTGGCACACTTGCTTATCAACGTGCTTCACTCATTATTTGGACGATTAGTTTTGCTTTACTGCTTGCCTTAGCTACCAAGTTCCATGGATTTACCGTCGGAATGATAGTTAGTTGGATTTTCTTTTTAGCAATTGCTACTTTACTCAATCTCCCTGTCTGGCGTCGTCGTTTTATCACTCAACCATTATTTAAATTTTATTGCAACATCATGCCCTCCATGTCGCGCACAGAGCGAGAAGCAATTAACGCGGGGACGGTGACATGGGAAGGGGATTTATTTCGTGGTAATCCGAAATGGCAAAAATTATTATCTTTGCCTGTTCCTAAACTAACAGCTGCAGAACAAGCGTTTCTCGATGGTCCTGTTGAAAAATTATGTGGCATGATTTCTGATTGGGATATCACTCATAATCGCGCTGATTTACCACCTGAAGTGTGGGAATTTCTTAAGAAAGAAGGTTTTTTTGCTTTCATTATTCCCAAGGAATATGGTGGCAAACAATTTTCAGCTTATGCACATTCCCAAATTATTACTAAAATCAGTGGCCGCAGTATTACGTTGTCATCTACTGTCTCCGTGCCTAATTCTTTAGGCCCTGCTGAATTGTTATTACATTACGGAACAGAAGAGCAAAAAAATTATTATTTACCTCGCTTAGCAAGAGGTGAAGAAATTCCTTGCTTCGCTTTGACGTCACCTGAAGCAGGTTCCGATGCGGGTTCGATGACGGATCACGGTGTGGTGTGTCATGGGGATTTTCAGGGTAAGCAAATAATAGGAATTAAATTAAATTGGAGTAAACGTTATATCACCCTTGCTCCAATTGCGACGGTGATTG
Source organism: Gammaproteobacteria bacterium (assembly GCA_021324335.1). GTDB lineage: Bacteria > Pseudomonadota > Gammaproteobacteria > DSM-16500 > DSM-16500 > Aquicella. The sequence continues at coordinate 20,304 of JAJPJH010000039.1, forward strand.
GTTTAGCATTCAAATTATATGATCCCGAGCATCTGATAGGTAAAAAGGAAGATGTTGGTATTACGTGCGCCCTCATTCCACGAGAGACTCCCGGGATTACGATTGGACGTCGTCATTTTCCACTTAATACGCCGTTTCAGAATGGTCCTACCCAAGGTAAAGATGTATTTATTCCGTTGGATTGGATTATTGGTGGTGTTGAACAAGCAGGCAAAGGTTGGCGTATGTTAATGGAATGTCTTGCAGCGGGTCGTGCTATTACATTACCAGCTAGCACACTCGGTGGTGCTAAAGTATTATCTTACGCGACGGGTGCTTATGCGCGTATCCGTAAGCAATTTAATATGCCGATCGGCCGTTTTGAAGGAATAGAAGAACCACTCGCTCGCATTGGTGTTTATACTTATATTATGGATGCGGCACGCACATTGGCTGTCAGCAGCGTGGACCAAGGGGAAAAACCGTCTGTTGCTTCTGCGATTGTAAAATATCATGTCACTGAATTGGGCAGAAAAATTGCTATCGATGGTATGGATATTCACGGCGGGAAAGGAATTTGTTTAGGGCCTAAAAATTATCTTGGTAGAGGTTATGAATCTTCTCCTATTGCTATCACAGTGGAAGGTGCCAATATTCTTACTCGCAATATGATTATCTTCGGCCAAGGTGTGATTCGTTGTCATCCGTATGTCTTAGCAGAATTAGAAGCGGCCCATCTTGCTGATGCGAAAGAAGGGTTGATGGCGTTTGATAAAATTGTGATGAAACACATGGCATTTGGTATCAGCAATGTCGTACGCAGTTTAGCACTGGGATTAACCAGTAGCTATATCGTCTCAGCCCCCAGTGGTAAGATGAAACGCTACTTCCAACATGCTACGCACTTCAGTTCTGTTTTAGCCTTAATGGCTGATGTTTGTATGTTAACCTTAGGCGGCAATTTAAAACGAAAAGAAAATATTTCTGCGCGTTTAGGCGATATTTTAAGCTACTTATATCTTTTATCAGCGGTGTTAAAGTACTATTACGACCAAGGTGAAAATTCGGATGATTTACCTATCATTCATTTTGCTTGTCGTTATTGCTTATTTGAAATTCAAACGCGCTTAGACGATCTCCTCAAAAATTTCCCTAATCGCTGGCTTGCACTTTTATTACGTGCCATTATTTTCCCCTTCGGAAAACATTTCTCTAAACCGAAAGATAAACTAAATCATAAAATTTCCCAGTTATTAATGGCGCCGACGGAAACACGTCAACGTTTAGTAGCGGGTGCCTATTTAGCACCTGAGGGAAATGTATTAGCAGATGTACAAGATGCTTTGATTAAAACCATTGCCTCCGAGCCAATCGAGAAATTAATTAAAGCAGCCAAACATGATGATGCCATCACGGGTTATACGCTCCTTGAGCAAGCTCAGTCAGCACTATCGAAAAAGATCATTACAATGGAGCAATTTGATATCTTTATGCAAGCGGAGGAAGCTCGTAAAAAAGTCATTGCTGTGGATGATTTCACCACCGCAGAATTAGCGAGGATAATACTTGACCCCGGTCAATCTTATGCAGCGTCAAATGGTACGAACGGCTAAGCAGCGAGAATTATTTGTTTATTTACTCTGTTTAACCGGATTTTTTTTACTATTAGAGATAAGCTTTTTTATCCAATGTAATAAAGCTTATTTCTTTATTTTTAACTTTGTTTCTGATCGTCTTTCTATTCCTCTGACTATCGTGCCAGGTGTAATTTATTTCATTGCCATGCAATTGTTGATTCATTTTATTTATTGTCTCGGTGTATGGATGATGGCGGTATTAATGGCGAATACATTCATGCTGCCGCCAGGTAAGCAATTAAGTTTAGGTATTAGCTTATGGATGTTGGGGCTTGTAACAGGGCTGATTGCGAATCAATATTTTTTTCCTAACTCTAAATTTGCAGGATTAACGGAAGTTATTTTTCCAAATAGAGAGATTTTAAAAGCGATTCTTATTTTTTTAGCAGCACTTTGTTATAGCTGTATTCTTATTGCCTGCTTAGGCGCATTGAAGACTGGTTTATTGCGGCAATGGTTATTATTTTTTATCGTCATAGTGACCATCGCTAATTTTACCTTCTTTAAACCGCATGTACGTGCCATCCAAGATGCGGCGACAGCCGAGCAGCCTAATATTATTTTTGTGGGTGTGGATTCTCTACGCCCTGATTTTTTGAGTTATTTTGGGCATGATCAAGAGACGCCTTTTTTTGATGAGTTTTTAAGTCAATCGACTGTGTTTGCTGAAGCCGTCACCCCTTTAGCCCGGACTTTTCCATCTTGGACGAGCATTTTAACGGGTGATTATCCTAAAAAAACAGGTGCTCGATTTAATTTAGCCCGCCAGGAACGTCTGAATTTGGTTGATTCATTACCCAGTCTGTTGCGCCAACAAGGTTATGAAACTATTTTTGCTACGGATGAGACACGATTTAGTAATATTGATACTCATTTTGGTTTCAATCGAGTTATTACCCCGCCCATGGGTTTAAATGATTTCTTAGTGGGATCGTTTAATGATTTTCCTTTATCTAATCTTGTTGTTAATAGTTTTATTGGTGAATGGCTGTTCCCACATAGTTATGGCAATCGTCCAGTGGAATTTACTTACGAGCCAGACAGCTTTTTAAATCTCATTCGTCCCGCCTTACAAACTTCCCATACTAAGCCTTTATTTTTCGCTATCCATTTTTGCTTGCCGCATGCGCCCTATATTTGGGCAGGATTGCCAGCGCAACAGCTAGGAGCAGTTGAGCGTTATCAGGCGAGTGTAGTACGAGTGGATAAGCAATTGAGGGATTTCTTTTCTTTGTTGAATGAAAGCCATCTTTTAGACCATGCCATTGTCGTTTTATTATCAGATCATGGCGAAGCATTTGAATTATCAGGCGATAGGGTCACGGCCAAAGCGAATTTCATTCCAGCCAAGCAAAATAAAAATACAGCGATTCCTTTGTTTTATCCACCGGGTTTGAATGATGAACAAGTTGATCAATCGGTGGGTCACGGTACCGATGTTCTAGGGTTACCTCAATACCATTCTCTATTGGCGTTTAGGTTATATGGCTTAGGTAACCAGAAGAGGGGAGATATTCCTGGCATTGTTTCCTTAACCGATATTAAACCCACTGTCTTAGGCTTATTACACCTGCCACAGCCGGGTGCAACCAGGTCGCTTGCACCTATTATTAAGGGCCAACCTGTGAGTATTCCCCCTCACCATATTTTCCTAGAGAGCGATTTTTCACCTGCTGCTATTCGTACGGTTTACCCGCAAGTAAAAGAAGTGGTGATCGAAGGAATCGATCTTTTCCAAATTGATCCCGGGACCACGCGTTTATTTGTCAAAGACTCCATGGCTGAGATGAGTATAAATAGTAAACAATATGCAGATATCTATGGTGACTGGATGCTAGCGCTATATCCTCAGAGTAAAAACGTACGCATGCCTATTCTGATCAATCTAGCAACAGGGGAGTGGACCAATCGTTTATCTTCGCCATTTGCGCAACATTCTCCTGCTTTAGAGATGCTAAATGCCTTGTATCATTTCTATGGAAATGAATTAACAGGGACGCTTCTCTGAATTTTGTTCACAAAATGAAGCTATCCACCGTACTTCTGTTCAAATGTATCTCAATCAGTAAGCTAAATGGGCATTAATATCTAAGTTATTGATTAATATCATCTATTTACATGTGTGCATTTCCTGAACTTTTTACCTAAAGTCTTAATTTAAGGCGTTTCAGGACGGTTTTCGATAGCTTACACACAGAGTTATCCACAGAATCTGTGGATGAAATCCAGCGGTTCCCGCTAACTATCCTAGGCAGCAAATGATCCTATATTCCGTCAAGCTGGAAATGTGCATGCAAAAAAAAACAATCTTCTAAGCGCTGTTAGATGAAAAATTCCCATGTATTTACACTCGATCCAAGCACCTCATTCCCGCCATCATAATCCCGTCAACGTTGGCTATGAGGTATTTGGGATTAATTGGATGCCATTGTATCCAAATGTTGCTGTTTCCCTTTTTTGTCAGTTTCCCAATATTCAAGAAAGTTGGTTTTAAAATCAGGGTGTTTTTTATTTAGCTGAACTTGGTTGAGATAACGATAATAATGAGTTTTTCCATCATCTGTATGATGTCTGTGTTCAATGCAATCAGATTGATTGGCCAAGTCAAATAAGAATTTATGGTCGCTTGGTTTTACCCCAATGATGTATCGCATATTAAGCGTCTGTAAATCACTTAAATGAGGCACGTTGGATGCAAGGCCATCTTCCACCACAATTAATTTAAGATGCGGGTGCTCTCGTCTTGCATCAGCATATAATCGTCTTGAGGCATTGCGTTCACAGCCATTTTTTTCTGCGCCATCTGTTTTCATGATAGGTTCAGGTGCGAGTGGTAGTACGACTTTCTTATCAGGATGCACAATCGCAGCGCAAAACATATTATGGTAGTGCCTCACTTTTTCCTCTGGGTGTTCCACCCTGTGGTGGTTTGCAATCAGCTCTCTAATCTGTTCTTTATCTTTGCCTGACAAGGATTTCCAGGTTTGATTGGCTAAAATATCCCGCAATCCGGTCATACTATCTATGGGTAGCGTCGTAATTTTACGTTCTTCATCAGCATAATAAAGCTCCCAGGGTTGCATAATGGCTTTAACGAAAACATAGGTGTTTTTCTTATAGTCAGATAAGCAATCTGACAAGGCTGTGGCAAATTTAATATGCGAGAACGCTACGCAAAGCCCCTGAGCAAGTGAAGAGTATGGTAACTGATGGGGCATCTCCCCGACATATCAGAAAATACCTTGCTCGATGGATCCACTGGTGGAACGAAACAGTAGACGATTGGAGCAAAAACAAGCTCATACAATGGTTTTGTCGAGCTTGCTTTGAAGTGATTCCTGCAGCTTATGCCGCAGGATTATTATTATGCCAGATTAGACAATCACGCATCGGTTCAGTTGGTTATGCCCATTGCGACGGTGTGTTGACTTCTCTGTGTACGGCTGCATAATAGCTCCCATAAGCTGCTGCTTTTGTTCTCCATAAGTTTTCCAACGCCCCGCCACCTGCCACCAAACACGCCCCACGCAAGCGAAAGCACGTGGCCCCGAGCGAGACAGCGCCATTTTTATTGAAACAATCAAAGAAACCAGGAGTAGAAGAGACAAAAAAAGCATCGCCATCATAGGGATCCACTAACGCCGCAACACGCTTGTCCTTATCATTGACAAGTGTCAAAGAGAGCGGCTGACCCAAAGGATGCTGA
>JAJPJH010000069.1 GCA_021324335.1 Gammaproteobacteria bacterium
ATTTTTTCAAATTGCTCATCAGTGATCTCATAACGACGCATAATACTTCCTTATAAATTTTCGTCGGTTATTTTACTTCAACCGCTTAATTGACGACACGTCCTAATCTTATTAGCACTAGATATGTATTCCAGAATGGAAAGTGGTCAGTTGCAATGGGTATTTAGCATGATTTCCTGGAGACATCATGAAAATCTAAAGAATGCTGAACCGTTATTAAATGAATTACAGCAATTATTAACAGGCATGCAGAAAGGAAACCTTGGGATTGGCAATGTAAGTAATCCTGCAAAAATGGCTTATGATCTTCACCAAATAATTCGCTATCGATTAGCACTGGACAACAAACAAGGCGGCAATGACAGCCTTAATTCACCAATGCAATGGAGCGATGAACCATTTGCTAAAATTACTCCGATCATTTCTGAAAAATAAATGATTTAATATGGCATTGTATATCCGAGCCATAATATGTTTAAAAACTAAACTTCTACGAAACTTTAGACCCGCTTATGTAGTTGGAACCTAGGTGAAGAGGAGTAAAATGCTGATAGTCGAAACAGTCAATGATTAAATTTTTATTATTAAGTAATTGATTAACAATTTCTACATCTCCTTTATAAGCCGCCATGTGTAAGGCAGACCAACCATTCATACCTGGGAGATTGACATCAATATCGTTCCGTGTAAGCAGCAAACTTACCACTTCTTTATATCTATAATAAATAGCTGTAATTAAAGCAGTGTCGCCGTACTTATCTTTAATATTAACATCCACATCGTCTCGTGCGATCAATCGTTTGACAATATCTGCATGCCCAAATTCTGAAGCCAGATGAAGGGCTGTTAATCCATTATTTGCCAGGAGATTGACTTGTATGTCATCTTGTGTAAGTAATTGTTCAGCCACTTTAAGATGTCCATAGTGAGCTGCAAGATGTAATGCTGATAAACCACCTTGAGCTTTAAAATTAATATCCAATTGTATGCCTTGATTATTTCTATAATCAATCAATTGCTTAATAACCTGATCATGCCCGTTATGCGCAGCATAATGAAGTGCTGTCCTACTCTTATTGTTTGGCAAATTCACCTCAATATGAGGACAAGCAAGTAAATGCTTAACAAGCTCACTATTACCGTCCTTAGCAGCCACATGAAGAGCCGTATCACCAGGTATATTAAAGCAGCAATTAATATCATTTTTAGGTAAATTTAACAGTAAATTAGGGTTTTTACCGATTAATTGCAACAGACAGCTGGAATTGAAAACTGCTATTAATAACCAACCTTTGCCAGAAAGTATTCCTTGGAGATTATTTTGAAGTAAAGATTGATAAATAGTGTCAGCCATAAAGGGCTGCACTAATTTTTTCAGTGAACAAATATCTATAGCAATCTCTTTATTAGCGCCTACAAAGCATGCTCTAATTTCTTTTATTAATTCTTCTTTTGAGTCAATTACCTTATAGATAATTTTTTTTGGATTATTATGTGCATAGTTTGCATTATAAACAATCCATTGATTATTTTTATAACCGACCCGAATAATATGATCCTCAGAATATAATAAAACAATATTATCTTTGATATCTTCTGTTTGTAATAAATCACTTAATTGTTGATCAGAAAAATTTCCTGCATAAATTTCTCGATGTTGAATTTTTCTTATCTGATTTTTACTGTCTAAAAAGCTAAAATGGCCGTTTGGTGTCAACAAGCTTCGTTGATCAAAATTTTGGATACTAAATCCACTTATCTTCTCCTGATTAAGAATAACATAGTTAATCGCTCGTTCGAGAAGAGTACGTAAAGGTAGAGGAACCCCGTTAGGTAAATTTATTAATTTATCTAACGAATTTTCTGTTTCATCCCACGTTGTTATTTCATATAAAACGGCTTCCCACCAAGCGAGCATATTAACTTCTACTAAATCCATCACAGCGTGACAAAGCGTTAACCCAAAGCAAGCTCCAAACTCAGGATCACTTAAAATTTTTTTCAATTCTTTGGCGCCATTAGGACTACTAATATCAAGAAATTTTTTAAATTTACTTAGTAGAATATTTTGAGGCATAATGCTTGATTTCGTTTCTATGATTAAAGGTGATTGATGGTATTTTAATAAATTAATGTTAAGAATTTATTAATTAAGAAATCTAAGAAAGAAATCTAAACGATGATGAAGAATTGCCTCAAAATAATCGTACCGAAGGGAATCGGGAGAAAAAGAAATGAGGCAATTAACAATGGAAACATATATTAAACATCAACGAGCGCGTTATGCAGCGACAAAACGACGCAAAGATAAGTTAATCATTTTAAATGAATTTTTCATACAACGGGCATGTCAAAAAACATGCTATTCACGTTTTAAAGCATAGAGTGTTAAGCCGGCTATTGTATTCAACAGCAGCGAGATATGTTAAACAGAGTTTAAGCTTAGAGCAAGAAGAGATTTTTAAGGTATTTTAAAATAATAACATAAGCAAGGGAATATTTGATATTTGACAATTATCTATAAATTCAATGTATTTTTAAAATTAACACCCCATACCTGACATAAGAGCTAACGGAGTTAATTGGTCTTCATTTAACGTATAGGTTTTGTTCGGTGTGATGTCCACCCAATTTGTTAGTAAATCTGGCTGCTTTCCTACACCTTTTGACCATACTAATACCCTAAAGTATTCCATATTCTTAGGAATATCCATATTAATCTTCCCTCTTCGTGCAAGAACTTGCAGTGAGCGAGGATTTAATTTTGCATGTTGCTTTATTTGATTATTATACTCTTCAATATCTTTAACAGAGCTTGCCCATTGAATCACGATTCTGAATTTAGTATTGTTAGGAGGATTTGCTACCTGATTATTCAACACAAAACTATCGGCAAATCCTCCACTTGCGAATAAGAGCAAGAAAAAAAACAATACGACTTTATTCATTTCCCTCTTCACTTATATAGTTACTTAATGGTTATTCCCTCTTGTGGAACACATATGGGATTTGGATTTATCCTTGCCGCTGCTAAAGGAAAAGTATTTTCAGCACACAGAGTAGTTCTTTTACCTTTTATCTTGAATGCATCTTTAGGGATATGCACCGTGACATGTTGAATTTCATTGACTGCTTCAGCAATTGTGAAATCACCTACCATACTCAAGAATTGGTAACTTTCTTGAGGGGTGAACCCTTGGGTGCGCACTAAGAAATCAATAGCATTTCTAGATGCTAGCTTCATTGCCTCAAACAGATCCACATTTAAACCGGAAATTATCCAGTCAGTTGAGGTTTCTGTGATGGGCCAGGTAAAAGCATCTCCACCTTTTCGTTTGGTTTTGTCAAACACACCCGCTGCTTTAAGATCTTTTCTGACAATAAACTGCAATGTAATTCCTTTATATGATGTCTCTAAGGCTGTTACATCCAGTTCACCATTGCTTTGCATAGCGTGTGAATCACCAGTCCAAACTAAAGCTCCTTTTTGGAACACGGGAAGGAAAAGAATTGTGCCGGCCTGCATTTCTGGTTCATCTAAATTACCACCGAAAGGCCCTGGTGGTACAGAATTAAACTCCCCACTGACTGGTTGTGCTGCCTTGGTATTAATATTAACAGGCCAACCATTTGGCCAATCGTTAGGTGGAGCTACAGCGATGATTCCTGGGAAAGGTTTCAATTGTAAGCAAACCCCTTTTTTGAACTCAGTTGTGTTGTGCTTTTTATCAAACTTAAAATATTTAATTTGTGGCTTGGTAAATTCCGATAAAATTCCTGCCGTTGGGCTAAGAAAATTATATCCGAAATCATTCAATTCAATTTTTAAAATACGAATTTCTAATACATCGCCTGGCTCAGCTCCCTCGACATAGACTGGCCCTGTGAGTGTGTGCATGCCGCGCCTTGCCTGAATATCATATTTGGCATAAAACTTTGCTACATCTGCTGGCGTTGTTTTATTATAAACCATCTCATGTAAGCAGCTATTCCATGTTTCGAGTGAAACTATATCGCCTGAATGAACTTTTATGACTGGTGGCTTATTAAGATTGAAAAGTCCTAGTGTGGTTGTTTCTGATGTGGCTGGTACGTGATAGGTATCTGCCATTACAACAGAAGCATGAGATGTAACTACGAGCAGACAAACCGCTATTATTTTTTTAATCATTTTCTCTCCTTGTAAAATGAGCTTTTTATATTACCAACTTTCGAGAAAAAAATGAACATATAAAATCTAGTATCAGACAATGGAGATTCAATACAAGCAGGGCTCCTGATGGTTCAATACTAAAAGAAGATAATGAGAAGGCCAGATGAGGTTACCCATGTATATTCTCCAAAGCTCTTTTATCGATAGATCCTTGCGCTTTTCCTTCCACAATGGTTGCAAACATCGCCATATTCTGCGAATCGACAATCATATATCGCGGCTGAGCCGTGGGGCGATAGATTCGAGAGGCATTGCGAAAATCAATACTAAAAGCCATGGTATAGCCCGCTTTAACAGCTTGTTGTTCTAGGTAGCTATCGTAAATACCAAAAGGCCACGCGATAAAATCAATTTTTATTCCTAATTTATTCTCTAAAACTGTTTTTGAATCAAACAATTCTCGATGAACAAATTTTTCGTAAGCCTCTTGCGACATATGTTTTTTTGCTTGCTTGAAATTGGGATGCGTAAAGGTATGATCTTGAACATCAAATAAACCAGTTTTCATCAATTCTTTCAACTGATCCCAAGTCAATGCATTTTTTCCTTGCGAAATAGTTCCAGGATAAATGAATAAAGTGATAGGGATATTATATTTTTTTGCAATAGGATACATGTAAGTATAATCAGATTTCCAGCCATCATCCGCAGTTATTACAATAGGTTTTGCGGGAAGGGCAACGTTTTTCCCTTGTAAATAACTCACCAATTGTTTAAGCGGAATCACTGTATAACCATTATCTTTTAACCACTTTATTTGCGATTCAAATCTTTGAGGAGTAATAGTCATACTACTGGGAACGGTGGGATTTAACACGTGATAAACCAGGATAGGAACAGAGACAGTGTTATCAGCAAAGGCAGTGCTGTAACTGATGAAGAATAAAATAAAAAATTTTAAGAAAAAGCTGATTAAATTACGCACCTCGGAATCTTTCCTTGTCGTAATCAACATACGTTAACCTCCCTGTTTCCAAGCAAGTAGTCTACCTTCACCCATAATTGCAATGCAATATCTTTGTTTCCTATTTAAGATATAAGCCAACAATGAACTTATATACACATTAACAGTGCCTGCGTATTCATAAATGATATCAACTTTAGGCAATTCCTTAATTTTCTCAACCTTCAACTTTATTATTTCCAGGTGTTCCATAATTAAAGTGAAACTTTGTTATTAGTGAGCTTGGAGCTTGCTTTGGTGATGGCTCTGCAAAGTCAATCTGATTGTTATTATCTGCTGAAGATAATCTTCTCAATATGTTCCCAACCCATATACCATCTTTGGAGATGTTGATTGTTTTCCCAAATGAATAAGATGATTTCTCTATAAGCTTGCGCATTTAATAAGAGTTGTTTAAAGATAGCAAATAAATTTTTTAAAGTAATAAAAGGAGTAGGGCCTACGGTTATTATTGGTCTAATTGATAGCATATCAGCGGCTCGGTTATTTGAGTTATTTTATAATGCTAAAACACTTAAATTTCTCTCAGGTTTAATTTACCTTCAGCAGTAAATTCAATTTTAAAACTAAGCTTATTACGAAGGTTTTCCAGCGCGGATTTTTCTAGATTATCATTCCATGCATCATAGATGGCATTATAACAGGATATAATATAGTCGCTTAATTTTTGACAATAAAAAGTGAGGTTTCCTGTATAAGTTTTTGGTGATTTAACTGTGCTTTTGTATGTCTTCACTTTTTGGTTGTCATTTAAGATTTTAAATTTAAGTTCAAGTTCAATGATGACAATAAAAATACTTGAAGATAACATCTGATTTTTTCCCTGATATTATTTTAACAATTCTTAAGGACGCTATTCATAACATACCGTTTAGAATTTTTCTACTAATACCCAAAAAAAACACCATCTGGATCATATTTCTTTCTAATTTCCTCAAGCTTCTGCCACTTTTCCACTGTATATGAATCTTTTATCCGTGAAGGATCTTGTATGATATCGGTTTCCCCAATATAGTGCTTATTGGTAAAAGGCTTGAGAATTGCCATCGCTTCATCCTGCCACTTTATATTAGCGGCGTCGTCTTCAGGTTTTTCCCATATCGACCAAATACCGCCATAGGATGGTCCTTCCATAGAAAGCGCTATGGTTGGATTGGCTTCTAATAAATCATGTTGACCCGTACTTTGGCAAAAAACGATCACTGATTTGGGCGAGGGAGCATCAAGAATTTTATCACGCATAGCCATTAAAATATCGACCGGCTTTGCTTTAGAAGATTGATTTTCGCATAAATTGCGATGTTTTTCTGGCCAGGTGATGCCTGAAATAATTGATAATTTTTCAAAGCTACTGGGTTCATTTAAATCTTTTGATAGACAGTGTTTTACCATTTTTCCAGTTTCTAAAATTTGTAAAGCTGCTATTCCTTGCTCTTTCGTATCAGCAAATGCAACCGCTGTAATCATACATAATTTTCCATTGGTTGATTTACATTGATCAACCAATTCTAATGGTGCTTTAATCAAAAATATCGATAACTCAACAATACTTGGCATTACCCAACCTAATGCTGTCACTTCATCAACCACATCACTCAAATGATCTAATGAATAATAATATGTACTCGTCATAATAGCTTTAGGTAACGGATAACATTTCAAATGAAAACGTGTTGCAACAGCAAACATACCAGGACCACAACCGCGCGCAGCCCAAAATAAATCGGGATGCTCTGAGTTGCTTGCTATGATTTTCTTACCTTCAGCAGTCACAAATTCAATCGCTTCAACACTAAGACAACCCGGCCCCCAATGACTCAGATTCCATGACATACCACCGCTTAAAAGATAACCACTTGCCTTCACAGTAGGACAATGACCAATTGGAAATGCAAGATCATATTGACCAAGACGACGTGCCAATTCTTGATTGCTGATCACAGGCTGGATAATCGCTTTTTGATTTTCTTTATCAATAGTAGATTCCGTTAGTTGTGATAAATCGATCGTCATGCCTCCATGCCGCACTGCCAATCCACACCAAGTGTGCCCGCCACCATGCATAGCTACCTTCAATTTATTATCACGAGCAAAATGAATAGCTGCCACAATGTCATCCTCATTTTTAACTGAAACAATGGCATCCGGTGACCTATTTGGCTTTAATTCATTCCAAACCATGGCATTTTTAACGGCTTCGAAATTTGGATGAGAAGGGGTAGTGATAGTTCCTTTAATAACATTCTGTAGCTTATTCCAATTCATCTCATATCATTCCTTTTGATAATATAATATGATTGTTTTATAAGACATTCCATGCTAAATTGAAATTCAATATGGCTTTAGCTTATCATTAATCTAATGGAATAGATATGAATAAACTATATGGTGCTATTGTCTGGTTTATTGTCACTTTATTTGTTGTTTACTCTTTTTGCTTAAATACAGCTGCTGCTGTTTTTTCTGAGCCCATTAAGCAATCACTACAAGCTAGTAACCTAGGTGTTTCCATAGCAGTTGGCGCTTTTATTATAGGATTTGCTTTAATGCAAATTCCTGCTGGTTACTTACTAGATAAATATAATACAAAATGGGTTATCAGTAGCGGTGTTTTATTATTAGCAATTGGCAATATCCTTATTTCTTTTGCAAATAATGTTGTCCTCTTTTCTATTTCAAACTTAATTCAAGGTGTGGGTGCGTCGTTTGCTTTTATCGCAGCGGGTGTTGTAATTTCCCAATGGTTTTCACTTAAATTATTTCCTATTTTATTCGGGCTCACTCAAACACTTTCTTGTATTTTAGCTGCTATTATTCATTATATTTTTAGTGTAGAACTTGCCACACATACGTGGAATCAAATTTATCAAACGTTGGCCATATTAGGTACTATTTTATTTCTTTTAACATTAATCTTTGTAAAATCTCCCGCCAATTTTTTAAGAACAGAGAATATTTCATTAAAGCAATCTTTAATGGCTGTGCTTAAAAATAAACAAATTATTTTGTGTGCACTTGCTGCAACAACATCATTTGGCACACTGTTAGCTTATGCCAGCTTTTGGTATCTAAACATTCAACAATTTTATTCCGTCGAAATGCTAAATGCTGTAATCATTAGCGGGATGATATTTATCGGTATTGGCATTGGCACACCTCTTTTAGGTTGGATTTCAAATCGCATAAAATCAAGAAAATTAGTTATTCATACTACACTTTGTTTAGGTACCATGTTTCTGCTAATGTGCTTATACCTGCCTCATTATCAAATTCACACATTAGTTATCATTAAAATAATATCGTTTCTGACTGGATTTTTATTATCCGGATCCATGTTGTTTTATACCGTGGTCAGTGAAATATCGTCTAACAATACTCGCGGGGTTGCTTTAAGTATAACGAATACCGGAGTATTTTTATTTAATACCATCATGATGTTTATCCCTTATATCTTTATCACGGCGGTTTCATCCCTGTTTTTTACTTATCTTTGGTTGTTGCCATTTTTTGTCCTCATTTCTATTTTACTCACTTACTTTATTAAAGAGTCTTTTTCGTCATAATTAAAAGGAGATGCTATGTCAGATAATCAAGAGATTGCCTATCGAGGATCAATATTTTATTTCAGAGACAGCGCTACTTTTGAGAATCTCCCTAGAGCGGATAAAACAGCAGCAAAAGAACATTATGTTTATCATGAAGATGGTGTGCTCATTGTTGAAAATGGTAAAGTGAAAGAAGTAGGCAATTATTCTGACATGAAAAATAAATTGAAAAATATTAAAACTGTCG
>JAJPJH010000109.1 GCA_021324335.1 Gammaproteobacteria bacterium
AGCAAGTGGATTTACTTATAACAATACAGGTTTAGTTAATGGTGTCACACCGAAGTATTGGAATAGCAATGGCAGTTATGTAAATGCATCAACCATCAATGATACGGTGAGTGGTAACTTAGGTCGTGCGGCAGGTGAAAATGTGAGTAATTATGCTTATAGCATTGGCACTGTTGCAGCCAGTGCACCGTCTAATTATACGACAAGTTTAACGGCAGGAACCTTTGCAATTACCCCTGCAGCTTTAACAATTACCGCAAATGCAGGACAAAGTAAGATGTATGGTACGAATGATCCTGCAGGTGGATTTACTTATACTGAAAATGGTTTAGTAACCGGCATCACACCGAAATATTGGAACAGCAGTGGCAGTTATGTAAATGCATCAACGATCAACGATACGGTGAGTGGTAATTTAGGCCGTGCGTCAGGTGAGAATGTGGGTAATTATGCTTATAACATAGGAAATGTAGGCGCGAGTACATCTTCTAATTATACGACGAGCTTAACCACAGGTACGTTTGCAATTACGCCAGAAAACTTAACGATTACAGGTACAGCAGGTCAAAGCAAAGTGTACGGAGCAAATGATCCGGTAGGTGGATTTACTTATACTGAAAATGGTTTAGTAACCGGTGTCACACCGAAATATTGGAACAGCAGCGGTAATTATATAAATGACAGTACGATTAATGATACGGTGAGTGGTAACTTAGGCCGTGCAGCAGGCGAGAATGTCAATACGTATGCATATAACTTAGGAAATATTGCAGTTAGTGCACCATCGAATTATATCATCGGTGCGGCAGGTTCTTTTGCGATTACGCCGGCTTCATTAATGATTACCGCCAATACAAGTCAAAGCAAAGTTTATGGAACCAATGATCCAGCTAGCGGTTTTAATTACAGCAATACAGGTTTAGTGAGTGGTGTCACCCCAATGTATTGGAATAGCAATGGTAATTATGTAAATGATAGCACGATTAATGACACCATCAGTGGTAACTTAGGTCGTGCAGCAGGCGAGAATGTGGGTAATTATGCTTATAATATTGGCAGTGTAGTAGCCAGCGCCCCTGCTAATTACACTACCCACTTAACTGCAGGCACATTTGCAATTACACCTGCTACATTCGCCATTATCGCGAATGCAGGACAAAGCAAAGTGTATGGTACAAACGATCCAGCTAGCGGTTTTGGCTATACTGATACTGGTTTAGTGAGTGGTGTCACGCCACACTATTGGAACAGCAGTGGCAATTATGTGAATGATGCGACGATAAATGACACAGTAAGCGGTAATTTAGGTCGTGCAGCAGGTGAAAACGTCGGCAGCTATGCTTATAACCTTGGCAGTGTAGCAGCAAGTACACCAGCTAATTACACCACCAACTTAACCGCAGGTACATTTGCTATTACCCCAGCATCATTAGTAATTACGCCTGTAGCAGGCCAAAGTAAAGTATATGGTTCAAGTGATCCCTCTAGTTATGCTTATACCGATAATGTAATTAACGGTGTAACACCCCAATATTGGAATAGCAGCGGCAATTATGTAAATGATGCTGCGATTAATGATACGGTTAATGGTAACTTAAGTCGTGCCCCAGGGGAAAATGTCGGTAATTATGCTTATAACTTGGGTACTGTCACTGCGAGTGCACCTGCTAATTACAACATGAGCTTAACACCCGATACCTTTGCGATTACACCTGCTACTTTAACCCTCACTGCCGATAGCGCGATGCGATCTTATTATCAACCGAACCCAGCCTTTACCGGTACGGTAACCGGTTTTGTAAATGGTGACACACAAGCTTCCGCTACTACCGGAACACTGGTCTTTACTTCAAATGCAACACTCGCTAGCAATGTAGGCGGCTATGCAGTAGATGGTTCAGGTCTGACAGCAAACCATGGTAATTACATCTTTGCTCAAGCAGCTAGCAATAGTACTGCATTGAATATTACTCCTGCACAGGTATCCGTTACGAATATTTCAGCAAATAATAAAGTTTATGACGGTAATACTATTGCCACCTTGAATTTAAGCTCCGCTACCCTCGTCGGAGTCGTGGGCCCGGGCGGTATCAGTGTTGATCCGAATGGCTATAATGCGAATTTCATTACTAGCCAAGTGGGTAATAATATTGCTATCGTCGTGCAGAACTTGAGAATATCAGGCGCTAACGCTGGAAACTATGTCTTAATACAACCGACAGGCCTAACAGCTAACATCTTGCCAGCCAATAATGTCAGCCCCGTTAGCCCAACGACACAAGTGAATACGGCTTCTATTATTCAACAGCCTCAAACTTCTCTCGTTAATAACCCGTTGAGTATACCCACCCCCATTTTACCTTATTTCGAGGTTCAAGCTAATATTAATCAATTAGTTAGCAATACATCTGCAGAATATGAAGTGTATATACGAAATGTCGGCGTATGTAATTCTTCCACGAGCCAAGCTAAGCAAATTCAGCTGACCACCAACATTTGCCTCACTGAGAAAGAGTAAATTCCAATTAAAAATAAAAGATTTTTTCATATAATGAGATGAAATTATTCTTGATGCCGGTGACGGAACCGTCAATGTGTCAGGAAAATTAATTGCATCGGGTAAAAGGCATTGATATTTGTGGGATGTGGTAATCGTGATATGATGCGATTTGTTTTTAACAGGGAGTGGCAGGAAATGAGAAACGTAACTCTTAACTCTTTAAGTCCTTATTTCCAGATCGAGGAGCCTACAACCTCAACCATGCTTTGGGATGCTGGTATTTTTCATACTTCTCGGTTCTCAACAAAAATGATGAATAAGCTTGGCATCTGGGAGGAGTGCAGCCGGATAGCG
The DNA here is from genome assembly GCA_021324335.1 of Gammaproteobacteria bacterium. Lineage (GTDB taxonomy): Bacteria > Pseudomonadota > Gammaproteobacteria > DSM-16500 > DSM-16500 > Aquicella. Next base: position 2,855 of record JAJPJH010000109.1, read on the forward strand.
CCTGGCTTTTATTTAAGTATTATTCCTGCCTCGGGAGGCTCCTGTTATGCTGCCAATGATCAGCATGAACAATTTCAAGAACTTATTAATGCTAGAGAAAATAATCAACGTCCTCTCAAAGTAGTATGCAGTCTTGTTTCTTATATGGACTTTGCAAGACAAGGCGTAGAGCCACCAAATGTTTGGATAAAAAAGGGGATAGAACAAATCACTATTCCTATTCCCGATTTCACAGCAAAAATTGAAAATGAAGTCTTGATTTCAGTCGTAGAGCATATAGAGCAAGTCCGTGGTAAAGATCATTCTGTTCTATATCATTGCAAAGCAGGCCGCTCTCGCAGCGCTATGATGATGTCTATTGTTCTTGCACGTATGGAATTATCAAAAATTTCTCCTGATAAGGAAATCACTAAAGACCAAATTAGAAGAAGTGTTCAAACAGCAGTAGAGCAATTACAAAGAGAACGCAAGCAAGTGGGGCTTTTAAAAGAGCAATTCGAAAAAGCAGTCGAAGTGGTATGGGAAATGCATTTAGAGCAGAAGCAGCACCGAACCGATAATAGCATCTCTCAAGTAAGTCGCTCTACCGATTTAGCAAATGATATCAGGCAATATCTCGCATCACTTACCATAAAAAATGTAATGGCATTTAAAATGATCTCTTTTACCATGCTAAATGTACGAGCAAGAAAGCAACAAGGCTTTATTAGTAATTCACCAGAGGTGGAAAAAATAAAACATTTTCTCGATGCAATCTGGAATGCACAGGATGCAACATGGTTCTTCCAGTTAGTCAATTCAAAAGATCCGCTTTATGATGATTTTCTCGCGGAGCTAAATAATCATATTAGCAATGTATTTGAATGTACGTTAGAACAGGTAAAGGCAGCTACGGGTCAATGTGAGTTAGCACCTCGTTATAGGCCGCTTCGACTTTCTAGCTAATATTTTTTAAAGCGTCACGCCTGGGTAATCTGGAAAATCACCGACAGTGACGATTTTCATCGAATTCGTGCGGCCATGCACCCCAATCAAATCTCCTTTGGTGATGATTACCAAATCTCCATTCTTCAAAATTCCCCGCTGCTGCAATTCTAATATTGCCGCTTGATTCAGCACACGGCGGTCAATATGAGTCGCATCAAAAGGAATAGGGTAAACACCGCGATAAAGTGTCATCAGCCTCAGTGTCGCTTCATGTCTGCTTAAGCCGTAAACGGGAATATTAGAATTAATACGAGACATCAACAGGGTAGTAGTGCCGGATTCTGTTAACGCAATAATGGCTTTGATATCTAAATGATTCGCCGTATACATGGTTGCCATAGCGATTGCTTCATCAACATGCTTAATGTGAGAATCTTTGAATTGCCGGATAGAATGAATACTACGGTGTTTTTCCGCGCTTAAACAAATTCTATCCATCGCGGCGACGGCTTTATCAGGATAAAGTCCGACGGCTGTTTCGCCTGAGAGCATGACGGCATCGGTGCCATCTAACACAGCATTGGCGACGTCTGACACTTCAGCACGCGTCGGAATGGTGCTTAAGGTCATGGATTCTAGCATTTGCGTAGCCGTGATCACGGGCTTATTAAATACGCGTGCCACTTTGATAATTTTTTTCTGCACCGCTGGCAATTCGGCATCACCAATTTCGACCCCTAAGTCACCGCGCGCAATCATCACCGCATCAGCAGCTTGAATAATTTCATCGATATTGGTAACCGCTTCAGAGCGTTCAATTTTAGCAATGATCCCAGGTTGACCGCCGGCGGCTTTTAATAAGATACGGGCTTCTTTAATATCATCAGCACTACGAGGAAAAGAGACGGCAATATAATCTGCATTTAAGCGCACTGCTTCTTTAATATCTTTGCGGTCTTTATCTGTTAAAGCTGCAGCCGATAATCCTCCGCCTAAACGATTGATGCCTTTGTTATCCGATAATTCACCACCGACAACCACTTGGCAATGAATCTGTGTTAATTCTGTTTTAATCACATTCAGCACGATGCGCCCATCATCGAGTAACAAAGTATCACCCGGGCGAACATCACGCGGTAAATTTTTATAAGCTAATGAAACGGTTTGATCATTGCCTTCTTTTTCATCTAATTCCGTATCTAATACAAAAGGCTGACCTTCTCGTATAGTAATTTTTTTATTTTTAAATCGGCCAATCCGAATTTTAGGCCCTTGCAAATCGATTAAAATGGCAACGGTTTTCTCATGCTTGGCAGCAATGTCCCGTACCATTTGAATGCGATTTTCATGCGTGCTCATTTCACCGTGCGAGAAATTAGCACGAAAAATAGCAGCTCCATTTTGAATAACCCGTTCTAACATAGCGGGGTCGTCCAAAGACGGCCCCAATGTGACAACAATTTTGGTTCGGCGAAGTAGATTCATGCGACTTTTTCATTTTTTTTAATGCACTCTTCTAAAGCTTCAACGACAGGTAATTTTTTTCCTTCAAGTAAGGTCAAAAAGGCACCACCGCCCGTTGAAATATAATCTATTTTAGAAGCGACGCGATATTTTTCGATAGCTGCCAGTGTATCACCACCGCCGGCAACTTTAAATGCTTTTGTATTTTCGGCAATAGCTTCAGCAATGGCTTGTGTCCCGTGAGAAAACTCTTTGACTTCAAATGCGCCAATTGGCCCATTCCAGAGAATCGTTTTGGCTTTTTTGATGATGGCAGTAATATTCTTAATGGTATCCGGGCCCATATCGAATATTTTTTCATCATCATCGATTTGTGATACTAAACGGACGTAGGATTCTTCTCCTTCTGCTAATCGATGTGCGACTACTACATCAATTGGCAAAGGAATTTCTGCATTGCGTTTTTTCGCTTCGAGGGTGATACGTTCGGCTTCATCAATCAAATCGGCTTCATAAAGCGATTTGCCAACAGTATAGCCTTCAGCCGCCAGGAAGGTATTGGCAATACCACCGCCAATGATGAGGTAATCGACTTTCTTGGCTAATGAATCTAACAAAGCTAATTTAGTAGAGACTTTTGAACCGCCGACAATGGCCACCACGGGATGAGTCGGTTTCTCCATGATTTTGCTTAGCGCTTCAAGCTCAGACATTAAGAGGGGGCCGGCGCAGGCTTGCTTAGCATATTTAGTGATGCCATAGGTAGAGGATTCCATACGGTGGGAAGTTGCGAAGGCATCCATTACAAATACATCGCACAATGCCGCCATTTTTTTAGACAGCTCGACATTGTTTTCCGTTTCGCCATGATGGAAGCGCACATTTTCGAGTAAGACGATTTGGGCATCACCCATATTAAAGCCGTCTATCCAATGTTGAATCAGGGGAACTTCTCTTTTTAAGAGCTTGGATAAATGGCGGGCAACAGGAGCAAGCGAAAAAGCTTCATCATATACTCCTTCTGTCGGACGGCCGAGATGGGACATCAACATCACTTTGGCGTCTGCTTTAAGAGCCTGTTTAATAGTATTAATAGCAGCTTGAATACGCAGATCGCTGGTGATTTCTCCGTTTTTGAGGGGGACATTAAAGTCTTCGCGAATGAGGACGCGTTTTCCTTTCAGGTCCACATCAGACATCGTTGGGATTCGCATTCAGAGTGCTCCTTGGTTAACAAGTTATGTGCTGAATTTATTGCATAATGGGGGGAAATACAATACTCGGTTTGGTGGAGGATGAAAAGGGGATGGTAGCAGATTGGACATATGGCTAAAAAACTTTCACTGTTGTGGTTACAATTTTGCTTTTGTTATCTCATTATTTTTTGTAAAGTCTCATCCAGCTCAAATTAATAACTCATTTAGAATAAGGATGTTTATGCATCGCAATTCCCCTCTTCATACGGTAGATAATACAGGTGAATTAGAAGAATATTGGCCCGATTCTTCTTATCCGGTAGATGATGAAAAGCCTGATATGGATTTAATTGAAAAAAGTTGTAAAGTGATATTTGCTGAGTTATTAGATGAACTTGAAGATTGTATGGAAAGCTATATCGATGGCACCCTGGAAAATGCAGAAGGCTGGCAACAGAAAGGATGGCTAAAGTCAGTGGTTTCCCCCTGGTTGAAGACTAAACACCTCATGAAACCAATACATGCAGATCGTTGTGAGAAATTCTTAGAAGATATGGCAAGAATAGAGGAGCAGATGAAAGGGAATTTTATATTCAAAGTGAGTGCTATATTTAATTTGTTGACTGAATTAGATAAAGAAATGGAGAGTAGAAATAGTATTGTTTTAAAAGGGCATATTAAAAAGATTTTAGGAATATATAGCATTAGATATAAAAAATGTATTCAATCATTAAAAAATTATCATGATCGTTTAAGCAAGTTTAGTGAGAAAGTCCAAAATCAATATAAAGAGGATCAAATCAAAATGGTTTCTCTAGAATATTTACGGATATTAGAAGAATTAAAACCATATGGTGATATTTTCGAAAGATGGTGTTCAGAAGAAGAAATAAATCTAAAAAAGAAATGTAATAGTTAAATTATTTATCAGTATTTTTGTGCAACATAAAATTAGCCGTAAATTTAATAATTGTAAGACACAATTAATTTTAAAATAATATAAAAAACTTATACATGGAGTTGAATCATGCTAACACCAGAACAAATAGTTGCCACTCGAGAATTTTATGAATCCCATCTTGCGGAATCTGTATTGAAATATCCATACGTTGTAGCAACAGCAGTGCAAAAAGTGTCCAAGGCATTGGTGGAGTTAATTGATATAAATAAACGTTTAGACATTGATCTCCTCAAGGAAAGTATCGCTGTTGAAGACGAAATGTATCATCCTGATTATTTTGGTCGTATTCCTGATATCAAAATGAGTTGTAGTACGCCTTTAAAAACATTAGAGGATTTGCGACAGATTTTAGTGGACCCCAGTAGTCCTTTAGAACTTGTCATGCATGTGCATGCGGTTTTTATGAATAAAGTATATGATAAATTACCGCTGCAAGTTCCACCTTCGTTATTATATGATGTTCAAGCAGTTGCCTCATCTTCTTATTCGCATACTATTGCCAATAAAATTAGAAAAGATCCTAGCCAAATTAAAAATATTAAACAGCAGGTGGTGCAAGATATTTTTAAAAATGAATTATTCTATAGACAAGGCAAGCTTGATCGTTCGCGAAAAGAAAAGTTAGAGGCCGTACCTCGTAAAGATGAAATTGGTATTATACGTTCTCCTTTTTTTGGACTGATGGCACCTCAAAGTGCTTATCCGCATTTGCGTGCTGCAGATAATTTTATTCCTGATGACACTTCTAACTACACACAATTTGCAAAACAGCATCATTTACCTTTAGTAGCAGGTCCGTCGGGGAATGCAGGCGGATTAATGTTGATTCCTAGTGTTTGTGCCGATCTTTCACTTGAAGAGATGAAGCAATATGGTTTAGCGGTGATGGCTTATTTAGTAGGCGGGGGTAATCATGCTTTTCATGAGGTGGGGAGTGTGCTGGCGAAGGTTGGTATTCCTCACCAAATGGGTAAGTATGAGCCTACTTTGCCTGAGTCTTATAAAAATTCAGCTGCCTATCAGGAGGTGAAACATACCTTAAATAGATTACTGAATGATTATATACAACAAAAAATTTTAGAAAATTCCCATTTTGATGTGAAAGAGTATGCTGGTTTGTATGAGGTGCTTACAGGTGACACCTTTCAGTTGGCCGAAAATAATGCGATTTGCTTGTATGAATGGAGCCAATTTGAAAAATTGGGTGAGAAGCCGGAGGCAGCGAAGGCAGAGCGATCAGTAGTTTCTGCTGGAAATAGAAATACGCCATCGCTCGTCAATTCAGCTATTCAGTTAGGAATGTATGCGCTTTCTCAACTAGGGCTATATAAATATCCCAAACGTCCTGTTCCCGTAAGAATGGTTAATGCTGAAATCTATCAAGATGAAGAGAGAGAACGGCAGGTTGAGCAGCTTTTAAAGGAAAAGGGAACGTCAGTAGCTGATCAAATGCAGCGTTTAGCAGGTCATTATTTGAAATCTTTTCCTCAACAGGAAGCCGAGTTGGTGAGAAAATTTTTAATAGATCTCGTGTTAGATTCGGCTGGCAAGTTAGGTCATGACATTCCTGGGGCTGTTAAGAAGCAGTACGATCATATTGTGGATGTTGAGCGTAATCCACGCAGGCGTTTTGCAGAGGTGGTTAAGTTGGCGAAAGAGTATGATGAGGGGTATTGGCAGCGGAAGGTGTTCTCGCATGGGTAAATTTTTATATTAAACAACTAATTATCCAATAAATTACAAATTACTCAATGGAGGGAGTAAATTTACTCAGTAGGTTGAGTAAATTATGAAGCAAAAAATGCGGAGAATAGCGCTTTTATTCTCCGCATAATTTGCGTCGGATAGATCACCATAATTATTACATAAGCCGACACATAGAATTATTTCTCGATATTTCTACAAATTCTTTTATTATTTCATCAGTATTTTTCACTTTTCTATAAAGTGGTGTTGCTTTTTTTGAAATGTTATCGTTATTTTGGCTGAAAAATTTAAATTGATTAGCAGTACTATTTTTTGTCGTTTGGATGTTGGATGCCATACACGCCTGTACAAGCTTTTCTTTTAGTTCTTTAGGCGGTACGAGTGTATTGTCAGCTAATACTTTTGCTTTTTGATATCGCTGGTCAAGTGCCGCATAAAATTGATCGTAATAATTATCATAAGAATGATGGAATTGTTCTTGTAAATCAGAACTCTTGTCCCACACATATTTTGCATAGCCATCCCAATAATCAGTTCTGCTCGAATCCAAATAACGAATATAACCATTCATAGCACCGGGGGATGGGGAGTCCATAGCTTGGAATTTTCCGCCTGATTGAATGTGTTGGTACATTTATAAACATCTAAACTGAAAGGGGAGCAATCTAAGTCGGCATCTTCTATTGTAAGGGATGGGGATTTTTCGGTGGATGAAGCGGGCTCGGTGAGGATTTTAGGCAGCGGAGGGTTTTTGAAGGTTTCTAGGTTGACGGTGATCGTTGGGGATTGTTGGAGGCGTTTAAAAAGCTGCTGAAATACTGGACTGTAGTTGAGAGGTGAGAGGGGTTGTTTTTCGGTGAGATTTAAATTGGCTGCTTCGGATTGGATGTGCTTGAGGTATTTATAGAAATCAGTGTAGAAGATGTCGTAATTTCCTGCAAATAATTCTTGTAGCTCTTGGGATTTTTCCCATATTTTTTTAGCATAGCCGTCCCAGTATGTTTTTCTGGCTGCGCCATCTAAATAAGCAATATAGCCACTATTGAAATCATAGGGGTAGGTTGTAATGTGATCTGATACGGCTCCGCCTGCTTGTAGATAGTTATAAATAGCTTCCATGCTATTTTGGGTGCTAGTGTAACCAAGAGTGTAATAGTTGTTATCGCCGTAATAAATTGGTATGGGAAAGATGGGTGTTAAATTGACAGAGTCGAGAGTCATATCATATTGGTAAGGCATATTAATCAATTGATATACCCATGCTGCTTGTTTGTTACAAGTGGTCACTAAATTTACATCTGGAAGAAAAGCACTGCTGTGAGAGTCGATCGAAGAACTTAGTTCACCGCTTGCTATCATCTCTTGGATAATAGGTTGTGAGCCCGGGTTGCTGAATGTTGATGAAACAAAATTAACAAATAGTTGTATAGGGGTTCCCGTGTCAAATACATAATAACAAATTTTTGACGCTACTAAGTCAGCTATAACAGCGCCCGAAGAATGCCCTACGTGAATTATAGTAGAATTAAGACTCCCCATAATGGTTGGGTAAGAAAGTGGGTTTAACTTATTTAGTGTGTTTGTTACAAAATTTACCGCTGATGCATATTGTGCTGGTATTTGGTTCATTAGAATATTTTTATCATTATCGAAATCCAAAGAAGAATCTGAACCCCGATGTGCGAAAATAATATCAGTAGAATAATAATCAAAATTAGTAATGGCATCGTGATAGTGGATATTTCTTATGTAGCAAGCGCCATAATAACCTGTAGTAGGATCACTATACTCATCGTATTGCGTGCATCCTTCAGGTAAAGGAGGCCTTCCATCTTTCTTATATACATCTAAACTAAGAGCAGCATGATAAAGAATTTCGCTAGATTCTAACATAATAATTTCCTTTAAGGATTATCTAATACTTAGAGGGGGGAATGATTAATTTTTGCAGCGGTTAGACTGAAGGGCTGTTAATATCTTCGATCTTTTTGCAATGTCAATATTATTAATTTATTAGTTAGTTGCAATTGCTTTAAATCGGATAAATTAGCAAGGATTAGAAGAACATTGCTGGTTCGGATAAGGTGTGCACCATAATTGCCAGAAACCGTATACGCCGGAAGAGTAAGATTGTCCTGTTATTCCCGCTTCTGCATAAATTTCAAATGCTAAGGAGTTGCAAGTTTGAGTATAGCCGCTACAAGAGGTGGTAAATCCTGAACCATAAGCATTAGCAGGGGAAACAACTGTTGTTGAAGGATAAAAGGCTAAGCCGCTATATACCGAGCTGCAGGCAGGGTTGTTTACGGAAGATCGATTTACTCCTTGAAGAGAATAAGAGAGGCTTTGTATACCTTGGTTTGCAACACTATATTGGACTTGAGCAATTGAAACAGTAAGCATCGGATAGTAGTTAGGAGGGCAACAGCCATGAGAATAAAATATTCCTGATAAACAAGCAGGATAGCTAGTGGCCTGACCAGTGGCGTTACATTGGGCAGGAGTAGTGAAAATATTAGCATCTAAGATAAAAGCGCTTTGCGCAGGCGTAAAATTATTTGGAGACGTCATCTGCGTACTATCCGTAGAAGAAGCATAACTTACATTACCGAATGCCCCCAAACACAGCAGGAAGGAAACCACTCTCTTAAAGTTAAGCATTTTATTTTACGCTCCTCTATTTTATCATCCTTGATAAATTAAATGATAAAGTTCATGTTAATTTTATTATAGCTGATTCCTATATAAGTAAGAATGCTCCCTATGCGAATGAAACTTCTCCAAAAGTTCCTCCAACTCGAAGCCTCTAGCGGCATCATATTATTTCTAGCCGCCATATTAGCCATTATGTGGGCCAATTCCCCTTTAGCCTTTATCCATCAAAAATTCATCAACGCCTCCTTGTTCTGGATCAACGAAGGCTTAATGGCCGTTTTTTTTCTCGTTGTTGGCTTAGAGCTAAAACGCGGATTTATAGAGGGAAATTTATCTCGTCCCTCCCATGCCCTGCTACCCGCTGTAGCAGCAGTTGGCGGCATGTTGGTTCCGGCTGGCATTTATCTCCTCATTAATCATACCAATCCCATCACCCTCAAAGGCTGGGCCACCCCTGTGGCAACTGATATTGCTTTTGCCCTAGGTGTTTTATCATTCTTTAAAAATCGTATCCCCGTTGCCCTGAAACTATTCCTCTTAGCCCTCGCTATTTTTGATGACCTCGGCGCTATCCTTATCATCGTCTTATTCTATTCCCATGGTTTAGCTTACCTTTGGCTACTCCAGGCAGCTACCTTAATGATGATCCTATTTTTATTCAATAGGTTATCTATCCAATCGCTACTTCCCTATTTGTTTATCGGCATCTGGCTATGGCTCTGTCTCCTCCGCTCCGGTATCCACCCCACCATTGCTGGCGTCATAGTCGCTTGCGCTATTCCCGGCAATAATCATCCTGATTCTCCTTTACACCGATTAGAAAACACCCTTCACCCCTGGGCAGCTTATCTCATCATGCCCTTATTTGCCCTAGCGAATGCCGGCTTCTCATTCAAAGAATTGTCCTTTGACCTCCTGACCGATGTGATCGTCCTTGGGATCACCCTCGGCCTTTTTATCGGCAAACAACTAGGCGTTTTCGGCTTCTCCTGGCTGCTCATCCAATCCGGCTTTGCCAGGCGTCCCCACGGTTCCTCCTGGCTCAACCTCTATGGCGTGGCCTTGCTTTGCGGGATAGGTTTTACTATGAGCTTGTTTCTTGGTACCCTTTCCTTTCAAAGTGAGAACCTCTATCTAGCAGAAGTGCGGCTAGGTGTCATATTAGGTTCCCTGCTATCTGGGGTGGCAGGAGCCATGGTGTTACTGGTGAGTTTTAGAAAATAGGAGTAGCCTCTTTGACTAATTCAATTATGAAGGAAGTAAGCATATTACGCCGAATCGGCGGTTGGATGATTCATGCATTCACAGCAAGCGGCGCGTGCGTGGGATTATTATGTCTTCTTGCAATTTATCAGCATAACTTCCTACTGGCCCTTTGGTTGATGTGCGCAGCTATTGTCATTGATGCGGTTGATGGCATGTTTGCACGTATGATAGGGATTAAAGAAGCTGCACCAGAAATTGATGGTGCTTTATTAGATAATATTGTCGATTTTGTGAATTACACGATTGTGCCGTGTTTCTTCTTACTCGTGACCAACTTGTTACCCGAAAATTGGCGTCTCTTCTGTGCATTGGTGATCACTTTTTCCTCGACTTATCAATTTACCCAAGTCGATGCCAAAACCACCGATCACTTCTTCAAAGGTTTTCCTAGCTATTGGAATATCGTCGTGTTTTATCTCTTCTTCTGGCAAATGACTAGCATCACCAATATGGTGATTTTACTTTTATTGGCCGTCTTGAGTTTCGTCCCGATTAAATATGTCTATCCTTCACGTGTGGATTACTTAAGCACTAATAAATATTTACGTTTTGGCATGGTCATCATGACGATTTTATGGGGGGTTGCTACCTGCGGGTTGCTGTGGGTATATCCTGAAACGAATCATTTCTTAGTTGCCATTTCCATAGGTTATATCCTGCTTTATATCGGGATCAGTTTATATCGCACCTGGGTGCCCTTAATACCGAATTACCACCACCATGCTATCCCACGTATGGAAAAAGGGATGGCGACCGAAACCAGTTCTAGACAGTAAGATGATGAGAACACCACTATGCTAAATGATAAGAGGAGTGATCTTGCAGCAGTCACCGACAAACCCGCTTGCTGCACAAAGCGACATTGTGACATCACGCAAGCCGATTTACCCCTTTCATGTCCCCCGCAGGATGATAGAGTGTGGGATGCTCATCCGCGGGTATATTTACCAATAGAAAAAACCGGCCATGCGACTTGTCCTTATTGCAGTACAGAGTACACCTTAAAAGATTTTGTGATAGCTGAGAAATCCTGATCTGATGATTATGCCGCGTAAAATTCTTATCATCGGCCCTGCGTGGGTGGGTGACATGGTCATGGCGCAGTGCTTGTTTAAGCTGTTGAAGCAGCGCGATGAGAATGTCATCATCGACGTGTTAGCGCCTGCATGGACATTTTCATTATTGTCTCGCATGCCAGAAGTTAATGAAGCCATTGCGATGCCGCTTACCCATGGTGAATTGAATTTACGTGCGCGGTATCAATTAGGCCAATCATTGCGGGGGCGTAAATATGATCAAGCAATTGTTTTACCAAATTCATTTAAATCAGCGTTAATTCCGTGGTTTGCTAACATTCCACTGCGTACGGGGTGGCGCGGAGAGTTTCGATATGGATTATTAAACGATATTCGTTATTTAGATAAAACCCGTTATCCATTGATGATAGAGCAATTCATGGCATTAGGCATGCCGGCAAATCAATCCATTCCTATTCCCTACCCTTATCCTGAATTCCATATCTCCCCTCTTTCCCAGCAAGCGGTGCTGGAAAAATATCAGCCTGTTTGGCGCGGGCGCCCTATATTAGCATTGTGCGCTGGGGCAGAATTTGGGCCCTCAAAACGTTGGCCAGAAGACTATTATGCAGAAGTGGCTAATCAAAAACTCAATGCAGGTTGGGACGTTTGGTTATTAGGTTCACCAAAAGATCGGCCGGTGACAGATAAAATCATGCAATTAACAGCAAACCGCTGTGAAAATTTGGCTGGCCGTACGGATCTTGCTGAATCGATTGACTTGCTGTCATTAGCCTCGGGAGTCGTCACCAATGATTCGGGGTTAATGCATATCGCAGCGGCTTTGAAAAAACCGTTGATTGCTTTATATGGCTCAACGAGTCCTGCTCATACGCCACCACTTTCTAAGGACGCTCACATTCTGAAGCTTACGCTCGCTTGTCAGCCTTGTTTTGAACGGACATGCCCACTGCAACACCATCGCTGCATGCGCGATTTAACACCCGATCGTGTATTATTAACAGCTATGACAGCGTGGGAGATAAACTCTAGTATTGAAATAGATGAATTTTAGTGTATCATCATCGACCCGATAATCACTTTGACTAAAACCGCAAAAACCAAGCAGGATAGGGAGTGAGAGTCGTTTTCATACCATGGCTAGCAACCAAAACTGCTCTACTCGTGGCGAGTTTTGCCGGCAACGGCAACACTGCATTAGAGAAGGTCTTTAGTGTAGTCGAGAAAGTAACGCCTGTCAGATACGAATGTGGTTG
>JAJPJH010000082.1 GCA_021324335.1 Gammaproteobacteria bacterium
AGAAATAAAATCAGGCTATGGGTTGGATTGGGCGACAGAATTAAAACTTTTACGTGTTGCGAAAAAAATAGAAGACAGTTTACCTATTAATGTTTATCGAACTTTTCTTGGTGCACATACTATTCCGCTTGAATATCGTGAAAATCCTGATCGCTATGTAGATCTGATTTGTGAAGAAATGATTCCAAAAGTCGCTGAAGATCATTTAGCGCAAGCAGTGGATGTGTTTTGTGAAAAAATTGCCTTTAATTTGCAACAAACTGAACGAATATTTCAGGCAGCAAAACAATATGGGTTGGCGATCAAATGTCATGCTGAGCAATTATCGGATAGTGGTGCCGCTAATATGGCTGCAAAATATCAGGCTTTGTCGGTGGATCATCTGGAGTATGTCTCGAAAGCAGGTGTGGAAGCTATTGGTGAAGCAGGTACAGTAGCAGTTTTATTACCGGGTGCATTTTATTTTTTACGTGAAACGAAATTGCCGCCTCTTGATTTGTTACGGCAATATCAGGTGCCGATTGCTATTGCGAGTGATAGTAATCCGGGGACGTCGCCGGTTTTGTCGTTGTTGTTGATAATGAATATGGCGTGTACGTTATTTAGGTTGACACCTGAAGAAGCGTTAATAGGGGTGACACGCCAGGCAGCAAAAGCGGTGGGTTTACAAGCGTCGCATGGAACGTTGGCGGCGGGTAAACGCGCGGATTTTGCTGTATGGAATGTAAGGCATCCTATGGTGTTGGCTTATGATATGGGAGCTCCTCATTCACTACACCAGCTGATCCGGGCTGGTGCTCCGGTGACTGATGAGGTGCTTCCACTATCCTTTTCTCTGTAAATGACCACATGTATGGTGTTACTGGGAGGTTGTTAGAGGTAACCTGAACTAGAGAAGTAGGATTTTTTGGCGGTAATTTTTTCAATTGTGAATTAATTCTGGCAATTGTGTGATTAATAACAGGTGATTCTTTTCGGCTGGAAAAGGCGGAAACTTTTTTAGAAATAAATGATTTTATTGTCTCCATCACATTAGAAATAAAATTTAAGAAATTTGGTTTTTGTAATACTATACCAAGCGCATTTTCGCCATTTTTAGTTGTTCTATATCTATCTGTAGCGTCAGCCTTTTTCTTTATATGTGCAATGTAACATTTTTTAAGTTCATTACGATAAACCATAGATTCTTCTATTACCATTAGCACTTTTTCATTGTTAGCGATGAGATCTGCTAATTCTTTTGTTTCAAGAGATTCTAATAAGATAGCTGCATCAGTTAGCCGCTTATTTTTTAAAGCTTCTTCAAGCACGATACTAATTTCCATTGATCCATTTATTTTCTTAAAGAAAGTAACCAAATTTTCATGGCCATACATAGCAGCTACTCGAATAAAATTATACGATCTTTTCTCACTATTTCTATCACATTTCACAATATTCTGACCACATTCTTCGACTAGTTTTGTTATAACTCTGTAATTACCAAATCGACATTGGTTTAAAAGATGGGTGTGAAGCAGATCTTGATATTGTTGAAGAAAATTAGGTGGAAGTATTGTTTGATTTTTATGCAGACTTATTATTATGTTACTAGCTATAGATGTAAGGTTACCTCTTATTGCTTGTCTTAATGTGTTAAGAGTTGCTTCTAAATTTGATTTGATGAAAATAGGAATTATCTTTTCTTGACCACACTTAGCAGCAATTATTATAGGATTTTGAGCACATTTTTCAACATCCACATGATATCTGCTTATTAAATTTTCTACTATTTCTGGATGATCTGACTTACAATGCTCAATGAGACATTCCTCGAGAAAGCCAGGCGTTAATTGGTTTTTTTCTGCCAAAACATTCAATATTACGTCAGTAACAGGTATAAGATTATGTGATATAGATTGTTTCAAGATGTTAAGAGTCTTCTCTAATCCATTTTCATTCATAAAATTGGTAATTAATTTTTTAATATCAGCTTTAGGTTTAGTAAGTAAATCCGATATTATTTTGTATTCACCCGCTTCATACGCTTTTTTTAAGGCTACATTTGCATCGTAGTGAAATAAAATGGCTTCCTTATTATTTTTTTCAGGTTATTTTTTAGAGTAGAATTAAATAATTTAATAGTGGTATTTAATTCATGCTTTGGATCGATAGGTTTAGTTAATTCTAACAAATAGTTATTTTTACTTAATAAAAATTTGATGATAGCAGTATGTTTATAGAAATGAGCGTATTGAATTAATTGAATATCAGTTCTTTTTTGTACATCCATGCTCTCTAGTTGTTTATATGCGCTGTAAAGTAATTCGCTATAGTTATTATTCTGAAATTGGGCGCCACATTCTAATAAGAAATTAGCAGAATCAGCATCACCAGATTTACATGCTTTTTCTAAAGCAACTGATAAATTATCGTTAAAAATTTGAGTTAATGCTGGATTTTGGTCTTTTATCTTTTTTGCAAGACTAAATTGATAATTGTCAAATGATTTTTTAATAATGGCTTCTCCGCCATTAGCAATTTTGGTTAGATTCGCTCCATGTTCCAACAGAATTTCAACTATTCCAAATTGGTTATGGTTACATGCATATTCGATTAATTGTATTTTAGAAGTATTACCCTGTACTTCTAGATCACAACTGACACCTTTTTTAAGGAGTTCTTTAACAATTTCAGCATCCCCATATCGGCAAGCGATCATCATTAAATGATGTAGATCATCTTGGGGTGGTGGCGCAGCATTTTGAAGTAACCATAATGCCATTTCAGGATTTTCTACTAGTGTATGTGTAATAAGTGGGAGTTTTTTGAAGCTATCATCTGACATTTTTATATCAATTAATTGATTAGGATCGATACCAGAGCTTATTAATGCTTGTGCTATTTCTTTATCACCATCCTGGCAAGCTTGAATCAATAACCTTGTAGCATTTTCGTCATTTTTAGCTAAAGTGACTTTTGAATGAGTAACCATTGCTTTGTTATGACTGAGAATGGCTATTAGCAATAAATTTCTTTGGAGGTCGAGATCATTATTTGTGGACTGAAATAATGCTTTGCAGCTTTCTTCATCTCCTGATAAGGATTTCTTTAATAAATTTATAAGATTTTCTTTTAAATATTCTTCTATTGGACCTTTTAGGAGTAATGTAAGCATAGAAACATCATTACAAGTGATGGCTTTTTGAATATGTTTCCATGAAACTTTTAAATTTTTATTTTTTATAAGATGCTCGGCTATCCTCAATTGACTATGTTTAATAGCATTCATTAATTGAATAGAAGTTGGAGCATGGTTTTTTTCAATATTTGCAAGATAATTATAGCAATTATATGCTCCCTGGGAAATGGCGTGTTCTATTAATACACTTAATTTTATTGGTACGTTATTATTTTTATAATAATTTATTAACAATGAAACACAGTCACTTTTATCAGAAGAAAAGGCTTCCTCTATGACATCACATGCGTTGATTTTTTTTGCTATCTCATTATTCTGATCCAGTGATAAAAACCATTCTATAACTTTTGGGTTTCCACTCTTACTTGCAACATAAATATCAGCTATATTTAAAAAATTAGGATAATTGAGTTTTGCATAATCCCAGAGATATTGAATTGTTTCGAAGTGGCCACCTAAAAGTGCTAATCTAAAAGCCTCTTTAAATTTTTCCTTAGCTGGAAGTTGTTTGCAATTTTTCAAACTTAAATCAAGTATATTTTTATGACCCATTCTACAAGCCATTTTAAAGGCTGAAACGTTGGGTTGAATTTCAACAAAAGGATCTGTTCCAAGTTTTAATAACTCAGCAAACATTTCTTCATCGTTTATAATAGATGAATCATATAAGGAAGTATTGTAATTAGTATCGAGGGGAGAAATATATTTAATAAGATCAGCCTTCTTTGGATCGGGCTGTCGTGTGATATTACTTTTCGAATTAAGTCTAAATTTTTTCACTTTTAATTCTAAAGTTTGATCTTTATTTTTGACAAATAAATACTTTAGACATTCTTTGTATAGTTCCTCAATAGTAGAAAATACTTTTTCTCCATCTTCACTATTGGGATCATATAAAAAATATTGTTCGCCCCTCTGAAAGATAGCTATCGTATGACCTGATCCACCAAGATAGATCATTTCTTCTTTATGGATAATAGAAGTAAATAAATCATTTAAATTCTGTTTGCTAAGATGAATTTTGATATAAAATTGATACGTACTTTCAATTTTATCTTTTTCATTTGGGAAAATTTTATCTAAGTCACCTTGGTGTATTTCTCGCGTATATGCTTGAGGAGCAAAGGCTAATTCAGCTTGTTGGCAGAAGTGAGCAACCCATTCAGCGTTTTTCTCATACTCTTCTTCTTTCAGGTTGACAATCTTTTCTAAATCCAGAAAGAATTTTTTTTCTTCACCTTTTGCTTTTGCCTTTAGATAAAGAGCTGTTAAACCTGCGCATATGCCTTCCGGATTAAGAATTAAACCAGTGGACTTAAGAGATGTATTTTTTATAAATCGATTTAAAGAATCAATAACCTTACCTTGATCAATAGGAATACGTCGGCGGCTCTCACTCATCGTTTAACCCTCTCTCGTTATTAAATTATATTTTTATCCTCTCAGTGTATAGAAAAATTCTGAACAAAATCTTAACTATATGAAAATTATTGTTTTCTATTTAATCGATATCGCAATCTCTATTCCTTTATTTAATTATTTGAAAGTTAAATAAATTTTCCTCTATTTCCTATTTAATAATTCCTTACCCAGAAAGGTATATAGTTAAAATAAGAGCTTCAGTAAGGACGCATATTTATGAAACTACAAACCTTTCAATATAAAAAAGGATCAGGTTGGTCAATCCGAGAATTTCCAAATATGGATTCCGAGAACACATTAATTATGGTTTTCTCTGCACCTGAATTTATCGATGATCCAACCCCTATCAAAGAACTCGCAAAATATTACCCAAAATCAAAAATCATCGGCTGTTCGAGCGCGGGAGAAATTTCAGGTGCACATATTCTTGATAATAGTATCTCGGTTGCTGTTGCTCAATTTGAAAAAACACCTATTCGAGTCGTGCGAACAGAAATTAAATCTGCAGAGGAGTCTTATAAAGCAGGAGAAACGATTGCCAATGAATTATATAAAAACGATTTGCACGGCATCTTCGTGTTATCTGATGGTTTAAAAGTAAATGGTTCTGAACTCGTAAAAGGATTAAATACCATTCAAAATGGCGCATTAGTGATTACTGGTGGTTTAGCTGGTGATGGAAGCCGCTTTAAACAAACATGGTCAATATTTAACGGCGAAATTCTTACTAATAATATCATTGGCGTGGGGTTTTATGGGAATCATATTCAAATCGGTCATGGCTCGCGTGGAGGTTGGGATATCTTTGGACCAGAACGACTCATCACGCGATCAAAAAATAATATATTGTATGAATTGGATGGGCAACCCGCATTAGGATTATATAAAGAATATTTAGGAGAAAGAGCAGCAGGATTACCTGCAACAGGTCTTTTGTTTCCGTTGGCAATTCGTAAAGATGAAAATGATACCAGACAATTAGTCCGAACTATTTTGGCTATTAATGAAGAAGAGCAATCATTGACATTTGCCGGAGATGTGCCTGTTGGTTATCTCGCACAATTAATGCGCGCTAATTTCGATCGCTTAATTACTGCAGCAGATGAAGCCGGCGAATTAGCGACGAAACGAATGCTAGGAACGGAAAAAAATAGCGTTAAACCTGTATTAGCGATTGCCATTAGCTGTGTGGGACGTCGTTTATTATTAGGTGAACGAACTGAAGAAGAAACAGAATCGACCTTAGAATCATTACCTGCGGGCGCACAGCAAGTTGGTTTTTATTCGTATGGTGAATTATCGCCTTATACGACAGGTACGTGTGATTTGCATAACCAAACCATGACATTAACCACTTTATGCGAGACGGAATAATAGCGACTATGGAGCTGCATAAGTTATTAGCACGACAATTAAGTCGTTGTGAATTGAGCGATACTGTCGTTCCGCAGAATTTGCAGAAGTGGCAAGAATTTCTTGAAAGAATTAGTAAAGGATATATAGAAAATGACCAAGAACGTTATCTATTAGAGCGTTCGATGGAAGTTTCATCCCGTGAGTTACATGAGTTAAATAAAAAATTAGAAGATGCGCAACGTATTGCTAAATTAGGTTATTGGTTCCATGATTTTTCAACTGTACCAGAGAAAATAATATGGTCTAAAGAAATTTATCGAATGTTAGATTGGGATGCAGGGAAACCACTTCCTTCATTGAAGGATGTTTTTTTACTCTTTCATCCAGAAGACCAAAGCAAAGCAAGGTATATTATCGAGAAGGCCTTATCAGAAGGAAGAGAATTTGATTACGAAGTTCGGATAAAAGGAGCGGATGAAAAATATAAATGGTATTACACTATTGGGCGTCCAATTGTCGAACCAGGCAAGCCGATTAGTAAAATAACCGGTATAACGATGGATATTAGCAGACATAAACAAGTTGAAGAAGAAGTTGTCTTATTGCACCAACAACTAATGTCATCTGCTCGACGTGCCGGCATGGCTGATGTAGCAACTTCTATTTTACATAATGTGGGAAATATTTTAAATAGTGTAAATGTTTCGGTTAGCCTCATTCAAGAAAATATCAATAATGCTTATTCAAAAAAGCTATTTTCTATAGGAGATATTCTCAGTGAGCATACTTCAGATATGGAGGATTATTTAACACAAGATCCAAAAGGTAAATTGATTTTGCCTTATTTAACCGAATTATTAAAGAAAATAAAAGAAAATAATGAAATGCTAACAAAAGAAATATCTAGTTTAAGAGAACATGTGATTCACATAAAAGATATTACTGAAATGCAAAAATCATTAAGTGGTGTTTCCGGTATACTGGAAAACACATCTTTATCAGAAATAATAAATGCGGCAATAAGAATGTGTAGTAATCTAGAGAAGAAAAATATTTCAATCATAAAGAATTTTGATGAAAAAATCACCATAAAAACTGATAAATCAAAATTACTCCAAATTTTAATAAATTTGATCCAAAATGCTAAAGATGCACTTTTATCGTCTGAAAATTACAAAAAAACGAAAAAAATTCACATTACTGCTAATCAAGAAAATTCAGATACTATCCAGATTATTGTCGAAGATAATGGTATAGGAATTAAACCAGAAAATATTATCAAAATTTTTTCTTTTGGATTTACTACAAAACAAAACGGCCATGGATTTGGGTTACACAGCAGTGCTTTAGCAGCAAATGAATTAGGCGGTATGTTAGAAGCTGTGAGTGAGGGAGAAGATTGTGGAGCTAAGTTTATTTTAACTTTACCGACTTCTTCATCTATCAATAAAGAAGAGGATAAAATATATGAGTAATAATTTACGAATTATTGTTATTGATGATAATCCGGCAATCCATCAGGATTTTATCAAGATATTGACAGCTAATAAAGAAGAAAATAAAGCTGATACTCATATAATAGCCATGGAGAGAGAGATTTTTGGCGAACCAGAAAAAGAAGAAGGATTACCTGAATTTGAGATTGAAACTGCTTCTCAAGGAAAGGAAGGGGTGCAGAAAATTAAAAAAGCTCTGGAGGAAGGCCGCCCTTACTCGCTCGCCTTTGTGGACATTCGTATGCCACCGGGATGGGACGGGATAGAAACAATTAAGCATATCTGGGAATTGGATCAAACGGTACAAGTCGTTATCTGTACAGCTTATTCTGATTATACTTGGGAAGAAACTATCGAACAGCTAGGACAACGGGATAATTTACTTATATTGAAAAAACCGTTTGATAATATTGCTGTTAGACAGCTTGCTTGTGCACTTACCAAAAAATGGCAATTAGCAAAAGAAGCTAAACAATATACCTCTGAATTAGAAGAAAAAGTACATGAAAGAACTGAAAAATTAAAATATCAAGCAACGCATGATTTATTAACTGATTTACCTAATCGAGTTTTATTATTAGAAGAGATAAAAAATGCAATTGAGAGATCAAAGAAAAATAATAAATTATTCAGTGTCTTATTTTTTGATCTTGATAGATTTAAATTAATCAATGATAGCTTAAGCCACGAAGCAGGGGATGAAGTGCTTTGTGCTGTGGCTAAGCGATTAAAATCTGCCATACGAGAAGATGATATGGTTGCTCGCTTGGGTGGTGATGAATTCGTGATTATAATGAAAGATATTAGAAATGAAGAAGATTTTATTAAATTAATAGATAAATTATTAGTAGTGTTTGATAAACCATTTAGAATAAAAAACCATGATATCAAGTTAACAACTAGTATTGGTGTAGCTGTGTATCCAAAAGATGGTAAGAATTTTGAATTATTATTGCGTAATGCTGATACTGCAATGTATAGAGCTAAAGAGTTAGGTGCTAATCAATTTCAATTTTATACAGATGAATTAAATAAACGTAATTTAGAAAGATTAGAAAAAGAAGCAGAATTAAGACGCGCTTTATCGAATGAAGAGTTCTTTTTATATTATCAACCACAGTTTGATTTGAAATCCGAAACATTAGTTTCAGTCGAGGCATTAATTCGTTGGCAACATCCTACTAAGGGGGTCATTTACCCTATGGATTTTATTCCTTTGGCTGAAGAGAGTGGCTTAATTGTTCCTATTGGTGAATGGGTTTTGCGTACTGCTTGTAAACAAAATAAAAAATGGCAGGATGCAGGCTTTATACCAATACGTGTAGCGGTAAATGTGACGACCAAACAATTTAGACTCTATAATTTGGTAGATATCGTTGCGAAAATTCTCAATGAAACTGGATTAGAGGCTAAATATCTAGAATTAGAATTAACCGAGAATACCATTGTTAATAATATCGATATTATTAACACTATTCATGATTTGAAGAAAATGGGTATTCAAATTGTGCTAGATGATTTTGGAACAGGGTATTCCAGTTTGAATTATTTACGAGAGTTACCCGTTGATCGTCTGAAGATTGACCAATCCTATGTTCAAAATATTGATACTAATCGCGGGGATGATTTCATTATTCAAGCGATTATTGCAATGGCTCATAGTTTAAATTTAGAAGTATTGGCAGAAGGGGTGGAATCAGAGAAGCAATTGGAATTTTTGAAGAAACATAAATGCAGCGAAGTGCAAGGATTTTATTTTAGTAAGCCTATTCCCCCAGAATTATGTGAGGAATTGCTAAAAGATCCGCATAATTTAAAATTAGCAGAAGAAATCGAAGGGAAAATCGAAGATTGAGGTGGAGATGCTCTTAAGCATCTACCACAACCTTTTCAATAATCACTTGTTCCACAGGCACATTTTGGTGGCCCATACGCGTGGTAGTAGGTGCTTTTTTGATCTTGTCTACTACTTCCATACCTTCTACTACTTCTCCAAATACACAATAACCCCAACCATTCAGTGATTCCGAGGTGAAATTTAAGAAGTCGTTATCGACGACATTGATAAAGAATTGTGCGGTTGCAGAATGAGGATCTGAAGTACGCGCCATAGCGATAGTGCCTCTTTTATTAGGCTTACTTTTATTCGCTTCATTCTGAATCGGCGGTTTAGTTGGTTTTTGACGCATCGTGGTATCAAAGCCACCACCTTGAATCATGAAGCCATCAATAACGCGATGGAAAATAGTACCATCGTAAAAACCACTGTTGGCATAAGCGAGGAAATTTTCAGCTGTTTTGGGAGTATTGTCTGAATCTAACTTCAGCGTAATGTTGCCATAATTTGTTTGTAGTGTAATCACAGAGGATTCCTTTTTCGCTAATTAAAAAACAGGAAGTATATCGTGTTACTAAGCAGAATTACTAGCCAAGTGGTGACTATATTTTATCCGCTATTTCCACCATTGTCAGGGCAACATTAGCTGCGTCCACTCCTTTATGCCCTTCTTTTCCCCCTACTCTTTCTTCCGCTTGCTCGATAGTGTCCGTCGTTAAAACACCAAAAATCACAGGGATATCATAATCCAACATGACTCGCTGGCAACCTTGACTGACTTGCTGGCAAACATAATCATAATGATCCGTATCACCTCGTATCACCGCCCCTAAGCAAATAATAGCTTTATGCTTATGAGCTTTCGCGAGCCGCTGAGTAACAAATGGGATCTCAACTGCACCGGGAACATGGATCACCGTAATATTTTTCTCAGCGATACCAGCTTCCATTAAACGATTTAATGCGCCCGTTAATAATTTATCTGTGATAGATGAATTAAATTGACTAACCACAATAGCAAACGTGTGCTTCATGAAGAGGACCTCTTGGCATCTGAAAAATCAATAGGAATAGATTGATTTAACTTTTCTTTTTTACTGAGCAAATAACGTAAATTATTTTGGTGATATATAATCGGCATGGGTTCTCTTTCAACCTGCATAATGCCATATTTCTTTAAGTCTTCTATTTTATGTGGATTATTTGTTAATAATTTAACTTGATGAATATTCAAATTTCTTAAAATATTTGCAGCAATGTAATATTTTCTTGCATCGACAGGTAATCCTAATGCTTTATTTGCCTCCACTGTATCTAAGCCTTTTTCTTGCAGGGCATATGCCTTAATTTTATTAAGTAAGCCAATGCCTCGTCCTTCCTGGTCAAGATAAATTAAGAGACCACCTTCTTGGCTAATGCGTTTGAGTGAGTAACGTAATTGCTGATTACAATCACAACGGCTAGATGAAAATAAATCACCCGTCATACAAGATGAATGAATACGGACTAAGACGGGGGAAGAAGTATCTATTTTTTCTTTCATTAAGAGAATATGTTCATGCTCGCTAAATTTTTCTTTAATTACGGTCATTTTAAATAAATTACCATCTTCTAATGGGAGCATCGTTGATGCTTCATCGGTAATTAAATTTTCTTTAGCCAAGCGATAAGTGATAAGGTCATCAATGGATAGCATTTCGATGTGATGTTCGGCTGCAAAAGCATTTAATTGTTCACCTTGCGCCATGGTTCCATCAGGATTCATGATTTCGCATAATACAGCAGCAGGTTGATAACCGGCTAAGCGAGCTAGATCGACCGCACCTTCAGTGTGACCTTCTCTTTCTAGGACGCCTCCTTCTCTCGCTTGCAAAGGAAAGATATGGCCGGGTTTGACAAGGTCCTCTGGTTGTACATCCGGTTTCATAACTGTTTGAATGGTAATGGTACGATCAAGAGCAGAGACACCCGTGGTAATACCTTGTTTAGCATCAATAGAAATAGTAAATGGCGTACCTCGTGCGCTACTATTTTCTTGTCTACTCACCATTAATGGTAAATGGAGTTGGTTAAGTTTTTCTTTAGTCAGTGAAAGACAGACAATTCCACTTGTATGGCGAATAATAAAATTCATGATATCGGGAGTAATATTTTCTGCAGGAATAATTAAATCGCCTTCATTCTCCCGATCAGGACGATCCGTTAAAATGATCATTTTTCCTTGTTTAATTGCTTGAATAGCCCGTTCTACTCGTTCAATTGCTGATAGCATGGAGGTGTGCTCCTATAATTTTTTCAATATATTTACCCATGATGTCTACCTCAATATTGACCCAACTGTCTGGACGATAATGAGGCACAATAGTAGCGGTTTGCGTATGTGGAACAAACGTCACTGTAAACCATTCAGACGTGACATCAATGACAGTAATACTCATGCCGTCAATGCCGATATAACCTTTTTTGACAATATAACGAGAAAGCGTTGGCGGAATGCTAATCTTAACCAACCATGCATCGCTGTCGTCGTTGGTTATAGCTAAAATTTGTCCCATTCCATCCACATGACCTTGGACATAATGTCCTCCTATCCGGCCTTCTGCTTTTAAAGACCGTTCCAAATTAACTTGATCGCCCACTGTTAATTGATGAAGATTAGTGAGACGCAATGTTTCCGGTACAACCGTGACAGTAAAGTGCTCTTCCGTAAATTGGGTTACGGTTAAACAAGCCCCATTCACAGCAATACTGTCCCCTATAGATAAATCATTAAACAGCTGATGGGGTGAAATGGTTAAAGCCATGCATCCTGATTGATGTTTGATGCTGATGATACTGCCAATGGTTTCGACGATTCCGCTGAACATGTCCCGCCCTCTTGTTACTATCATTTATTTCAGGGCATGGAAGGGAAGAAATGAAGAAATAGCAATAAAAATTGCGTATAATACCTATTTGTCTTCTTTCATCCGGACTTTACCGTCGGCTTTGGATTTTCACCAAATCTGCTAGACCTTTTCCCTGTTAGGAAAAGCGCTCGCGGGCTCTTTTACGTTACCAGTAAAATTACCGCCGGTAGGGAATTTCACCCTGCCCCGAAGATACGTCAGAAAAATAGTCCTAAATATCTTTCTTGTCAATAAGGCAATCTCGATTAGTTCAGGATAGAATCTCCTCCCAATGGATTAGGTTAAGGGCATGTACGCATGAAAAATATCTTTACTGAGCATCCCCAGCGTATGGGCGAGACGTATTTTCAACATCTTAAATTTGCACTGGCTTTTGGCGGTAATATGATCATAGGGGGAATAGCTTGCGTGATACATGCTTTTTTACCCTTTCTCTTTTCTAACACAGGGAGTCACTTTTTACTAAAAATGACCAAGCATTTTGTTGAGCGGATGCCAGAACCAGAAGAGCGGGTCATAGCCATTTCGCAAGCTATTGAGAAAAAAAGAAAAAAAGCAGCCATCTAAGGATGCCTCTGCCTCCTCCGCTTAATGTTAAAATAAGATATTAAGAAGAAAAAAGAGGAGGCAGCTTGTGAAAATTATCCCTCTCATGTGGGTCTTATTCAGTGTGCTTTTTATCACCTCTATCGCTTATGCAGGCGAATGTAAGCATTATAGACATATTTATCATCATAAATGCCAACATTGTAATTTTTCTATTCACTATATTTCTGTGCTACCGGCTTGTGGTTGCAATCGTGCGTGGACGGTGGTTTATCCTGCCTCCGGTGATGTAGTGACATTCTCCGCACGACCCCCTCGTCATGATGGAAAATATGTAGAAGATGAGAATGCTAATTATGATCCTGATATGAGTACAGGGGATGATAATGCCGTCGTGCATCCAGGTATGGACATCGATTATTGATTAGTGAAGAATAAAATAAAACAGAAAATAAAAAACAGGAATCACGGCGATGCGATGGACGTATCTTGTAATGATTTGTGTTTTCTTGCTGTTTTGTGGGTTAATGACAAGTTGTGCGAATTTGTCATTTCAATCAGATACAGAAAAAGTAAATATAGAAAAAATAAACCCTATTGTCGCCT
>JAJPJH010000104.1 GCA_021324335.1 Gammaproteobacteria bacterium
GATTTAAGACAAACGTCATCCGATCTTGCCAGCCAAGTGCAAGTTGGATGGATTCACAGCCATCTTTGATAAATGATTGTACGCTACTAGCAAATAAATCTTGTTGCTGGCAACGAATAATGCGGTTTTCTTGATTCGGATCTTGTAAGACACAATTTTTTTCAATAGAAAATGATGAAGGATATTGCTGATGCTTTAACCAGCTGGTTAATACCGCAGAAGGTTTTTTTAATTCCAGTGGATAGATTTCATCATTAAATGATTTTTTAAAGAGAGAAATAAATTGCTCAGCTTTTTTAGCATTTGCCGAACCCAATATTAACCATTGATTTTTTGGGTCAATATAAGCATGAATTCGTAATAATTTTGTAAAAGCGCGGGGCAGTAATGTAATAATTAACTCATCTTTTAACGATAGCTTCTCTTTTTGGCGCACTTTTCTGGCTTCATTTAATTCAATTTGTTTAATTTTTTCAGCAAGTGTTTGATTAACAACTGTTGCAGGAAGAATTTTTTCTTCTAGCTGTAAGCAAAGCATGGTGCACCCATTAATAGTTCGATGGAGCGGTGCTTCTGCTTCGTCATGATCTAATACAGGAACCCAGCCCATACTCGAATGCATAGAAGGCAAGCAGGGCGTAAAGCGGAATGGTGCTAATTTTTCAGCCATTTTTTCTAATGAATAAAGAGAGACATTAGATAATTGAAATATCTGGATTTGTTTAAACCACATTGTTTTCCCTTAACGTATCATTGTTGCTTGCAGAGGATCATAAAATAAACGGTTGCTATCATCAAGCAGAAAGAAGGACGATATTTAATTTGCAGTATAGAGCAAAAAAAACGATAATGCACTTCCCCATTTAACATTAGAAAGAAGCGTATGTCAGGACAATATATTTTTACTATGCAAGGGGTGGGAAAAATTGTTCCCCCTAAACGCGAAATTTTAAAAGAAATGTACTTATCTTTTTTTCCGGGCGCTAAAATCGGTGTGTTAGGATTAAACGGTGCAGGTAAATCCACTCTCTTGAGAATTATGGCAGGGATAGACAAAGAATTTCATGGCGAAGCTCGTCCATTACCCGGTATCAATATTGGTTATTTACCACAAGAGCCGCAACTCCATCCTCAAAAAAATGTTCGCCAAAATGTAGAAGATGGGTTAGGGGAAGGGATGGTGATGTTGTCGCGATATAATGAAATCAGCCTAAAATTTGCTGAGCCGATGAGTGAGGATGAAATGAATGCGTTATTCGCTGAACAAGCGAAATTGCAAGATGCAATTGATGCAGCAGGATTGTGGGATTTGGATCGGCGGTTAGAGATTGCAGCGGATGCCTTACGTTTGCCGCCATGGGAAGCAGATGTGACCAAATTATCAGGCGGTGAGCGTCGTCGTGTTGCTTTATGTCGCCTGTTATTGTCTAAACCGGATATGTTGCTTTTAGATGAACCGACTAATCATTTAGATGCAGAAAGTGTTGCTTGGTTAGAACGATTTTTACATGACTATCCTGGTACCGTCGTGGCAGTTACACATGATCGTTATTTTCTCGATAATGTTGCAGAGTGGATTTTAGAATTAGATCGTGGTCATGGTATTCCTTACAAAGGTAATTATTCTTCTTGGTTAGAACAAAAAGATAAACGTTTGGAGCAAGAAGAACGTCAGCAAGAAGCTTATCAAAAAGCATTAAAAGCAGAACTTGAATGGGTACGTAATAATCCAAAAGGACGGCAAGCAAAAAGTAAAGCACGTCTTGCTCGTTTTGAAGAAATGAATTCCCGTGAATTTCAAAAACGCAGTGAAACGCAAGAGCTCTATATTCCACCGGGTCCTCGCTTAGGTGATCTTGTTATTGAGGTAACTAATCTCAGTAAAAAATTTGGTGATCGATTATTATTTGAAAATTTAAGTTTCAATATTCCACCGGGTTCAATTGTCGGAATCATTGGACCCAATGGTGCGGGGAAATCTACTTTATTTAAAATGTTAATTGGTCAAGAAACACCGGATAGCGGTCAAATTCGTCTAGGTGATACAGTGAAGTTAGCTTATGTAGATCAAAGCCGTGATAATTTAGATGGTAGTAAAACTGTCTGGCAAGAAATTTCAAATGAACAAGACATCATGATGATTGGTGCTTATCAAATGCAAACACGTTCCTATGTAGGACGTTTTAATTTCAAAGGCCAAGATCAACAAAAATTTATTAAGGATCTTTCAGGTGGTGAGCGTAATCGTGTTCATCTTGCAAAATTGTTAAGCAGTGGTGGAAATGTATTGTTGTTAGACGAGCCAACGAATGATTTAGATGTAGAAACGTTACGTGCATTAGAAGAAGCATTATTAAGTTTTCCCGGATGTGCGATGGTGATTTCACACGATCGGTGGTTTTTAGATCGTATTGCAACGCATATTTTAGCATTCGAAGGTGATAGTAATGTGGTTTTCTTTTCTGGTAATTATACTGAATACGAAGCAGATCGTTTGCAGCGCTTCGGTGAAATGGCGAAACAACCACATCGGATTAAGTATAAAAAATTAGAAAATTAACCATCAAATTCATCAAAATTAACGCTCAATTAGTGTGCTGTTTTTACTTAAATTTTTATTAATTTTTATTTATAAAAACAGCACACGATTTAAAAAAATCAATAACTTAGCTTCCAAATCAGAAAAAAATCGATAAGAAGGGTTGTCTCAGCATCCATTTTTTAGTAATATATCGCGATGCAATTAATACTCAGTCGTTCAAAATTTCTAATATTAGCTGTATTGAGTTGTATTCTCTTAATCATTTGGAATAGTAGCAGCATTAATAATAATTTAGATGTTGTTCGTTTTGTTCCAATTGATATAGATGAAAACTCAAGTAGTAACTCAGCTAGTTCTACGGTATGGGACAGTTTGCGTAGTGAATTCAAACTGGATCACAATGTCCAGTCTTCACGAGTGCAAGCTGAGATCCGTAATTTACTATCTGATCCGGATAAGTTATCTCAAATTCTCCGGGCAGCAGGTCCTTATATTTATTTTATTCATAAACAAACACAAGCACGCGGATTGCCAGCAGAATTAGCGTTAATACCTTTTGTTGAAAGTGAATTTAATCCGAATGATCACTCCACTAAAGGTGCAACAGGTCTTTGGCAATTAATGCGCGGGACGGCACATGAACTCGGTATTAAAGTAAAAGCGGGTTATGATGGTCGTCGGAATGTTATTGATTCCACTAAAGCAGCTTTAGCTTACTTTAAAGATTTAGGAAACGAATTCAAAGGTAATTGGTATTTAGCTATTGCAGCATATGATTGTGGTCAAGCAAAAGTTGAATCGGTTAAACGTCGTACCGGTAGTGATAATTATTGGAATTTACCCTTACCAAAAGAAACTAAGTATTATGTCCCACGATTATTAGCTGTTGCTGAAATTGTACAGCATCCACAGAAATATGGTGTGCAATTACCACCGATTAGTAATGAACCTTATTTCACTGAAGTGAAAGTAACAAAATCAGTTAGCTTACCTACCGTCGCTAAATCATCAGGGATTAGTCTTGCAACATTAACCACTTTAAATCCTGATTATAATCATGGGCCCATTGCTAAAAATGGTGCTTATTCTTTATTGATTCCTGTTGAAAAAGAAACTATTGTTAAAGAACAACTTGCTGGTAAAATAGCTGCAATTAACCAGTAAAAGTTGCAGAATAATGAATACTCAAATTTCTGACCTTATTGATACCCATTTTAAAAGTTTCCCTGGTGATGTGAGCCCTCTACAATTAACAGAGATTGGTAAACAGCAATGGAATATTTTAAAAGGAGATGTTCCTTTGCCAGCAGCGGTCTTATTAAAAAGTGCGTTAGAAAATAATGCACGGTGGATGCAAAATTTTCTACGTTATACGCAAGTTAGTTTAGCACCACATGGTAAAACCAGCATGTCACCCCAATTATTTAAACAACAATTGGCGGATGGTGCTTGGGGAATTACGGTGGCAACCTATCAACAGTTTTATGTTTGTTGGCAAATGGGTGTTCGTCATATTTTAATGGCGAATCAATTAGTCGATCCTGCTAGTATTCGCGGCGTTTTTGCTGTTCTACAGAAAGATCCTCAGCTGCATTTTTATTGTCTCGTTGACTCATTAGCAGCAGCTGATTTATTAAATAAACACGCTCAACAATGGCAATTGAATAAACCTGTTGATGTATTATTAGAAGTAGGGCTCCCCAGTGTGAAAGGTGGCCGTACAGGTTGTCGTGATATAAATGAAGCACTTACTGTTGCTAACTATATTTCTACTCTTCCTACTTTACAATTAGCTGGCATAGAATGTTTTGAAGGTCTTTTCCCGAATATAACGGAAGTAGAAACCTTATTAAATCAGGTGACAACAGTAGCAACACTATGCGATGAATAGCATTTATTTGATGGAACTCCCGAAATTTTATTAACAGCAGGTGGTTCCAGCTATTTTGATGTAGTCGTCCGTTGTTTTCAGTCTACTTCTCTGAGTAAACCTACGCGTATTGTAATTCGCAGTGGTTGTTATCTGACACATGATTCAAAATTTCAAGCTAGTATGTTTCAGCATCTACTCAAACGTTTACCTGAAAATTTTCCTCTTCAAGCTTCATTTGCGCCTGCACTTGAAATTTGGTCAGTTGTTCAATCTCGTCCTGAACCTCAATTAGCTATTTTATCGTTTGGGAAACGAGATGCTTCTTATGATATTGATTTACCTGTTCCTCATGCCTGGTTTAATGCAGAAAGACACGGAGTCCCTCAACCAGTATCCTCCCAATGGGAAATTTTCAAACTTAACGATCAACATGCTTTTTTACGATTACCACCTGAGGCCTCTTTGGCTGTTGGTGATTTCGTTAGCTGCGGCATTTCGCATCCATGCACCACCTTTGATAAATGGAAACTGTTATATCTGGTGGATGATGCTTATACTATTGTGGATGCAATAAAAACTTATTTCTAAGAAGAATTCTGGAGGCAAGATGAAGAAATTACTCGTTACCATGCTGAGCCTGATCAGTATCAGTACGGCTTATGCAGGTGATTTTTTTGGGTCTACGCATTTGGTGGGATCTGATATCGGCCAAGCGAATATTTATGGTCCAGCTGATTTAGAACAGGTCAAAGCAAGTTCTCTAGCCATCCATGGACCTTTACGGTTTAAAAATCTAGAAGTCGCTCAAACCACCCATATTATGGGTCCTGTTTTAAATAGCCAAGATGGAAAATTTGGTACCCTCACGATCGCTGGTCCGTTTGAAGCTGCACAAGTAGTATGTCAGGGTTTAAATGTCACAGGGCCTGTGGATGTTAAGTCCCTTTCTGTTCAAGGAACAA
The DNA here is from genome assembly GCA_021324335.1 of Gammaproteobacteria bacterium. GTDB lineage: Bacteria > Pseudomonadota > Gammaproteobacteria > DSM-16500 > DSM-16500 > Aquicella. Next base: position 5,378 of record JAJPJH010000104.1, read on the forward strand.
CGGAGATAATTGGTCCTTTGAAGGCAGAAGATAGTCATCTCCAAAATTTAATAATTAGATCAGACGAAGTTACTTTAGTTAATTCGGTGGTAAATAACATTCTAGTCAAAGCTACTAATAACAAAGAGCAAACGATTTATTTACAACGTCAAAGCGTGGTAGAAGGCAATATTAATTTTGAATCGGGAAGAGGGGTAGTGGAAGTAAAAGATAAAAGCGTTATCCATGGTACCGTGACCGGTGGAAAAATAGCACGGAAATAATAACTTAATGATGACGCCCTTAGATTATTATCGCGAACAATATCATAAAGGATGGATTCAAGAGGATCCGCAGCAATTGCATGCATTAGCTCATTTGCAAGTGTTATTTGTTAATTTATTACAAGAGCATAAAGAACGAGCTGGTCTCTTAGCACGGCTGCGCAAACCGCAGCTAGTGCAAGGGCTTTATTTATGGGGTGGAGTAGGGATTGGTAAAACTTTTCTGATGGATTGTTTTTATCATTGCATTCCCTTCGCTGAAAAAAAGCGTATGCACTTTCATCAATTCATGGCTTTTATTCACCAAGAATTAAAAAAATACCAAGGTAAAAAAGACCCCTTACAATTTATTGCTAAAAATTTGGCGAAAGAAACACAGTTATTATGTTTTGACGAATTAGTTGTGTCGGATATTGTTGATGCCATGTTATTAGGGCATTTATTTAAGGCGCTATTTTCAAATGGTATTTGTTTAGTCGTCACATCAAATACCGCGCCCGATGAGTTGTATAAAAATGGCTTGCAGCGCCCATTATTTTTACCGGCCATCGCTTTGTTAAAACAGCATACCTCAGTGATGCATATTTTCACCCAGACAGATTATCGTTTACGCCATTTAAGTGCAGCAGGTGTATTTTATACGCCTAATGATGATCTTGCCCAAGAAGAAATGGAAAAATGTTTTGCAGCTTTAACAGACGGAGAATTAATGAGTGTTACGCCGATTGAAATTAATAATCGTTCTATTACCATAAAAAAACAAGCGGGTGGTGTGATTTGGTTTGATTTTAACAACATTTGTAACGTTCCTCGTAGTCAACACGATTATTTAGTGATCGCACAGCAATACCATACCGTTTTTATTAGCGATGTGCCTGTTATTTCATCAAAAAATATTATTTCCTTGTTTATTCGATTAATCGATGTGTTGTATGATGCACGAATCAGAGTTGTGATATCGTCAGCCGCGGCAGTAGAGGAAATTTATAGTCAAGGCGACATGATGGTTGAGTATATCCGTACTCGTTCACGATTATTGGAAATGCAGTCAGAGGCGTATTTTTCAAAAGTAGCTTGATAATAAGGAGACGTTATGAAGTTCTATACAGGGATAGTGGTAACGGGAATAATGTTGAGTGTATTAAATGGATGTGCAAATACGACCGACCAACATACACTTGGCTTACAAGATTTTCAATCTAAGACGCTGCCAACCGGAGGCAGTGATGCAGCCTTAGCAGCCCATAAAATGTAAGATTGAATAGTTAGAATACCTAAATGCCAAACAATGATCACAAAAAAATTGTCACCTTATCGCTGGGCGCCCTTGGCGTTGTTTATGGCGATATTGGAACCAGCCCGCTTTATGCATTACAACAAACGCTGTCAGGTTTACCCATTACGGTTGAGAATGTCTTCGGCGTCTTGTCTTTAGTATTTTGGGCGCTTATTGTAGTGATTTCAACTCGATATATTACCGTGTTTTTAAACGCGAATAATGATGGTGAAGGCGGGGTATTAGCGCTAGTCGCATTATTAAAACGACAAGGTAAAAAATTTCCGCAATTATTATTTCTAATAGGTATTGTCGGAGCAGGATTATTGCTGGGTGATGGGATGATTACACCGGCTATTTCTGTGATCAGTGCAGTGGAAGGATTAAAAGTTATTTCACCGGAATTTTCTCATTTAATCGTGCCTATTTCATTTCTTATTTTATTGGTTCTTTTTCTTGCACAGCGTTTTGGAACAGGTAATATTGGCTTTACTTTCGGCCCAATTTTATTGGGTTGGTTTATGACGATTGCTACAATAGGCGCTATTGCTATTTTTCATTATCCCATGGTGATACATGCAATTAATCCTTATTATGCGTTTTTATTTTTCTATCATGGCGGCTGGCATGCTTATTTATTATTAAGCGGCATCTTCTTAGTGATCACCGGTGCAGAAGCAATGTATGCTGATTTAGGTCATTTTGGAAAAACACCTATTCGCATAGGCTGGCTCTGCGTTGCGCTGCCTGCATTGCTGGTAAATTATTTCGGACAAGGTGCGAATTTATTACAAAACCCATCAGCTATTTCCAATGTATTCTATGCACTTTCCCCGTCATGGTTTTCTTATCCATTACTTATTATTGCTACTCTCGCCACTATTATCGCTTCCCAAGCTGTTATTTCTGCTAGTTTTTCTCTTGCGAGACAAGCAATTTTATTAAACGTTTGTCCGCGGTTACCGATAGTTTATACGTCAAAAGAAGAACAAGGGCAGGTATATGTTCCGCAAGTCAATTTGATTCTTGCTGTTGGAACTCTCTCATTAGTAGCCGTATTTTAAAGTTCCACAACATTAGCAGCTGCTTTTGGAATGGCTGTTAACTTAGTGATGATTATTGTTTCTATATTAGTGATATGTGTAGCGCGTTTAATTTGGAAATGGTCAATTTTAAAAGTAATCGGAGTATTCTCTCTATTTACACTGATTGATTTTGCTTTTCTAGGCGCGAACCTTCACAAAATTCAACAAGGCGCCTGGATTCCTCTCGCCTTTGCATTATTAACCAGCATTATTATGATTACCTGGGGAAAAGGTATAGAGTTACTGCGCTCTTCTTATTATATGAACAAAGTGGCGCTCCCTGATATTATTCATAAACTGGATCGTTCTAAATTAAATTATGTAGAAGATATCATAGCCGTTTTTATTACTGATTTTTATGATAAAAGCGGCGGAAGTTTTTTACATTATCTTAAACTTAATCACATTATGCCTAAACAAGCTTTAATTGTAAGTATTGCTACTGAAAATTATCCTTATATCTCTGAAAAAAACCGTTACGAAATAAAAGAAATTTTTGAAGGTATTTATAGTTTAGTGCTGCATTACGGCTTTATGCAAACTATTAATCTGCCTCGTGCATTAGAGATAGGTGAAAGGATGAAAATCTTTCCTTTTCCGGTGGACCATAATAAAACCATTTATATGGTGGAATTTGTCCATATAGCTATGACTAAGAAAAAATATCCTCGATTATTCTATTGGCAGAAAAGATTATTTAGTTTTCTATTGCGCAATTCAGAATTTGAGATTGAGTTTTTTCACTTACCTTATAATAAAACAATTGCTATTGGGACTTATTGTGAAATTTAATTGTTGATGTAAGGGGTTAAAGGAGTTTTAGCACTCACCTCAAATAGAAAATGCATCAACAATATAGACAAGGTATAATGAAGTTTTCACTACCATCTACTGCCATAATGTGTTTATAAGCATCCTGTAATCCTTTCTGCGTAGCGTCATAGCTATATAAGCAAATGTATTATGAGAGGAGGACATTATTATGAAATATACTTATACTGCAAAAATTTATCTTGAAGATGGCGAAGTGATTTTGCATTCAGGGAATAATGTTGAAGAATTAATGGTTTGGATGCATGGGCAAGCAGAGGCAAGTTTTGGTGATATGAATGGAGAAATTATTGATAATAAAACTCATCATGTAGTCAAACATTTTCAATATACGCCACCATTCAGTGATTTTACTCATGATTAATTTATAGCTTATTTTTTACCAATAAAAAATTGGGTTGAATCCCTCACTATAGCATCGTATAAAAAGGAAATAAAAATAGGTGCAATATGGATAAGCTAACGACATCTGCTAGGGAGTTTCTGCCGGCCGATCAGACAATCCCTTCATTGCGAAAGACTGCTAAAAATTGTCAAGGCTGTCATCTTTATAAACATGCCAGTGGAACCGTATTTGGCTTAGGGAATGAGCGAGCTAAATTAATGTTGGTAGGTGAGATGCCGGGAGATAAGGAAGATAAAGCAGGCGAACCCTTTGTTGGTCCAGCAGGTATTTTACTGCATAAAATCATTGAGGAAGCAGGTGTTAAGTGGGAAGATGTTTATCGGACGAATGTGGTTAAGCATTTTAAATTTGATTTAATTAAGAATCGTAGAGTGCATCACTCCCCTGTAGCGTCAGAGATCAAATGTTGAATATTTTTATCAACGATATCCAAACTGTTGTTTCCTATTTATCATTCATCTAAGAGGAGAAATATATGGAAAAAACAACTATGCCACCACAACATCAAGAACAACAACCTGGACTCGAATCTGAAATGTATCCATTGCCGGAATCACTCGGTGGAAAGTATAGGGCGAGTAATAGATTGCTTAATAAAGTAGCTATTATCACCGGTGGCGATAGTGGTATCGGTCGTGCGGTCGCATTTTGTTATGCTTTGGAAGGAGCAGATGTTGTTATTACTTATTTAAATGAGACTGAGGATGCAGCTTTTACTAAAAAAATAGTTAACCAAATAGGCAAGCAATGTTTATGTTTGGCAGGTGATTTAGGGGAGGTTAGTTTTTGTGAAAAAGTGGTTGATGAAACAATAAAACAGTTTGGACGTCTGGATATTCTCGTGAATAATGCAGCGGAACAACACGTGCAGACCGATTTTGAAAATATTACGCCAGAACAATTAGAGCGTACTTTCAAAACTAATATATTTGCTTATTTTTATATGGCGCAATTTGCATTACCTCATTTAAAAGAGGGTAGTAGTATTATCAATACGACATCCGTTGTAGCTTATCAAGGAAGTGCAAAATTGATTGACTATTCATCAACAAAAGGTGCAATTGTTAGTTTCACTCGTTCTTTATCACAGAATTTAGTATCAAAGAAAATCCGTGTGAATGGGGTGGCTCCAGGTCCTATATGGACGCCGTTGATTCCTGCTACTTTTTCTGCTGAAGAAGTTCAACAGTTTGGTCAACAAGTCCCCATGAAAAGGCCCGGTCAACCCAAAGAAGTAGCACCTTGTTATGTTTTTCTTGCTTCGGAAGATGCTTCCTATATAACAGGACAAGTGTTGCACCCAAATGGCGGAGTTATTGTTAATGGTTAGTTTTAATCTGTTGGCACCACGTTTAAATACATAGTAGACTAAGTTGCCTATTGCTTTTGGCTTAGGCAGGACGAATTTTAAACGTGAGAAAAGGGATTTTATTATGTTTAGTAATAGACAGTTTAATAAATTTAAAAACGTTAATCTTGATGAAAAAAGTTCTGATAGTCATTGGGAGCATGGAAGAGAAGTAAGAGAATTAATCGATGTAATCAAGAGTATTGATGCCTCTAAATTTCAGGATGCTCTTCAGGTAGCGAAAAAAAAACGGGTGAGAGGTAAGGAAATCATCCCAGAAAATATTAGAAATGATAATGTGTTATGTAAGTTAGCTCAATTTTTTAGTGGCGATGGTGAGTATAAGCCAGGGAGTTTTAAATTTTTGGTCGCTGAGGAATTGGGCTTAGCTTATCACGGGCTTGATGAGATCTTAAATACGTTGCCTAATAATCAAAAGCAATTTGAGTTATTGTTAAATAACAATAAGCTTAATATATATGACGTTTTTGATATATTGGAAAAAGGTGCAAATGTGAATATCCTTCGTGAGGATGGTACCGGACTACTCCATCACCTTATTTCCCAGGTAAGCCATAATCCCGATAAAACCCAAGAAGTATGTTCTTGGATTGAAAAGCTTGTAGAAAAATACCATGCAGACATTCATATCAGAATGAAAGCTCAATGGAATCGAGGAAACCTTACACCATTAGAGCAGGTAATAGATATTAATAATAAAAATACCTTAATCACTTGCTTAATATGTTTAATAAAATTAGGAGCAGGCATAGATGCGCAGGGTAATTCTGTTATGAAACAATTGAAAAACAAAGAAGGTCATTCTTTTATACATATCATTATTGATTGCATCAAGCATACAAAAGATGAAAATGAGCGAAATGAATTAATTAAAATGATGGTGATGGTAATAGAAAAAAATCCAGAGATGTTACAAATGAAAGATGAAAAAAATAGAACGCCATTTGAACGTATTATTACTGGGAAGATATATCTCCAAGCTGCTTGGGAGTTATTAAGATTAGGTGCCAATATAAATACAAAAAATAAATATGGAAGAACATTTCTGGATATTTTAGAAAGAGATGTTTTAAAAAAGAAGTCAAGATACAAAGATAATGATAAATTAATTGTTGAATTAAAAGAAAAGTATCACCCAATTGTTACTTTAGAAGATTTTTCTGACAGTGAAAATAAAGTTTATACGGGTGAGTACTCATATCATAAAATTAGTACACTCAGTAATTTAATGCGGCAAAGTTTAGGAGAAATCTCACCAACAGCTGAATTTAAACCTTCTAAGAGGCCAAACAGTATCTAGGGAATATCTTATTTTTAATTAACTTATTGTTTCCTAAGACTATTTTTCTGTTTTACTTACGACGAGACGACCACCAACGCCTTTTTGAACAAAATTGGCGGAAGTGGTCTTTATTTTGTGGATATAGGAAGGCTATAATTAATCGGATGCTACTTAATTGATTATTTTTTATTCAATCTAATAATAGTAAGAAAAAGCATCGAGGACGATGGGAGCAAGGCGAAGTAAATACAAAAGTGGAGAAAGGGATTTATTATATGCAATATATTGTCGAGATTTTAAGAATTATTACTTGGCCGTTATTGGTATTTTGGGTAATTTTCTATTTTAGAGGGAGAATTGCGGGTTTTATTGATAGGGTATACCAACTGAAGTTTCCGGGCGGTGAATTAAATGCTGAGCAAAGAGATGATCGGAGACCGCAGAGTTCCATATCAATTAGAAAATTAGCAAGTGGTCGGTTTTCTCTTAGCGGGTTTAATAGAAAATTATAAAACAGCTTTTAGTAATATACCAAATGTTCCTTTATTGGAAAAATGGATTGATCTAGGACAACTCCGACATATTTGTGATAACTTACCAGCAAAACTCAAGCGGCTATTTTCCTAAACAGTGACTGTTTAATTGCTTTAGGAAATCGAAATTATTTATTAGGCGTACCCATTATTCCATAGGTATATCCTCCTACTTCAGTCGAAGAATCTAATAAAATTTCGATTTGATGTCGGATATTACTTGCATCATTCGCTGTAAATTGAATTCCTATACCAGGTAAAACATGATGAAGTGCATTGCGTGGCGTGATCCAAATTACTTTTCCTTCAATGCGCAAATTATCTTTTTTACCTGGTAATTGTAAATCCACTAATACTCTATCATCTAAGCGAAAACTATCCTGCGTTGGTATAAACAATCCACCTTCTTTAATAAACGGCATATAGGATAAGTTAAGTTCTAATGGATCTTTAATAATGTAAGTCAGAATTTTATCGGTCATAATGGTCTCCCATGGCCATGAGCTCGTTAATTGCATCTAAGAGAGCTTGTTTTTTGAACGGTTTTTCTAAATAAGGTTGATGGGTTTCTTTAATAAATTCTTGACAGCTATGATCATAATTACCAGACATTAAAATCATACGATGTGCTAATTCTCTATTTTTTTCAAGCAAGAAATGATAAATATCCCGTCCATTGACTTCCGGCATATTCAAATCACTAATAATCACATCAAATTTTTTAGCATTTAGTTCTAATACTTCTAAAGCTTTTTTTCCATCCAAAAGTGCAGTAACGGTATAATAAGGCTCAAGCATATATTTTAGTGAATGTAATAGAGAAGGTTCATCATCAATAATCAAAATATTTAATTTAGTGCCTATATATATTTTTTCTTTTTCTCCTAATTCTAAAGGTAACTGTATACTGAAAGTGGTTTTACCAGGCTTACTTTTAACCTGTATTTTTCCTCTTAAGCTTGTGATGATTTCCTGGCAAATAGATAATCCTAACCCTGTTCCAACTCCATGCGGTTTACTTGTAAAAAATGGATCAAATATTTTCGATAAAATTTCAGATGGAATGCCGGTGCCTGTATCTGTAATATCAATACAAATCTTATCTGCTTCTAAATGAGTCTTAAGGATAATTTGATTAGATGTCGGATTACCTTCTGGAATAGCTTGAGCTGCGTTAATGATTAAATTAAGGAAAACTTGTTGTAATTTTCCCTGATTAACCAGCAACCGTGGAATTTGGTTATCAAAATTTTTATTAATTGTAGCTCGATTCTTAAAGATGCTATGCGCTATTTTAATGCTTGCTTCCATCGTTTCATGAATATCAGTCGGTACTTTATCAGATTCATCAACACGCGCAAAGCCTCTTAAATTTTTTACAATTTCAGCAATTTGATTGGCGCCATTAATGGATTCATTAATAATAGTCTCCATTTTGACTAATTGTTCATGTAGAGATTTTCTATCTTTAGTGTTAAGTGATTGTACATATTCTTTTAATAAATATAGATTAGAAGAAACCCATGTCAATGGATTATTAATTTCATGAACAATTCCGGCGGAAATCGTACCCAAGGTGGCTAATTTATCACTTAATAAAGTTTTTTTGCGTAAAGTATTTCGTTCTGTCACATCATTTATAATTTCTAAAAATAAATTCTGATTATTTATTTCTACTACCTTTAATGTAACTTCGATATCACGAATATTATTATTGTTGTTTATGTGAAATTCTCCATAAAATGAATTTCTTTCTTGCATGATTTTCTTTAATTGATTCTCAAAATTTTGTCGCTCGATAGGTAGGATAAAGTCAAGAAAATTTCTGCCGATTAATTCTTCTTTGCTTATATTAAATAAAATTTCGCTTTGTTTATTAGCATCTAAAATAAATCCTTGTTCATCATGTAATAAAATAGAGTAGCTAGAGCTATTCATAAAGGTACGATAGCGATATTCAGATTTTAAAACAGCATTCACATCCTGTTGTTTAATAATGGCTTCTGAGGCTTTTTCTGTCAAAAGAAGTTCAGCAGCGTGTAAGGTATATTGTTGAATTAATTGAGTTAATTGGTTTAGTAATTTTTCTTGTAAAAAGTTATGAGATTTTACCTCAAGCTTATCGCCTATTTCCGTAACAGTGCAGCCCACGTTTTCTAGCGTTTCTTTGAGTAGTTTGCGGGTATTAAAATTCTTTTCAATAATAAAAGCATGAGGCTTAACCATTTTAATCCGCCTTTAGCTACTTCTCTCTTTCCATTATACAATGAACTGGCCGCAGTTAGATTTTGTATTAAAATTGACCATAATATTTTATGTTGGCCAACAAACAGAAGGTGTTTTGGTAATAGTCCCGTTACTAACCGCTAAGGTTAAGGTGGCACAGGAAGTGCCATTCTCTGAGTCATTGGCTTGACTGCCTTGAGCAGTTGCTGTGATGGTATAGCTGGTGGCTGAGACGTTGGAAACGCTTAAGGTATAATAGCCTTCTGCTGAAGTAGTGGTACTGCCCCAAACTTGTGTAAGAGTACCATACTGCGTATTAGTCGAGCGATATCGTTCTTCTGCGAGGGAAATAGATAGCAGAGAATTGATACCATCACTTCTTCGGCTTTTGCTGACCTGGCTCGAAAATACATAAATAGCGATCAAAGCGAGGATAGCGACAATTGCTATCGTGACTAACAATTCAATTAAGGTAAAACCGCGTTGTTTAGTGCGCATAATACTCCTTAAAAAAGTGAACCCATTCTAAAGATGGGTAAGTACATTGCTACAATAAATCCACCCACCACTACCCCTAAAATCACCATGATAATAGGTTCTAATAAACTACTTAAATTATCTACGATACTATTAACTTCTTCTTCATAATAATCAGCTACTTTGTGTAACATGTCTGATAAAGATCCAGAGGCTTCGCCTACGGAAATCATTTGCAAGGCCATGTTAGGAAAAAGATTAGTGTCGCGCATCGCAACCGATAATTGGTGGCCGTTTACCACATCATTGCAAATATCCAGCACCGCTTTGGTGTAAATACGATTACCCATCACCGGTGCCATACTTTTCATGGATTCTACAATCGGCATACCCGATGCAAGCGTGGTGGCTAAAGTACGGGTGAAACGAGCAATAATACCTTTACGTAATACAGGCCCAATGATGTAAACTTTCAATATCCATTTATCAATAAATAACTGAGCACTTTCTGAGTGTTTAATGTGATAACGCAATCCCCAAATTCCCCCTACCACAATGATAAGAAGTAACCACCAATAAGATTGCAAGAAATTAGAAAAATCAACTACCCAGCGTGTAAACATCGGCAATTGAGCACCGAAAGAAGCAAACATTTGTTGAAATTGGGGAACGACGAATAATAGCAAAATGAGGCTGACGCCCAATGCGACGCATAAAATAGCAATTGGATAAATCAATGCTTTTTTAATTTTACGTTTTAATGTTTCTGATCGCTCCAAATAAAGTGCTAATCGACTTAATATTTTGTCCAATGTACCTGATTTTTCACCCGCTTTAACTAAACTTGTATACAGATTACTAAAATGCATGGGGTGCTGGCTAAAGGAATCAGCTATGGTATTACCACCTGAAATACTCTCGCGAATATTAATAATGAGCGCTTTCATTGCTGCATTTTCTTGGTCATGGCTGATCAGGTCTAAGGCTTGCAGGATGGGCAATCCTGCTGCAATCATCGTCGATAAATAGCGTGTAAAAAGCAAAATATCTTTTTGCTTAATTTTTTTATGTGACGAACCCGACAAAAAAGGAATATTTAATTCTTTTCTGGCTTCCAAGCTAATAACTTCAATACCGCTTTTTTTTAATTCGGATTGTGCTTCATTAGGGCTTGCTGCTTTGATAGAACCTGTCGTGCGCTTACCCTGGTTATTGATGCCTGTATATCGATATGAGAGCAGATTATCAGCCATATTTTCTACCTATTTAAATATACGGTTTAATTCAGTTAGACTAGTAATACCCTCTTTCACTTTTTTTAGTCCTGATTCACGTAAACTATCAACACCTTCTTTTCTTGCTTGTGCTGTAATTGCAATTGCATTACCACCTTTCATAATGAGCTCTCCCATTTCTTCGGTAATCGGCAATACCTCAAAAATACCAACACGCCCTTTAAAGCCGTGAATGCAATGATCACATCCAACAGACTCATATAAAGTAAATTTGCCAAGATCTTCTTCTTTAAATCCTTCTTTTAATAAAATATCATTTGGCATGGCGACTGCTTTTTTACAGGATTCGCATAACACACGCACCAAGCGTTGCGCAATCACAATCGTTAGCGAACTCGCGAGATTGTAAGGTTCTATTCCCATATTCATCAAACGTGTGACTGTTTCGGGGGCGCTGTTAGTATGCAAAGTCGATAATACTAAGTGACCTGTTTGAGAAGCTTTAATAGCAATTTCAGCTGTTTCAAGGTCTCGGATTTCACCTACCATGATAACGTCAGGGTCTTGGCGTAAAAATGAACGTAATGCTGCAGAGAAAGTGAGGCCTGTTTTAATATTAACGTGAACTTGATTTATCCCGTGAATGGGAATTTCAACTGGATCTTCTACCGTCGAAATATTAATATCCGGCGAATTTAAATAGTGTAAAGCGGAATAAAGACTAACTGTTTTACCACTACCTGTTGGTCCGGTAACTAATATTAATCCTTGAGAACGCTGCAAAGAATTTTCAAAATGTTCTTTTTGAATAGGGTCCATTCCTAGCTTATTAAGTTCTTGTAACGTTTGCCCTGTATCTAAAATTCGCAATACAATTTTTTCACCAAACAAAGTAGGGCAAATACTGACACGAAAATCGACCGATCGCTTTCGAGAAATAATTAATTTAAAGCGACCATCTTGTGGTACACGATGTTCAGTGATATCGAGATCTGACATGACTTTGATTCGAGCAATGATATAATTAGCTAATTTAAGCGGTGGTGAAGTAATCGGATAAAGTACCCCGTGCTGTCTAAAGCGGATACGGTAATTATCTTCATAACGTTCAAAGTGAATATCTGATGCGCTTTTATCGATTGCGTCTAATAATACTCGGTTTACGTAATTCACTACAGGTGCACTTTCTACATCATAAGAGGCAATATCAGTGATTTCTTCTTTGTAAGCATTAACGGTAATATTAGTTAAGTTGCTTTCCTCTCCGCCACTGATTTCCGATAAAATTAAGGTATTTAATAATTCATCAATAACTTGTTCTAATTTACTAGCTTCCACAATTAATAATCGAGTATCGAATCCGGTTAAAAATTTAATTTCATATAAACTTTCCACCGTTGGATCTGTAATAGCGAGATAGAGTAAATTATTTTTTTGAAACAGAGGTAACCCCAAACGTCTTCGTACTAATTGTATATTAAGATATTCAGATGGTACTAAATCCATGTTAAAAGCATTAATATCACATAACGGTAAACCAAAATATTCAGAAGTGGATCTTGCCACGGAAGCTTCATCTAATAATCTTTTTTTAACGAGATGCTCAATATAAGAAGTTTTTTCTTGATGGGCTTGTTCTAATGCGCTCAAAGCAAGTTGTTTATCTAGTAGATTATGCTCTGCTAAATAAGAGGCGAAACCACTTAATATTTTTGTTGAAGCAGTATCTTCCATGGGACGACCTACCTCAATTTAACAACAAGCGAAAGAATGGTTTAAATGGAATATCCTCTTTACATTTAAACCATTCTATTCTTAAATGTGCTGTTACAAAATAGTTATACTATTGCGTATAACCGTTTGTGACACCACCACCTGAAGAAGCCCAGGTAATTGTATTTGAGTTCGCATCTACTGTTGGCGTTAGAACATACGTATCAGTTGCAACGATACCATGTGCTGCAACAGGTGTTACGGTAATAACACCGTTTGCAACGGCCAACGAAGACACGGCGCCAACGGCGTTCGTAATAGCAGCGGGGATACCGTTAGACCCTGCATTACAACCAGTAAGTGTACCCAGATTTTGTACGCATTCACCGACTGCCACACGATACGGCGCAGTGGCTTGTACAACTTCAGAGTAGTAAGCTTTACGGGTGTAATTTTGATATGAGGGAATAGCGATAGCAGCTAAAATACCCACGATGGCAATTGTTATCATCAACTCGATCAATGTGAAGCCTTGTGAACGGAGCAAGCTTTTCATTTTCCCACCTCCTCTCAAATTGAGACTAGAGACGACGAACGATTCACGCACGGAACTCCTTACCGATAAGCCCATTATACCACTTTTTGCTAACTGCTTTAAAATTGCTCTTTATTTAAAGCGGCTTCCCGCGCGGTTTCTTGAGTAATTTTTCCTTTACTTACAAGGGATTGTAAATGCTGGTCGAGGGTAAACATGCCTAGCGAGCTACCTGTTTGGATAGCACTATACATTTGAGCAATCTTGTTTTCTCTGATTAAATTCTGGATAGCAGAGGTCCCTATCATAACTTCGAGAGCAGCAACTCTACCCCCCTGAGCGCCTTTTACCAAAGTTTGGCAAATAACCGCTTGTAAGGATTCGGAGAGCATGTTTCTAATCATATTTTTTTCATCGCCAGGGAAAACGTCGACGATACGATTAATGGTTCGAGGGGCAGAACTGGTATGCAGGGTGGCCATGACTAAGTGGCCGGTTTCTGCAGCAGTTAAGGCCAAGCGTATGGTTTCTAAATCTCGCATTTCGCCTAAGAGAATGACGTCAGGGTCTTCTCGCAAAGCTGAGCGCAAAGCAGCGGCGAAATCTAAGGTATCTCTATGCACTTGACGTTGATTAATTAAACTTTTTTTATTTTTATGCAGATATTCAATCGGATCTTCAATTGTAATCACATGGCAGGCTTGGTTGACATTAATATGGTCGATCATGGCGGCTAGCGTGGTACTTTTTCCAGATCCTGTTGGCCCTGTTACTAAAATGAGACCGTTCGGTAAATCAAGTAATTCTTTAAACCGAGGTGGCATATCGAGTTCATCTAAAGTAGGAGCCATTTGGGGAATCACCCGAAACACCGCTGCCATGCCGCGAATTTGATGAAAAGCGTTAACCCGAAATCCTGCTAAGTTCTCTACAAAAATACCGTAATCCAATTCTCGTTTTTGCTCAAATTCTTCTTGCTGCTCTTGACTCATGGAACTATAAAGCAGATTTTTAATCGTATCCGCATCTAATGCAGGGATATCGTCTGCTGGGGTTAAATCGCCATGGATACGAAAGAGAGGCGGGGTATCAGGTGATAAATGTAAATCGGAGGCTTTACGTTGAAGGCTAATAGTTAACAATTCAGCCAGTTCCATACTGACATCTCCTAAATCAGTTAATTATCATTAATTAGAGGCTAGCTTGGACGCATGCGAGTGGTTATCCAGCATTGCTAATTCCATCTGCGCCAGTTTGCGATCAGGATCTTGCTTTATCGCGTTGCTAAAATAAATTCGTGCTTGACGTTTATCAGGAATTTTAAGGGCGCATAACCCAGCATTTTCATAAGCTGTAGCTGTGTCGAGATAAGTTGGATCCTGGGTTGCTAACATAAATTGCTGAATCGCTGCGCGGTAATTACCCGAACGGCATAAGAAAGTACCATAATTATTATGAGAATCGCCTCGAGTAGGGGCAAGTTCGATTGCTTTCAAATAATATTTATTAGCTTGTACTGGATCATTTGTTGTTTCAAGGAAATAAGCCATGGAATACCAGGGTTCAGGAATGGTGGGAGCTTCATCTAAAGCCAATAACAAACGTTTTTTGGCTTGTTGCATTTGGTGCTCTTGTAAGTATGCCATGCCAAGTTGCGTATTAATTTTGGCAGTACTAATTTTTTGGTTTTTTACTTCAGCATCATCGGATGAGGTGAAACTACAAGCTGATAATAAACCCACCAGAAACAGAATAACGAAATTACGAAACATTTACTTCCCCTTTATATGGTGCTTTTTTTGAATGTACAGCAGTACTTGCTTCTTCAGTGCCAATAATTTTCGGTGTAATGAATATTAACAATTCTTGCCGTTCATCTTGATCATGCGTATGTCTGAATAAGAAACCAACAACGGGTAATTCACCAAAAAATGGAATACGATCCATAGTATGATCTTTCGTTTGCTTATATACACCGCCTAATACAATCGTTTCGTCATCATTTAACAGTACATTCGATTGCACTGATTGCGTGTTGATGGCGGGTACATCATTCGGCGTACCGTTAGTGGTGCCAACTTGGGTGTTGGTTCCGCGGCTGTCTTCTGTTGCTGTCAATTGCAATACGATTTTATTATCTGGTGTAATTTGCGGTGTAATCTCTAAGCTTAATACAGCATTTTTAAATACAACTGAGGTGGCACCGCTAGAGGTTGATTCTTGATAGGGGATTTCTTCACCTGTTTGAATCATTGCTTTTTGACCATTTGCTGTTACCACACGAGGTTTAGCAATGATTTGGGCATGGTCTTCACCTTCTAATGCCGATAATTCCAAATCCAATAAGACATGTCCTATTCTGCCCAATGCCATTGCCATATTGCCAGTTTGAGAACCATCAAATAACTGCACAGCAGGTCCATTGAATATGAGTCGTTGGGTAGGATCGATTGTGCCGGCACTGTTTGTTACATTAGCGGCATTCGTTCCACCTGTAATCTGGTTGGCAGCATTAAATGTACCTGAAAAATGGGTGGGAGAGGTCGTACCAAATCTCACGCCTAATTCTTCTTCATAAATGGTATTAATATTGACAATACGAGCTTCAATTAAGACTTGCCTTGCTGGAATATCAAGCTTTCTAATCTCAGGTAAAATATCATCCAATGTTTTTTGTGTATCCCGAATAATCAGGCTATTGGTTCGTGTATCAACTGCCACTTGTCCACGGCTCGTGAGTAATGAACTTTGAGCGCCTTTTAAGAGTGCCGCTAAATCAGTCGCATTCGTATATTTAAGATGAATTAAAATGGTTTTTAAGGGCGCCAAATTAATAAGCGCTTCTTCAGATTGCAATTCTTTTGTTTCATTGGTTGTAATATTTTCAATCGTACTGATATAAATCACATTGCCGATACGTCGGGAATCCAGTCCTTGGGTTTTTAAAAGAATATCCAGTGCTTGTTGCCAAGTGACATTCTTTAAATTTAAAGACACATTACCATGGACCGCGTCGCTAATAACGAAGTTGAGACCAGAATTTTTAGCAATCAGTTGGAGTAGGGTGCGAACATCAATATTTTGAAAATAGAAAGATAACTTAGGCGTGTATTCTGTTTCGTAAGCTGACCATTCGGTCGCAAAGCTAAAATCAGCCACATAAAAGTAAATGGGAGACAACAAAATTGCGACGATTGACCATTTATACAGTCTATGCCACATTCATTAAGTTCCTTTTAATTGCAACGTGACGGTTTGTTGCCCGGGTGATTTTCCATTGTCGGTCTGCTGCTCTGTTACATTCACTTCGCTATCGCTAATATTGGCCACATGACCTCCATGATCCCCCAGCTCATCGCCTACTTTTACCTGGTAAAGTTTGCTATCCGGCGCAATAATGTAGGCATAAGTTGTTCCATTTGCCGATACTGTACCTACAAATCGTAGCATATTTAATGGATAAGCTTGAAGTGGGTTTGATACATTTCCATTTTTGAGAAACATTTCATCCGAAGCGGTAAAAGGAGAACGTGAGACAGATTGGTAAGTGACAGGGGTAGGCCATGGAAATTCTTGTTCTTTATTTTTACTAAAAATATTTTTTTGTTTTAAACTTGATAGATAATCTTCTAAATCTTGAAAATGGCTTTGGCCGCTGCAGGCAAAAACGCCTAGGGTAGCAATTAGAATAATCACAATAGTTTGTAATTCACGTTTATTACGCATGTTTAGCACCTTCTGGTAGGTAATAAACACTAATCATTAAATCCATTGTTAATAAGTTCTCAGAGCTGGCTAATTCTGCAAGTTTTTCACCTAACAAATTAGTGCTTGTTTGGTTAGTCAGGAGAAAATTATCAATGACGACTAATTTAGGAAGATTAGCTAATTGGCTAATGAAATCAGCTAATTGATTATAATTACCTACCACGACGATTCTAATGGGCGCTTTCACATAATAGGGCATTTTAACTTCTTTGTCAGGGCTAAAGAGCGTGAAATAGAGATGATCTGTTCCCCCGATTTTTAAAATTTCACTTAATAAAGCAGGCATTTCTTGATAGCTAATAAGTTTTTGCTGCCAGCTAGCGAGCCAGCCAGCTAATTGCTGAAATTGTGCGGTATCACTTTGTTGTTTAGCTTCTTTGCTAACGGTAGATTCCAATTGCTGTTTGATATCTTGTTCATTAAATTGATCTTTCGTTAATTGCGCTTCTAAGCCCATGATATCCCACCGATATCCTAGATAAAGAATAACGATAAAAATGAGAAAGAAAGCGACTAATTGTAAGTAGAGAGGCCATTCATGGATATTCTTAAGATTAATATTTGGCATTGTTAATTCCTCTGCTCTACTTGTAATTGAAAATGTCTGTCCTCTCCTTCCTTGTTCTCCTGCCCGATAATCCTTGTTAAAACTGGTTGATTAAAAATAGTGGATTTAGCCATGTTTTCCATCAATAAAGTAATAGGTGGATTAGATTGGGATCTGCCGCCTATAAAAATCTTATTCCCTTTTCTGATAACAATTTCTAACTGAATAGAATCAGGCACCACTTTGGGTAATTCATTTAGTAATTCCACAGCTTGATAACTTTGTTTACGGAGATTAATGAGAAAATTGAGTTCATTACTAATAATGACTTGTTGTTTGTCCTTTTTATTTAAACCCATTAATTTTGTGCCTTCTTGCTGCAAGGTATCTTGTAGAAATTGATTTCGCTGTTGTTGATGATTAATTAGATCATCATAGTAAATATGCCAGCAAATAATAAAAAAAATAGCTAAGATAGCGGAAATCGCTGCTGCGATTCCAAAACGTATTTGTAATTTTTTCCTTTTTTCTTCTCGCCAAGGCAAGAGGTTAATTTGGGTCATGTAATAATATATTCTCCATTTACATAATCACTTTGCTTAAAGTTAATCCAATACATTGCATAAACTCAGATTGGTGTTTTAATAATTCAGCTTCATTGACAGATGACGATATTTTCATATTAGAAAACGGTTTAGCAATAGAAGTGTTGACACCAATTTCATTTTGTACAAAAGTTGCTAGGGAAGGAACGTTTGCACAATCGCCGGATAATATAAATTTTTGAATAGCAATATTAGGCCGGCTGGCATATAAAGAGTGAACGGCATGCCGTAAGTGAGAAAGTAAATTCTCTTTTAGGATGTCATGATAAGCTGAATCATTAATCATATTATCACCTATTGCTTCTTGAGGTTATCTTTAAGATATTGTTTGATTTGATTCATTAGGCGCGTGCCATCATAGCTTTGATCATGAGCATGAATTAAATTCTGTTGGTGAACGACAATAAATGAACTTAAATTTATATTTAAATTTAATAGCGCAACAGTTTCTGAATTGCTCTGTTCTAAAAGCATTAAGGCACGTTCAAGCGCGTAGCAGTTAACATCCACTATCTTCGGATTTAAACCGGCCTGTCGGACGACTTCTAAATAAGGTTTAATTTGTTCTTTACGGCATGCTACGAGTAAAAGATCAAGTTGGGAGGGGTCCTGTGAGGCAGGGCCCGTGATAACAAAGTCTAAGAAAATATCACCTACTAAATCAGGGAAATTACGGTTTGCTTCTATCCAGGCGCGAGATTCAATTTCATTAGGACTTAAGCGGCTATCAACGGTGACATTTTTGATGATACCGATAGCACGAGGGATAGCAATCGCGACATCTTTCGAAGAGATTTTTGCGGCCTGACAGGCTTCTGCGATGATCTTGCCTAAGCCAGTAAAATCTTTGATTTCATCTTTAACGATTAAACCACTCGAGATAGGAGCAATGTGGAAATGTTCCACTTGATAGGAAGAATTAATCGATGTTAATTGTAATAACCGGAGCGATTCGGGGCCAATATCCACAGCAACTAAAGGTTTAGAGTTCCACTGAGGACTGAATGAAGCAATTAGTTTATGCAGCCAATCCTGAAAATAATGAATTTTTTCCTTCACCTTTTGCGCAGCCAAGGGTTCCATCCCTCTTTCCTTCATTGACTATGAAGATTAATACTATATTATAAATGGAAACAATGGAGAGTACCACTTTTGTTAGGAAGACAATGTGTACAGGGCTTTACCTTAATTGAGCTCATTGTGACGCTCATTATTATAGTTATCTTAACGCTTGTCGCTATTCCACTTTTCACTAGTTTAATTCAAGAACATCGCGTGATTGGTCAAGCAGAAAATCTTTATTATTCATTACAATATGCAAGAAGTGAAGCGGTTAAACGGAATGCAACCATTTATGTTTCTTTTTCTACGGGTAGTAGTTGGTGTTATGGGTTGAATGTAGGAAGTGCATGCAACTGTACGATTGCCAATAATTGTGGCTTGGAAACGGTGAGTGCGCCTGCCGCTCAAGAAACATCGCTTTCAACGTCAGGTTTGACGAATAATGCGATTAGTTTCGAGGGAACACATGGAGCTGCTAGCTCAACTGGCTCAATAACCTTTACGGTGTATGGTGGGACATCGCTTATTACTATTTCCATTGGCACCATGGGAGGTTTACAAATGTGCTCGACAGGCATAGGTGGGTATCAAGCATGTTAAGGAAAATATTTTTACGTCCCAAAAAAGGATTTACTTTAGTAGAGCTTTTAATTGTCATTTTAATTAATGCGGTGCTTTTTACCGGATTAATTAGTATTTATATAGCGAATATGGTGCATTATAGGAAGACATTAAATAGCAATCGATTGAATCAACAAATGCAAATCGCAATGACTATCATCAGTAATGATATACGTCGGGCAGGTTATTGGGCGAATGCGCAGTCGGATATAGGGTATGGGCATAGTAATGATAATCCTTTTATGGTAAGTGGCAATACCGACATTAGTGTTAATAATAGTAATAATTGTATTTTATTATCATATGATCATAATAGTGATGGTTCCCTTCCTACCATTAATACGGGAACAGATGATGAACGGTATGGTTATCGTTTAAGCGGTCAAGCTATCCAATCACGACCTGTCAGTGCAGCTTTTTCATGTACGGCTGGTGCCTCCACTTGGGAAAATATTACTGATATTAATGCTATCCAAATTACCAATTTAACTTTTACATTAACAACTTACACGCTAACAACAGGTCCTGGTACGCATGGCATTACCTTACGTAGTGTAGATATTAGTATGACGGGACAATTAGCGAGTGATTCAACAGTGACAAAAACATTAACTGAACATATTAGGGTACGCAATGGTAAATTTATTCCGTAAAATGAATATGGGTGCGGCCATGTTGTTCATGGCAGTCATATTAATGATATTGAGTACACTCGTCATTATTTTTGCTGCAAATTTTGGGGTGCTATTGGATAAGAGTTCTTCTAATTTTGTTCAAAATGCTCAAGCTTTCGAAGCAGCCGAAGCTGGATTAGAATTTGGTATTAATTATTTGCAACAAAATAGTGCAACTATTTTAGCTAATCCGGTAAATGGCTATATTCCTGCTTATTCTAATAGTAATACGAGTAATGTGGCGTTAGGGAATGGTAGTAAATATACCATTACGTATAGCAATCCAGTTGCTTATAATTATAAATTAATTCAGATTGCTTCTACTGGCACTAGTAGTGATGGTACTTCAACTCGAGTTGTCTCTCAGCAAGTTTATTTTGGTTCGTTGTTAGAGAATCCTCCCAATAGCTTACTAGTTTCGAAAGGAAATGTTTCTTTATCTGGTAGCTCTGAGCTAACTAATACTCAAACTAATAACGCGGTGCAGGCTGGGGGAAGCGTAACCATTACGGGAAGTGCCCAAATAAATACGAGTTCAGGAAGTGGTATTCAAAGTAATGTTTCCTCTTTATCAAGTATGTCTCAAAATGATTTTTTTGCGAGTTATTTTGGCGTATCAATGAATACTGTTAAAAATAATGTAGCACATTATTATAGCAATAGTAGTTCTACAGATTATAGTAGAACGTTAAATGGATTAAATGGTACTTCTATCTGGATTGATCAAACAGGTGGGACGGCTTCGATAAATGGTTCGATTACCTTAGGTTCAGCTTCAAATCCTGTATTATTAATTGTAAATGGTAATCTTTCGTTATCAGGGAGCATTACCATTTATGGATTGGTATTTGTAATGGGTACTGCTACGACAACGGTTACAGGAAGTGTGCAATTAACAGGTGGTATGATTTCAGCAACTAATATGAGTATGACCGGAAGTACATCATTTACATATAATAGTACTACCTTCACCAATTTACAAAATCAATCATCTATGAGTTATTATGCAAAAGTGCCGGGTTCTTGGAAGGATTTTTGATGAAAAAATTAAATAAACTAGCCGGACAAACATTAATCGAAGCGCTTGTTACTTTAGTTTTTATTACTGTTAGCGTCATCGCATTAATCCGATTTCAAAATTATTTGGCTTATGATACGAGCGTTGCACAGCAAACTAATACAGCGCGGCTTCTCGCAGTAAGTCAAATTGAAACGCTGCGAGATTATCAAGTGATAAATAATACACCAGGTTATACTTCCTATCAAAGCATTGCATCAGGTAGCGGCACAGCATCGAGTGATGGAACGAATTATACCATTACATATACGGTTACAACTTATACAAATCCTAATTACAAAAATCTCGATGTTAGTGTCACATGGACAAGCCGATATGGTACCTCACAATCAGTTCGATTGATTTCAAATGTGGCGCAACTAGATCCGCAGGATTCAGCTGCTATTATGTAGGAGCTAATATGAAATATATTATAGCTATGTTTATTTTTTGTTTTATGACCCCACTCTATGCTGCACTCTATATGCAGCAGGATAAAAATGGTAATATTACTTATTCTGATATGCCATTAAATAATTCAAAAGAAATTGAAGTGCCAAATGTAAGCAGTACGACTTCTGTGCCTCCTTCTTCATCATCAACAACAGGAGCTAAGCAGTCATCAGCAATAGATAAAAATGCTCACTATAAGACGTTTGTTATTGTTTCACCTAAAGATAATGAGACCATTCAAAATCAACCCACACTTCCGGTTCTTTTAAAAATCAACCCCGCCTTAAGGCCTGGTGATAAAATTTTATTATTAGTAGATGGGAAGCCCTGGGGCAATCCTCAAGCTAATACTTATTTACAAGCAGAAAATATTGAGAGGGGGACACATCAATTGTCAGCAGTCTTGATTGATAAAGACCAAGTTGTTTTACAACAAAGTAATACTATTACTATTTTCAATCACCGTGCTAGTGCAAATTTTAATCCCCAGTAATTAATGAATATTAATATGGAATTTATCACTTGCTTCAAGTTTAACTTTATTGAATGTATCGAGTAAAATTTGATATAAGCCAAAGACAGCTTCCCAATTTTCTTCGAGTATTTTTTCTTCAGCTTTAGCGCAAATCGATTGCAGAGAATTAATGCCGCTATTACCCGCAGATCCTTTTAGTTGGTGGAATAAATTTTTACTTACTTTACTATTTTTTGCATTGATTGCTTCTTTCAACTCATTTAAAGTTCCTGCGAAAGAATCAATAAAGACCTGGATAAAAGCTTTTATGGCAGAAGGATCATCTCCAAAAATCTCTTCGATACGATTCATATTAATGAACTCTTCTGGTATGGTAGAAGCGGTAGGAGGAGATTTTTTAACCGGTTTTGCTTTCTCTTGTTTAGTTTCACCTAACCAGTGTTCTAATAATCCACGCAATGTCATCACATCAATAGGTTTGGAAATATAATCATCCATACCAGCTTGTAAACACTTTTCTCTATCTCCTTTTAATGCATGGGCTGTCATCGCAATAATGGGAGTACGCGGTTTATTCTGTGCAGCTTCAATTTTACGAATTTCTTCTGTAGCAGCATAACCATCCATTTCAGGCATTTGGCAGTCCATTAAGATAAGATCATAAGGAACAGATTGCACCGCAGAAATAGCTTCCATTCCGTTACCAACAAAATCAGCTCGATAGCCGAGCTTATTTAAAATCCGTATGGCGACTTGTTGGTTAATTGGATTATCTTCAACAAGTAAAATACGAACATTTTTCTTGGGGATGACATCCGGTTGAATCAGCGGGTTAGTACTAGTTGGTGCGGCTGATTTCATCAAAATATTAATAATTGTCTCATACATTTTACCTGGCCGCAGTGGTTTAGTTAAACTAGCGGCAATGCCATGTTTTGCAAGTTCTTCCTCACTGAATGTCGTTCCTAATGCTGAGAAAATAAGAATTTCTGTTTTAGCTATATCTTTCAATTCATGGACGACATCGATTAATTCAATTCCTGTCATTCCGGGCATGAGCTGATCCGTTATCATCAGTTCATAAGGGTCACCTTCTGCTGCTGCTCTTCTTAGCATCGATAAAGCTTCAGCAGCATTGGTTGCACTGTCACAACGTAAAAGCCAGGTTTGTAAAATTCGTTTGGTTGTTTCCCGATTAATTGTATTATCATCAACGCAGAGAATACGCTTACCTTTAAGCTCTACAGGCAATTGGAATTCCATCTTAGGTACGATAGTTTCACATTCTAATAACTGTATTGTAAACCAGAAGCGGCTGCCTTTTCCCATTGTACTTTCAACATCAATTTGGCCACCCATCATTTCAACAAGACGCTTTGAAATAGCAAGGCCTAAACCTGTACCACCATATTTTCTCGAAGTTGAAATATCACCTTGCGAAAAAGGTTTAAATAATCGTTCCCGTACTTCAGGATCAATACCAATACCTGTATCGATAATTTCAAAAAGCAGCTTAGCTTGTTCACCATTGCTTTCACTTACTTTTACCTTTAAGTTGATTTCGCCTTCATTGGTAAATTTAACCGCATTACTTAATAAATTAGTGAGTACTTGGCGAATGCGTGTAGGATCACCCGTATACCATTCAGAGACATTTGGATCGAGGAATACTTCTAAAGCAATTCCCTTTCGCCGTACAATTGACGAGACAATATCAACTGTATCTTGAATTAAAGCATGCATATCAAAATCAGTATTCTCTAAGTCCATTCGTTCTGATTCTATCTTGGAGAAATCAAGAATATCGTTAATAATGGCTAATAAGGCTTCGCCTGAAACACGAATGGTTTCAATATATTCACGTTGGTCAGCAGTTAAAACGGAATCGAGTAATAAGCCTGTCATGCCAATTACACCGTTTAGAGGTGTGCGAATCTCATGACTCATAGCAGCTAAAAAAGCGCTTTTGGCATTGCTTGCTTCTGCTGCTTGTTCTGCTAATTTTTCTGCAATTTCCTTTGCTTTTCTAAGTTCTTCCTCGGATTTTTTATGTTGCGTGATATCCCAACATACACCCGTCATCCGAATGGGATTACCTTTTTGATCACGATAAACACGACCTTGGGAGTGTAAATAGGAAACAGAGTTGTCAGGATTAATAATCCGATATTCTAATTCAAATTCATTGCTGGATTCCAGAATTCTTTCTACATCCTTACGTAATTCTTCCCGATCGTCAGGATGAGTAAAACTAAGTACCGTTATATAATTTAATACCGGCAGTTTTCCTTTTAGGCCATACAATTGGTACATATATTCATCCCATACCACTATATCTTTTATAATATCCCAACTCCATGCACCTGCCTGTGCGGAACGTAAAGCAAGATCTAAGCGTTCTTTATTTTCTTGTAAAGCATTATAAAGTTGTTTGAATTTGGTAATTTCAGTGGAAACACCACCCATTGCATATGGTATGCCTAATTCGTTTGTTAATAAAAATTTGTTAGATAAATAAATATGCTCTTTATCTTGATGTCGAATTCTTTCTTCAACCGCAATAGGGGTTCGAGTTTTTATCACTTTTAAATTATTATCTACTAACTGGTCGGCTACTTCTGGTTCAAAAATATCATGCGTTGTTTGGCCAATGATCTCAGCTGCACTTTTATGAGCTAATCGTTCTAATTCTTTATTGATTAGTAAATATCTTCCTTGTAAGTCATAGATATAAATCATTGCGCTGGTGTTATCTAAAATAGCTTGTAGTTGAGCTTGTTCTAATTTTAATATTTGTTCCATTGCTTTTCGTTTAATATCCGTTTTTTCCACTAAATAGGCATTTAGTAAAATAAAAGCAATAAAGAAGATGACAATTCCCATGACGAGCAATGAGATACCCAATACCGCTTCATAATAAACATTTCCTAAACCAATTAATCCAATATAACCAAGGATAATGGGTAGAATAATAGCCGGTGGAATGAGATGTCTTGCTAAAGTTCCGCCGCTATCTTTGCTAATAAACAAATGGGCAATGCCCCGATGCGGCCGTGCAAAAATAACACCTATGCCGAGTAATAAAAAAATAAGAATAATGATTAAAGACATTTGCGAGTAACGGTCAATACCTAAAAATTCAGCCAGATTGTTTACTCGATAGAAATGGATTAAAAAGGAGAAGAAAGCGGAAAAAATAACGATAAGCGTTAAAATTTGATGGGTTTGGTAATTTACAACTTTATTATCCAGAAAGAATAGAACAAAAGAAATTAATACAAAATTGGCAGCTGAAAAAGGTGACATTCGTCCCGATAAGGGCCCATAACCTGCTAATTGTAGGGGTTCTTTAAATAAAGCTTGATCAATCCCTAAATTAATAGAAAAGAAATATTGAAATAATGTTAGGAAGGAAATAAGAAAAACGATCCCTGCACACATATCAGCAAGATAATTTGCATAAGAACTAGTATTTTCATTTCTTATCCAAAGTGTAATCCCGCACAGAAAAGTACATACAGCAACATTCGGTTCAACTGTATAGAGATACAAAGTTAAAGCGGTAGGTAACCAAAAATAAATGGGCCAAGCAATAAGAAAAAATGCGCCTATTAAAATAATAAGGGCGGAAAAGGCCTTAACCAAGGTTTTTGGCCAAGTTAAATTAGATGATGAGTGGTTTAAATAGGGAGTGGGAATATTCATCATCATTCATCCTTTTTCACGAGGATAGATTGGACGAGGGTATGTAAGTATTTAATTTTGTTTATTATTTCTTTTAGTTGTGACAGAGATATCGTTTTTTCAGGTGATTTTTCCCATTCTTCCACTTGTTGGCAAAGAGAAGCAATGCTATTTTCTAGGATTTTTATATTTTCTACATATTCTTGTAATTGTTTATTTTTTTGCGCCACCATGTTTTTATATTTCACAATTCGTGCGCCAACAGAAAGGCGGCTGCGTAATTCAGCCATATTAAAAGGTTTGGACAAAAATTCATCAGCACCTGCATCTAAGCCTTTGATGATATTAGTCGTGCCCGTTACTTGGGTGAGTAGGATAATGTAGGGATAATTGGTTAGCTCTCGTTTAATCCGTTCACATAAGGCCACACCATCCAGTTTAGGCATTAACCAATCGACAATTAAAAGATCTGGCGCTTGATTGCTATTTTGGGTGAGTTCCCAGGCCATTTCTCCATCACTAGCCTCTATCACCTCATATCCCCATTGAGAAATAGCTGCGCGAAGAAGAATACGGGTCGGCGTATCGTCATCGGCAATAAGTACTTTTAGCCGGGAAGACGCTTGTTGATCGTTAAGGCTATTAAGCTCCATGCTACGATCCTTCAATAGAGAAAACTTGGCTTTATGCTTATTATTTTAACATTCTACAAGTTTCTTTTGCATAAACGTTTATTTTCGAATAAAATCAAACAACAAGGGACTAGTTAAGAGATGGAATCATGTATCATCAGTTTTATCAATTTAAAGAAAACCCGTTTAATGTTACAGCCGACCCGAATTTCTTCTTTGCTAGCAAGAGCCATACTGAAGCATTTTCTCACCTACTTTATGGTATTGATCAGCGTAAAGGTATCATTGTAATTACCGGCGAAGTGGGGACAGGTAAAACGACTTTATGTCGAAAATTACTTAATCAGTTTAATGAGAAAGTGAAATTTGCTTTAGTGTTAAATCCTAAATTTTCTGAAGTACAGCTATTGCAATTAATTCTGAATGATTTTGGCATTCCCATTACAGAGAAAAATAAATTTGGATTAATCTATGTATTAAATAATTTTTTAATTAGCCAATATAACCAAGGTTACAATGTGGTATTAATTATTGATGAAGCTCAAAATTTAACGGTTAAACAATTAGAACAAATTCGTTTATTATCTAATCTTGAAACGGAAAAAGAAAAGTTATTACAAATAGTCTTGATAGGACAGCCAGAACTTCACGATAAACTGCAACTTCCTTCCTTACGACAGCTTCGGCAACGTATTACAGTTTACTATAATTTAAATCCATTAGATAAAAATGATTTAAGACAATATATCCAGCATCGCCTTTCGAAAGCGATTACACAAGAAATTAAGCAAAATAATATCGTTTTTACAGAAAAAGCCATTGAAACTATTTTTTATTATACAAAAGGGTCGCCGCGTACAATTAACATTTTATGTGATAGAGCATTGACAGCAGGTTATGTGGCAGAAACTTTTTTAATTGATGAACATTTAATCCATGATTGTGCAAAGGAGGTAATGTACCTTGAGCATACTGTATGATGCATTAAAGAAAACACAACTTAAAAGTAGTGTGGTTAACTCAACTATTACCATCACAAAAAAATCCAAAAAATGGTCATGGTTAATAATTAGTCTCGCGGCATTATTAGGTTTATTAATTGCTGCTTTTTCAATCTATTACATCACCGCTAAGCCCAAACCTAAACCACAACCTGAAAAGCCTAAAATGGTGGGGGTTAAAAAACCAGCTCCTCTACCTAAGCCAATTGTGAAGAAAGTGAATTTATCCTTAATGGGCGTATTTATTTCAGATGATGAAAAAGTAGCGATGATTAATAATCGTCTAATGCATATTGGGGATGTGATTGAAGGTATGAAAGTAGTTAGTATTGAATTGGAAGGAGTTAAACTGGGAGGGAATAATACAGTTATTACCTTGCATGATGCATTAAACAGCTAAGGAGAGCAAGTTTATGAAGCGATCTCTTTTCATGTTAATCGGGTTACTGGCTATTTTTCTAACAGGTTGCGGTTCGGGTAATGAGTGTTGGCATATCTATAAAACCTCTTGCGGTAATTATATTAAAAATCCCTGTACTAAAATATGTGATTCTTGTCGATTCAGTGAAATGCCGTGCAAGGAATGTCTGTCTTGTGTAAGCTACCAACCATCTGCCTCTTAAAATAACGAATAGGAAGGAATAAAAAATGAAATCCTTAGATGAAATGCCGGTTAACGATGCAATTGCATTATACTATGAAAAGCATCATGCACTCCGTCAAGGTAATATGACAAAATTATTAGAACTCAGAAGCAAATGTCCCGAATTATTTGAAAAAGAAAAAGATGCCCAAATCCGCGATATGATTGAATATGCTAAAGAATTTCAAGCTAGCGATCGATATAAAGAATTACGTAGAATACATTTAAAAGAAAAATTAACTATTATAAACAATGAAATAATTCCAAATGAATAGCTGACAGCCATAAGAAAAGGTAATTATACTAGCTCATTGTTATTTGCTCACCGGGGGTTAAATGCATAAAAATAACTATCGAATGCTCGGCTTATTTATATTTATTGTTTTTAGTTGGGGCATGGCGTGGCCGATAAACAAGATTGGATTGCAATATATGTCGCCGCTTTGGTACACCGCTCTGCGATTGGTTGTAGGTACGGTTACAATGATGGGGTTGGTAATCGCTATTAAAAAATTTAGGTGGCCTAAGTTCACAGATTATCCTCTCATTATCACTATTGGTTTGTTACAAATTGGCATCTATATTCTATTAACCAATATTGGTCTTACCTATCTTCCTGCTGGACGCTCTTCTTTACTAGCCTACACGACGCCATTATGGGTGATGCCTGCTGCTATTTTCTTCTTTAATGAAGAAGCTAGTTTGTTCCGATGGCTAGGATTTTTTCTAGGCATTAGTGGCTTGTTTATTCTCTTAGGTCCATGGGAAATGAATTGGGCAGATAAACATGTATTAGTTGGGACCATCATGTTACTGCTAGCTTCTTTATGTTGGGCGATTTCAATGTTGTGTGCACGTTACATGCATTGGACAAAATCTCCATTAGAACTCATCCCTTGGCAATTACTCATTGGTACTATTCCTGTTTTGATTTTCGCTTGGACAAAAGAGCATTCGATGACGATTACCTGGAGCACGCCCTTGGTGCTCTCATTAATTTATACAGGCATATTAGTCACAGGATTATCCTATTGGAGTGGTGTGGTGATTAATAAAGAACTTCCTACCTCCATGGTATCCCTAGGATTTTTAGCTGTTCCTGTTTTTAGCCTGATGGTGTCTGCTTTATTTATGCATGAGGCTATTAATTTATCCACGGCAGCAGCGATAGGGTTTATTTTATTAGGGTTGATTTGTATTGTCGTAAAGTGAATTGAGCTTACTACTGCCATGATTTTATTATCATTGGCAGTAGTAGAGGGATAGGGATTAGGGATAGGAACGCGATCCCATCATCCCTCCGATAGCACTGGCTATTACTCCAAATGCAATAACGAAAAACTCTGCTAAACAAACTGCACCTAATGCCATACTGGCTTGTTGGGCTTTTTCTATGGTTTCTTCAGTTCGTTGGTGAGATTGGCTATCTGTTTGTTGTGTTTCTTCTTGAGTCATTCCATAGGAAGATGGACTCATACTTGACATAGTGCTTTTTGCTGTCTCCGCTACTTGTTGAATATTTTCTTGTGATACGCTTCTTCCTATTAACGTGGCAGCACTATTTAACATCATTCCCGCTGCGGTCGCCATCAAAAAGAAAGTTATTAACACAGCCAAGCTAGCTGTTACCACGCCTTGCAACATTCCATCAAAGCGGGTGACGACATTTTTAGCGCAGCGGCTTGCTATCCAGCCTCCTATTCCCATCGAGACAATACTATTTAAACTTAACCAGATAATTGAACCTGCACCTAAAGTGGCTAATCTGTCTTCCTCCGGAATAAAGGAAATAAAACCTAATCCCAAGCCAAGTAAGTTAAGTAATGATCCAAGCATAAGAGCCACGATGACACCAGCAAAAATACCATTCCAAGAAAGGTAGTTAACTAAATAGGACGGACTTATTATTTCCGCTTGTGACGTTTTCATAATTATTTCTCCCTATAGTTATATGATGTTGCTTAATGAACTATCATTCTATGACATAAAATTAAATTTTATATTGGCTATTATTTTTCAAATAAAAATATCTGATATTTTTTATTTATCATTTTTCATAAGAATAAAATATGTCAAATCGGCTTCTTGTGATGCCAGCTTGAGTTTGAATATACCAATGATTATTTAAAACATATCGGATCAATATTCCATTCGCTGCATCAAAAATATTTAAGCTATAGCTAATATATAAATTGGGTGATAAATGTTTTCCTATAATAGCAGAAGGAGCAGATGTTGTTTTCCCGTTTGTCAATTCTAAGGTATGCAAACCAAAGGCTTGTTGCAACTGTTGTACTAAATCATTTTGATTAGGGCTATCTGGTTCTTTGCTAAAAAAACTCATACTTTTAACAGCTTCGGTTAATAAAGAAGGGGTAGATGCGGATTCGAGAGATTGTCCAAACATAATGAGAGAAAAAATTTCTGCTTGATCGAGACCGCTTGGCTCAGAAAAGAAACTAATATGCGGGTGTTGCAAGGTACCTGTAGCAATAAATCCTACTCGTATATTTTGATTTTGCTGAATATCAGCAGATTGGACGCTTTTGTAGGCTTTGATATCAAGTGTAGGATTATCAATTGGGCTGTTGTTAAAAGTGATATA
>JAJPJH010000111.1 GCA_021324335.1 Gammaproteobacteria bacterium
ACACCCTTGCCTAGACTCGCACTTCCGATCTCCACGGCGTGCAGCGGACTTTCACCGCCTAGAATTGCGCCATGCTTGGCGCACAAAAAAGGCCATTCCCGTAGGGTATACCTACGGGATAGGAGTATGATTAAGGCTTAGGAGTTTTGGTTAATTGGTCGTATGAAGAAGGAGTCATATAAAGCGAATCCGAACTATGAAAAATACCCCCGTAAGAAGATGAGGAAGCTGTCGGAGAAGAAAGAGCTGAGCGAGATAATGTTAGTTTTTTAACTGGCACTTCCTTAACTTCACCTGTTTCTTCTTTTTTAGCCACCTTTACTATCCAATCGCTAATGTTATTTTTATTGAAGGGGATACCCCAGCGAGATTCGAGTTCTTTGAAACGAGCTTTAAGAGCCTCTCCATTATTCCCATTATGTAAATAGGCTTGAAATAGCTTACAAGCCTCGTACGCATCTTTTTGATGCGAATTTTTCCCCAACCCTTTCCCAATCATTAATACGGCTCTTTCTAATTCAGCACTATTCGCTGCACATTTATTGAGATAGTCCCAGCCTATCCAGCCATTTTTCTCAATATAATTCTCTTTAAAGTTACTTTTTACATAGTAACTATAGGTCTCTGAAAACTCTCTTAAATGGATTTCTTCTAACGATATAGAAGCGCGAGATTTACCTTTCAATAAGGCCCGTCGTAGTGAAGCAGAACTACTACAAAATTTCTTCCATAATTTCCTCGGTGCCTGCATAACTTTTACTCCTGTTTTAAAGCTGGATCTTTTTTGTTATACACAGGTTAAAAAATTATGCAAGTTTCTGTTTTATCCATACACCGGGAATCGCTTGCACAATGCCAGCGCTTCTTTTTTAATCTGAGCAATCTTCGCTGTATTTTCCCTATCATCCAAAATATCACAAATCCAATTTGCCACTTGCTCACTTTCTTTTTCTTTAAACCCGCGCGTCGTCATTGCAGGTGAACCAATACGCAAACCGCTGGTGATAAACGGTGATTGTGGATCATTTGGAACAGCATTTTTATTCGTCGTAATATTAGCGTGACTCAATGCTGCTTCTGCCTCTTTACCAGTAATTTTATTATCGATTAAATCAATCAACATCAGATGATTATCCGTTCCCCCGCTTACAATCTTATACCCTCGCTGCAAAAGTACTTTCGCCATCGCGCGTGCATTGTTAAGAATTTGCTGTTGATAGGTTTTAAATTCTGGACGCAGCGCCTCGCCAAAGGCAACGGCTTTTGCTGCAATTACATGCATCAGCGGCCCACCTTGGCCACCGGGGAAAACGGCCGAATTTAGTTTTTTCTCAAGCTCTGGATTAGCTTTTGCCATAATCATCCCGCCACGCGCGCCGCGTAAGGTTTTATGCGTGGTTGTCGTGGTGACATCAGCAATTTTAACGGGAGAAGGATAAAGGCCCACTGCCACTAACCCCGCCACATGCGCAATATCCGCCATCAAATAAGCACCCACACTGTCTGCTATTTCACGAAAACGCTGCCAATCGATAATACGGGAATAAGCAGAAAAGCCTGTTACGATTAATTTTGGTTTATGTTCTTTCGCAAGGCGTTCTGCTTCATCATAATCAATTTGACCTGTTTCCAAATTGAGACCGTAGGCATAAAAATGGTAGAGTTTACCCGAAAAATTCACTGGCGAACCATGGGTTAAATGACCACCATGTGCGAGATTCATCCCTAATACGGTATCACCGGGGGCAATCATCGCCGCGTACGCTGCCATATTTGCTTGTGAACCAGAATGAGGCTGCACATTGACATAATCAGCACCAAATAATTGTTTAGCTCGCTCAATCGCCAATTTTTCTGCGACATCAACAAATTCACATCCGCCGTAATAACGTTTATCAGGATAACCTTCCGCATATTTATTCGTTAATACGGAACCTTGTACTGCTAACACATTTGGGCTTACATAATTTTCCGAAGCAATTAATTCGATATGGTCTTCTTGCCGCCGTTTTTCGTCTTCAATCGCCTGCCAAATAGCTGAGTCAGCTTGACGTAGTGATTCGGATGGAAACATGATGTGGCCCTCTATTTTAATTCAGAATTTTCTAATACAGTCTGCGCTTGCTTTTCACGATGTTGACGAATTGCATCACGATATTCAGGATATTTATTTCCCAGCATACTTGCGGCTAATAATGCTGCGTTTACCGCACCTGCTTTACCTACTGCAAGTGTTCCCACTGGAATACCTGCTGGCATTTGGACAATGGATAATAACGCATCTAATCCATTCGTAAAGGTAGAAGATGGCATCGGTACACCTAAAACAGGAATAATCGTTTTAGCTGCAACCACACCTGGTAAATGCGCTGCACCACCTGCTGCTGCAATAAATACTTCCACACCCCGTTGTTCAGCCGACTTAAGATAGGTAAATAACGCATCTGGCGTACGATGAGCTGATAAAGCACGTGCTTCATGTGGAATTTTTAATTGATCTAACATGGCACTTGCTTCTTGCATAATACTCCAATCGGATTTGGAACCCATTAAAATGCTGACTAAGATTTTGGTCATGATTTACACCTCTCATTAATGTCTAAAACAGCGTTTACCAGTAAATACCATAGCAATACCGTATTTATTACATGCTGCAATCACTTCTTCATCCCGCACAGAACCACCTGGTTGAATGACAGCGCGTATCCCTGTATTCGCAATACGGTCAATGCTATCGCTAAAGGGGAAAAAAGCGTCAGATGCTAAAACGGTATCTTGAATTCTGTTACCTGATTTTCGAATAGCAAGATCGACTGCATCAATGCGTGACACTTGCCCTGCGCCGATACCAATCGTCGTATTGTTTTTAGCAATAAGAATGCCATTGGATTTGATATGCTTTAAAACGCTCCAAGCAAATAGCATGGAGTTAATATCTTGTTCGCTAGGCTTATTATCCGTCACCATTTTGATATCCCCGGCACGAATAGTTTGCTTATCTTTTTCTTGTAACAGAAAGCCACCCATAATCCATTTCATTTCCCAATCAGGCAAAGGTTGAGAAGGCATTTCGAGTACGCGCAAATTGGGTTTAGCAGCTAACACTTTCAAAGCGTCATCTGAATAGCCTGGCGCAATAATAATTTCCATGAAAATACTTGCTACCTGGTCGGCAATTTGCCGAGTGCAAGGACGGTTTAAGGCAATAATACCGCCGAAAGCTGAAAGAGAATCCGCTTCATAAGCATGTTGATAAGCGGTATTTATATCCTCCGCAATCGCCGCTCCACAAGGATTAGCGTGTTTGACGATAACGCAAGCTGGTACCGTAAATTCTTGAATACAAGCCAAGGCAGCTTCAACATCTAAGATATTATTATAAGAAAGCGGTTTCCCTTGATGCTGCTTAGCCGCAAAAATGCCTGCTGGTGTTTGAGGCAACTGATAAGCACAAGCGCGCTGATGAGGATTTTCGCCATAGCGCAGTTCTGTATACTTCTTTAATGATAAATGGAGCTCAGGCGAACAGAATTCTGTTTGCTCATTTTTTTCTGAGAAATACTCATGAATCATCGCATCATAACGGCTTGTTAAAGCAAATACTTTTTCTGCGAGCTGCTTTCGGGTTTCATACCGTAAACCGTTTTCTGCCTGCAGCTCAGCCAGGACGGTGGCATAATCTTCTGGGTTAACGACCACCCCTACCCAAGCAAAATTCTTAGCAGCTGCCCTCACCATCGTAGGACCGCCGATATCGATGTATTCTACGGCTTCTTCCCAACTCATCTCTTTTTTAACAGCCTCTGCGAATGGATAAAAATTGACCACAACTAAATCTATCCAAGGAATTTGGTGCTTTACTGCTTCCTCCGCATGCTTGTCCC
The DNA here is from genome assembly GCA_021324335.1 of Gammaproteobacteria bacterium. Lineage (GTDB taxonomy): Bacteria > Pseudomonadota > Gammaproteobacteria > DSM-16500 > DSM-16500 > Aquicella. The sequence continues at coordinate 3,885 of JAJPJH010000111.1, forward strand.
GCCGCCCTAAGATCCCGCCGTGTATCTTCGGATGCAAGGTTTTAACCCGGCCATCTAACATTTCTGCTAGCCCTGTTACCTCTTCTACCTGCTGATGGGGAATACCCGCTTCTCCTAGGAGCTGACTGGTACCACCTGTGGAAATCAGTTCCACCCCTAGTTTGATCAAAGCCTTAGCAAATTCAACAATACCCGCCTTATTGGATACGGACAGCAGCGCTCGCTTCACAGGAATATGTTTTATTGACATCTCTAACACCACCCTAAAAGTTTTGCCTATTATAGCGACTTGCGGCCATTTGGGAACTGCGTTCTAGCGAGGGCCTTTTGGCTGATGGGCAGGAGGCGGGGTAACCGGCGCAGCTGAGGAAGCCTTTGCCTCGGTAGCGGTTGCATGACGGAGCTTTATCAACGCCGAAATTGCCAAGGCTTCCCGCTTTAGATCGACCGAAATTTCCGCACATTGTTGGTAATAACTGCTTTGTAACAGCTTGTCAGCGTAAGAGGGATGGTCTTTATCGAGAAGCTTAATTGCAATATTAATATCGACGAAGGCTTTATTATAATCACATTGGAAGTGATAAAACCTTGCACGCAAATTATAAATACTCGCTAGTAAATCTTTCTCTTTATCATTGAGTGAGTTGGATTGGATTAACTTAATCGCTTGAGAAGTGTCTTGGATGCCAAGAGTATAATGATTTTTTAATTGAAAATGATAAATAATTTGGGCACGGATAACATAGGATTGGTACATGGTTGGTTGTTGAGCAATCGCTTCGGCTGCAGCAGCAAGAGCCTCTGTATATTTCCCTGCTTCATACAAAGACTGAGCAGATTGTAGATTTAGGTTAGTGCGCTCAAACATATTATTTAATCCCTTTCTCTGGAAAAAAAAATTATTTAGTGTAACTAATTATAGTCGGAAGTGAGTCAGAATTGCCTGTACTAACGCTTCGCCCTCTAACTGCTGGACGCGCTGCTTCAATGTCTCCGGCGTATCGCCTTCTAACACCGGACATTTCAATTGCGCGACGATCGGCCCTGCATCTACCTCTTCTGTCACATAATGCACCGTACAACCTGTTTCCTTCACACCAGATGCCAGCACAGCACGATGAACCTCCAAATCCATTTTTCCTGCAAACGCAGGTAACAATGAAGGATGCACATTGATAATGCTATTCGCCCATGTTTTGACAAATTCGGCAGAGAGGATTCGCATGTAGCCAATAAGAACCACGAGGTCAACATTCTTTTGCTGTAACACAGCAGAAACCGCTTGATCATAGGCTTCACGGCTTAACTCGTTAGGATTAATAAATTGCGTCGCTAATCCATACGCTTGCGCCCGAGAAAGAATGCCAGCTTCTGACTTGTTACTGATGACAATATTAATTGTTGCCGGTAAGCGGTTTTGTTCAATGGCAGCAACAATTGCCGTCAGATTCGTACCACGAGTAGAACCTAAAATGCCTAAACGAATCATGCGCCTCTCAACCTGCGCATATCATCAATACGGCGTTGAATAAGCCTATCCGTTCCAATATCGTCGCGATGAAATAACGGCCCATCAATGCCACGCACTTCTACTTCAGCAATTTCTTCTGCCATCGAAATAGAATCGGCTACCCCCACATACGCAGCAGTACGTGAACCTGTCGCATGAATTTTTCCATCCACTGCATTGACCGACGCTAAATATAAACGCGATTTATTTTTCACCGCCTCAATACAGATCACAGCATCTTTGATAGGGTCATCTGGATACCCTTGCGGAACAGCATATTTACAAACAGTCGCTTGGTTGGCAAATGTCACTTGGTCGGCTGATAAACTACCCGTCACCATGGCCTGGCAAATGGTAACAAAATCAGACGTCAGAATGGTTAATACATTTAATGCTTCGGGGTCACCCAAGCGCGCGTTAAATTCGATCACGTATACACCTTGGTGGGTAGCGATAAAACTGCCATATAAGATGCCAATATATTTATCTTGTAATTCCGTGGATAAAGCTCGCAGGACTGCCTCATTAATTTGCCATGCTTGTTGCACATCGTCAGCTGATAAAAAGGGTAAGCTATGATTCGCATCAGAATAACTCCCCATACCACCCGTGTTAGGTCCCTCATCATTGACGAAAGCACGTTTGTGGTCCTGAACAATTGGCATAGGAACAGCTTGCTTCCCATCACTAAAACACATAAATGAAAATTCTTGGCCGACGAGTTTTTCTTCTATCACTACTTCTTGGCCTTGCGCCAAAATTTCTTTGCAATAGCTAATTGCCTCCGCAAACGAATGTAAATGATCACCTGCCACTTTCACGCCTTTCCCACCCATTAAGCCATTGGCTTTCACGACATACTGTCCTTCGCCTAGTTCAGCTAAGAATGCTGGAATGCCATTTAACTCCTGAAACTTCCGATAGCGGGGCAAGCCGGGAATATCGTATTTTTGCATTAAATCACGTGCAAAAGATTTACTCGTTTCAATTTGTGCTAATGCTCGTTTGGGACCAACGGTAGGAATAGCGTTCTGCCATAACGCATCAGCTAAGCCTTTTTCTAACGGCGCTTCCGGGCCGATGATAGCGAGATCAATTTGCCATTCTTTTGCCATCTTCGTCACGGCTGCTACATCGGTAATATCACCCGTCCAATAGTGATATGTCATTTGTGAGATACCAGGATTGAGCGAGGTACCGCAGCAGAAAATATGCGGCTGTTGCGGTGAACGATGTAATGCGGCTGCAATAGCATGTTCACGAGCACCGGACCCGACAATAAGTATGTTCATTTACTTCTTTCCTTTTGCCGCTGTTTTTCCAATTTCGTTATCTTGTCTTCAGTGATATTACCGCATATGTAGTTCCCATCCATACAAGCCATGCAAGGGCGCTCGATATGATGTTGACCACGACGAGTCACGGCTTCAATTAAGTCTTCTTGGGTTTGATAGAGTAGACGGTCTACACCTAAGTACTGCCGAATTTGCTCTTCCGTATGGGTTGCCGCAATTAATTCATCGCGAGAAGGAATATCAATGCCATAAAAACAGGGATGTTTAATAAGCGGACAGGCGGAGACCAGCGCAATTTCACTGGCACCAAATTCTCGTATCATTTTGATAATTTCGCGAGATGTCGTACCACGTACGATACTGTCATCCACAACTAATACTTTTTTATTTTCAATTTCAGTGCGCTGCGGGGTTAATTTATATCGAACACTTCGAGAACGTGCTTGTTGATTAGGCATGATGAAGGTACGGCCGATGAAGGGGTTTTTGTATAACCCTTCGGAATAGCGTACGCCTAATTCATGTGCAAATGACAAGGCTGCCGTGTTTGCTGTAAATGGAGCAGGAATCACCACATCAGGAAGATAATCAGGGAATGTTTGTTTCCATAATCGCGCTAAATTCTGCCCCATGCGTAAGCGAGAACGATATACACTGACGCCGTCTAAGGTAGAATCGGGGCGCGCGAAATATACATACTCAAATACGCACGGCCGAAATGTTTTCGCATTCACAATACGACGGAATAATTTCCCAGCTTTATTCACATAAGCCATTTCACCTGGCTGCAAATCGCCTATTGGTTCAAACCCTAAGGCATAAAATGGGGTCGTTTCTGAAGCAAAAATATAATCCGTGCGGCCATCTTCGCGCTTACGTTCGCCCATCACTAAAGGACGAATGCCATGCGGATCACGAAAAGCCACTAAGCCTTTGCCTATTACAATACTAACGACGGAGTAAGAACCTTCAACTCGGCTATAAATATGGTTCACAGCGTGGCAGAGCTGAGAAAAAAATTGTTCTTCATCATCATCGCCATAAGAACCGATTGCTAACCCATCTGCCATCATCAGTAGCAGCATTTCCGAATCCAGGGAGGAATTCAAATGCCGGTGTTGTTTCAGGCGGATCTCATCGGCTAACGCTTGGTAGTTCACCAGGTTACCATTATGCGCGAGGGCAATCCCACGAGGATTACCTATCCAGAGAGGTTGGATATCCGCTTCACTGTAACCACCAGCGGTAGGATAACGCGTATGAGCAATGCCAATATTGCCTTTTAGTTGTAACAAATCGCCAGGCGTAAAAATCTCGCGAACCAAGCCCATACCATGTTTAGGATAAAAGCGCTCATCGCAAGTCAAAATACCTGCAGCATCTTGTCCTCGATGCTGCAGGTGGATCAGGCTGTCGTACAATTCCCCTGCGACAGGTTCATGACTAAAAATCCCGACAATGCCGCACATTAGCCTAAATACCCCGCTACATTCCGCATAATTCGCTGGTCAATCGGACCGGGTTGGGGAGCAAAAGCAAACTTCAGGCCGGTAATCATTTCATATAACTGGATATACCTAGCAGATAAAGTCACGATGAGATCTTGAGGTGCTTCAGGTAATTTCGCATCGTTGTAAGGATCGCAGTTTTTGCTAAACCATAAGCGTAAGAATTCTTTGTCGATGTTTTCTGGCTCTTGTCCTTGCGCAAACCGCTCTTCATAACTATTGGCTAGCCAATAACGGCTGGAATCAGGGGTGTGGATTTCATCGACGACGATAATGCGGCCATCTGCATCGCGGCCGAATTCGTATTTGGTATCGACCAGAATCAAGCCGTGCTGAGCAGCGATTTCGGTGCCACGTTGGAAGAGCTTCATTGCCAGCTGGCTAGCTTCGTCCCAATCTGCTTGCGTCATCCAACCTTCTGCCACGATTTCTTGAGGGCTGATAGGGCGATCATGGACAGCTTCTTTGGTGGTAGGGGTTAAGACGGGCTGGTCCAAACGTTGGTTCTTTCGTAATCCTTCAGGAAAGGAAATACCGCAGTATTGGCGTACGCCTTTTTGGTATTGCGTCCAGAGTGAAGTCCCTGTGGAACCGCTGATATAGCCGCGGACGACGAATTCGATAGGAAAAACCTTACATTTTTTGCCGATCACGACATTGGGATCAGGAATTGCGATCAGGTGATTCGGCACGATTGAAGCGGTTTGTTCAAACCACCAAGCGCTCGTCAGGTTTAAAACCTGGCCTTTATAGGGAATAAGAGCCAGTTGCCGGTCAAATGCCGTGAGCCTGTCAGTGGTGATGAGCATGAGCCTATCACCAAGGTCATAGGTATCACGGACTTTGCCTTGGTATTTCTTGCCGAAGGCAAAGGAAGTTTCGGTTAAACAATAGGGTAAAGCCGCTTGGATGGCATCATGATAAGGATGAGTAGTTGCAGTCATTGTCATGGGTTATCCGATTAATTTCTAGAAGAGTTAATGGTAAATAAGGTGCGTATAGTAGCGGTTTTCGAACTTAAATACTACTCGCTCCCGGTAAGTTACCTATTTCAAAGAATTTTTTATTGATAATAGTAATAAGAATCATTACTATTTGCAAACTTTTGTGGCTCCTTAATTAGGAATTTACTATGTCTACCACACGGATAAATGATTTGTTACAAAACCAAGCGATTAATACCATCCCCAATGATGAGAGGATAACACTCTTACCGCAAGGCGAGACCCCACCAGAAAGAAAAATGACAGGGTGGCAAAAAATGCAAGCTACACACAAGTTCACTACTGCATTTTGCCAAAACTTCTATACACTTTCCTCCTACCTAACTGCACTGCTTGAGGTCTGTAATCTACCCGAAGAGAAAGAGCTTCTTTCTTTCCGAATGGATGCCCTCCTGCTAAGCATTCCTTTGGCGACTCTTTTCGCTTACTCAGAAGCTTACATGCACCAAGCTGAAAGTGCCTATGTCCTTGCTGAAAATGCCCGGGAAACCAAAAAAACAATGACTTGGAAAGAGAAATTTTGGACAGGTGTACACTACATATCAGGTATTCATGAAGGCGTGATGCCCCTTCTCGCCGTGAGCAACACGTTAGGTTTAAATAAATGCCCTCTTTGGCAACGCATCCCTACCTATGCCGGCATGACATTATTCAGTATTTTAGGAACTAAACTAGAACTTGATACGGCTCTTATAACCTTACGACATAAAGCCGGAATTTGAAGAAGCCATCGTTTAATGATTGCTCATCAAACACTTAATCAAGAATGGTTTTCTCGCAAAGGTTACTTATCCCTTTTTAAATCTATTTCAACAGCAACCGCAAGTCGCGATTTAGCGCAAGGGGTTAAAGAGGGTTATTTGATTGCTTTATCGAAAAACACAAATCCTAATTGTTTGTTTCATAAATGTGCTGTATTTAATTTCATTAATAAATCAATAGAATACGGATAATTCAGAGAAATAATAAAACATCTTCTTATACAGATTATAATAATAAAAAATACACACAAAACGACGAGAGGATATATGTCATCTTCATCTTCTAGTAAAAAAGAGCAGGCTTTGCGCGAAAAAATAAAATCGGTTTACAATAAGCTATTGCTCGAAAAACAGATTAGAGATTATACCTTTTCCATAGAAATTATTAAGAAGTATGCACATGTCTTAGATGCTAATCCCACTTTAAAACAAGAATGCCAAGAGATAGAAAGGTATTTTAACCTCTCTACAGGTATGTTGTTTTCTCAAATTTTTTCCAGCAAAGAGATCGAAAAATATTTAGAAAAAAATCCTGATTCTAAATTCGAAAAATTATTAGCGAAGTATCGTGATCAAAAAATAGATGAAGTAGAGTTAAAAGAAGCAACAAGAGAAATGATGCAATACCAGCCAAAATTAGACAAAATACTTGATGAATATAAGGAACCAAAGTTAAAAGAAATATTAGAACGCATTAACGAGCAAGAGAAAAAAGATAAAGCAAAAATTGCTTATTTTGAAAATAAAATTAAAAAAACTGAAACAAAAATGAAATCTTCGGATAGCAAAATAAACCAATTTTTCAAGGCAATAACAAAATTTTTTCATAACATTAAAAAGTCATTTGTAAAAGAAAAGACAATAGAAAGACCAGTTATGCAACCCCCATCTTTGTCCGTTACTGAGTTTTTAAATAAAATGAGACAAGCTTTTCCTGAATCTGCCAAACAAGCATCGGAAGAAAAAGAAAAGCCAAAAATAATGCGATCGGAAGAACTTAAAGCAGCAATTTATGTAGTGGAATCAGCATTAGCATCAACTGACAATGCACTGGTAAATAAACAAAACGAACTTGAAAAAGTTAAAGAGGTATTAGAGTTGACTGATACAGCACAAGATAATGAAAAAGAAAAATACAACATCGACCACCTAAAATTTCTAGTGGGCGAAGATTTTTTTGAAAAAAGAAATAGAGAGTACATAACGGCACGATTGCGAGAGACAAAATTTCAAGAGTGGGTGCAATCACCTGCACCCATACGACGTCATTTTTTGTATCAACCACCCGAAGAACAGAAGGATCTTGAAGACCGCAAAAAACTTGTTCTCCGTATAGGCAACAAATTATTGGGGCAATTAAAGGGAGAAGAACATAGAGAAGAAGCTGCCTTTGTGCGGGGCCGAATAAAATTATTAGAAGCTAGCAAATCGGTAACAGCGATTAATAGATGGGCTGAAGACCTTGAGAGAATGCCTCAATTTCAACAATTAAAAAATAAATTGATGAAAGAAGAGTGGGAGCAGATCCGCCAATCAACGAAACATGCTCCAGGTAAAAGACGATAAATTAAAAAAGTAGTGTTTAAAATCTACCTCGAGTCTGTAAACCTATCTGTGTAAATGGCCATAGTGTAACATAACGTAAATTTTTTATGGAATAATAACGATGGCTATGAAAGTAGAGATGCTTGATGAATTACTGA
>JAJPJH010000110.1 GCA_021324335.1 Gammaproteobacteria bacterium
GAGACCATTGGCGTGGCAGCGCCTCTATTGCTGATGATCATTCGAATGTGGCAAGGATTTTGTGTGGGGGGAGAGTGTGCGGGCAATGTGGTTTATCTGGCTGAAATTTCACCCTTTAAACACCGCGCTATGACGACTTCCTTAGCGGGCATGGGTGCCAACATGGGATTTTTGTTGGCTTTATTGATAGGAGTTCTCTGCAATGAGTTTTTTTCAGAAGCAGCTTTTAAAAATGGGGGTTGGCGTCTTCCTTATCTGGTGAGCGGACTATTGTGCTTAGTGATTTATATTGCTCGATTAAATATGCAAGAAACCATAAGCCATAAGAGTAACAACATCAACCCCATCAAATTAACATTCAAAAATAATATTCCTGATATGCTGCGTATTATTGGGTTACTTTGCATGGGGATTACATTTTTTTATACCTGTTTCGTCTATATGCCGAGCTTTCTTACCCAGAATTTTCATTATTCTACTGCCCAAGCTGACCATTTAATGATTCTCATTACCGTGATGATGCTATTTCTTTCTCCTATTGCGGGAATGCTTTGTGATCGTGTTGGTAGACGCAAATTATTATTATGGGTCGTTTTGTTAATGATCGTGACAGTTATTCCAGGTTTTTATTTTATTGCAGCGTATACCACTACTACATTTATTATAGCAGCCGCGATGATATTTACCTTGATTAGTTCGTTAGAGCAGGGTGTATCTTTTGTTGCAGTGGCAGAAAATTATCCCTTATCAGCGCGCTACACGGGATTATCGTTGGCTTATAACACCAGCACCGCTTTTTTTGGAGGAATAACACCTTTATTTTGCGAATGGTTAATAGGGAAAATGCATTCTCTATTAGCACCGGCTTTCTATATTATTTTTTGCGCCCTTATCACAGGAGGAGTGGCATTTTTCTTAATGCAAGAAAAATGTGGAGAAAGTTTGGTGTGAGGATGAAATTGTTCGCTCCTCACAGAGCGAACAAATTATACACTATGGCTAATTACATAAGATTATTTATGGATCCGAGATAAATTTATGCTGAATTTTTATCTTCAAGCGTTAGAGCAAAAAGTTCATTAGATGAATACATTGAGTACCGATTAGCGCAGTGGGCCAAGTGGTATGCTAAGGACCATAGTGGCATTGGTTTTGCGGATAAAAATTTATTATTGTAACTAAAAGTTGAAAATTTTTATTTTTTATAATATTTTTCGCTTGGCTTTTTTTATAAAAAAATAGATAAAGAGAAAATAACATGAGTATAATAATTAATGGCAGAAAATTTTCTGGGTATATTACTGATACACTCATTCAAAACATAATAAAAGAAATTAATCAATTACCTTCCCCAGAAATCAAATACATGCACCAAGCGCCTTTAGTTAAAAATGATGAAATAGGCTTATGCTTACAAGGAGAAGCAATTTATATAAATGAATTTGATCCTGCAAATACCATTCGCTATATCGGATCAAAAAAAGTTTATGATTGTATCATGGCGTATTTCCATAGCGAAACGGATCATCTGACCTTACATTATGATGGTGCAAATGGGTTTAATCTTGTCAACTTGTTAAATAATTTTGTTAATAAGGAAAGTATTTCTATTAGTTTAGTTGGCGGCCTTGTTAATGAACGCAAAAATGTTTCTGAAATAAAACTGCATAAACTTATTAAATTGATCTATTTAGCTAGTGAAGAACTTAATATTAATATAAAAATAACTCATCAAAAAATCATGGACCGAAATACTTTTTCAGCAGAAGATAAATATAGATTTATTTTTGATGAAATCATAGAAAGCGCTACTATTTTATATCGTCAAATTTTTAAAAAAGATCTAGATATTCAATTATTTTCTACCAAGCAATTGAACGATTTCACTACAATAAATGCTGATCCTAAAGATGTGGAACAATTAAGTCTTATAGCTCATATGATTCCTCTCGCAAATGAAATTTATGATATCAAAATCCGCGATAATCTAAATGAAGTTTTTAAAATGTTTAATGAAGAAATAAAAAGTGAAGAAAATTTTCTCTATTATATTGATAAGCTGTTTAGCATTGGAGGCTTTATTCTGTTGGATAAAATTTTTACTCACCGTAATTATTATCCACCCAACAAATTAACAAATACTGTTTTTGATATTAAAACAGGAGATGGTTTTATTGTTAGTGCCCATCTCAAGACGCCTAACGAAATTATAAGAAGTTTAGCTTCGATGGATAAGGACTATAGAACATATGTCATGTGTTTTGATAATAAAACAAGAACCTATGTACAACCGGCATTAAGCCCCCGACTGTTACAAGCATTGGACCTGTTTAATCCTTATCTTTCTGGTATACCCATGATTAATAAAGCTGCTATAGCTGAAAAAATTGGTTTCACTGTTGGGACGCTCACCCAAAGAGATGTATCAAATTTAATATACAGATTTTTAAGAATGAAGCGGCAACATGCCATGCATTCACTCGTTACGAATTATCAGTGTACTATTTTTCATTCTTTCAAAAAACTGAACGATTACTACCTTAATGAAGATATCGTCCATCAAAATCTTAATTTATTAAACGCCTTAACTAATAGACATTTTACTGCAAAAAAGCGTTATACACCGCAAAATACGGTCGATGCTCTTTTGTTTTGTGATAAGCCAGATCAAGCTCAAGCTGTACAAGCTTTATTAGAAGAAAAGCACATTTCATCTACTTTAGTGAAATTTAATCATGAGATCTATGTATGTGTGCATGCTATCAATGTCGGACAGTATGCTAAAGCGATAGAAAGCAGCATGAGATGTGCGCCACACAAACCTTGAAAAGAGACTAGCTACTTTCCTCCATGCAAGAAGAAATGGATTCGAAAATAAATTTTGAAGGATGCTGCGGCGAGAGTAGTTGTTACAAATTTACTACATTGCTCATCGGGGGCGTCAGTGGGGGATGACGCAAGCACTTGATTTAACTTGATTTATTCCCCGCGCCTGGAGAGATTCGAACTCCCGACCACCTGGTTCGAAGCCAGATACTCTATCCAACTGAGCTACAGGCGCAGATTTGGTAATGAAAAGAATAATTGAGCCCACCATCGAGTTTCTTGATTTCTGATGCGCGCCCGGAGAGATTCGAACTCCCGACCTCCTGGTTCGTAGCCAGATACTCTATCCAACTGAGCTACGGGCGCGTATCAGAAACCAGAATCCATTCCGGAGAGGGAGGGATTCGAACCCTCGATGGAGATTTTGTCCCCATACTCCCTTAGCAGGGGAGCGCCTTCAGCCTCTCGGCCACCTCTCCAATATACCTTGCTTACTCTTTGTTTTCAGTCTTATCGGCCTTGGGTTCGCGTCTTTTCCGCGTTGTAACAGTCGGCGCAGCTGGCGTAGCGGCTGGTGCTGCTACTTCTTCTGGCTTACTAGCTGCCGGTGCTACGTTCTTTTCTTGCTGTATGCGCTGGTAAATCTCCTCACGATGAACCGATACATCTTTGGGCGCATTAATACCAATACGCACTTGGTTACCTTTAATCCCAAGCACGGTTACCACCACATCATCGCCTATGACGATGGTTTCACCCACACGTCTTGTTAATATGAGCATTATCCATCTCCTTTTTAAAAACTGCCTTGTCCATTAAAACCACTGATCCACGTTTAGTTAGTTCATGACAAATTATTTCTTGAGTACTCATAGGCCTATAAGCTTTATTGCCTGTAGCACTTCAAGGTGTGCAATAGTAAACAATAAAATGACATTCTGCAAATGGGAAATGCGTTTTTTTATTATTTTCATTCTATCATGACCTTAGCCAGAGGTTGAGGGGATTTATCTAATTCGAATGCCTGATGAATCGCTTTCGCACCCTTTTCTAAATGCGCTTCATCGACCACGACGGAAATCTTGATTTCAGAGGTCGTGATCATTTGAATAGGAATGCCGGCTTCACCTAGCGATTGGAACATCGTGCTTGCGACCCCCGTATGCGAACGCATACCAATGCCAACGAGTGAGAGTTTCGCCACTTTGGCATTGGTTTTCACTGAAACAGCCCCGAGTTCTTTAGCAAGTTCTTCCACTATTTTCAATGCTTTAGGAAATTCACGACGGTGTACAGTAAACGTAAAATCCACCGTATTTTGTGCCGTGGCATTTTGGGCAATCATATCAATTTCAATGTGGGCTTCACTCACTTTTCCTAAAATCCGGCCTTCTATACCCACTTGACGAGGGATACCAGAAAGCGAGATCACTGCTTCTTCACGGCTAAAGGCGATGCCTGATACTAAACGTTTATCCACGATTTTGTCCTCAAATGTCACTAATGTACCTTGGCCTTCCGAGAAGGTGGAAAGCACCCGGATAGGCATACTGTGCTTACTGGCTAATTCGACTGACCGCATCTGCAAAACTTTAGCACCTAGGCTTGCCATTTCAAGCATTTCTTCAAAGCTGATTTGCGGCAGCAAACGGGCTTGAGGGATGAGATGAGGATCAGTGGTATAAACCCCATCTACATCGGTATAAATCTGGCATTCTTGGGCACGGACTGCAATGGCGATAGCGACGGCAGTGGTATCAGAGCCCCCTCGACCTAAGGTGGTGATATCGCCATGCTCATTACGGCCTTGGAAGCCTGCTACGATGATGATACGGCCTTGATTGAGCTCGCGCTGGATAACATCCGTCTTCACTTCCAGAATACGGGCTTTGGTATGGACGTTATCAGTATGTATGCCTAGTTGTAATCCCGTAAATGAACGAGCGGGGCATTGTTTGGCGTTTAATGCCATGGCTAATAAGGCCATCGATACCTGTTCCCCCGTCGAGATAAGAATATCGAGCTCACGGGGATCTGGATGTTGTGTTAAGGCGTGGGCAAGTTGAATCAACCTATCGGTTTCACCATACATTGCTGAAACCACCACAATGACATCATGTCCTTGCTGTTTAGTTTGGAGAATCTTGTTGGCAACGTGATGAATCCGGTCCAAGTTGCCTACCGAGCTGCCACCATACTTTTGTACAATAAGCGCCATTCATCTTACCTTTTAGTTGCAATCCAATCATAAACTGACTGCAGGGCTACATCCAATGCTTCTGGTTTATTACCCCCTGCTTCAGCCATATCTGCGCGGCCGCCGCCTTTACCACCAATTTGAGCGGCAATCATGCCTACAATCTCTTTGGCGCTCAGCCGGTCAACCAAGTCAGCTGTGACACCGCCAACGACACCGACTTTACTATCTTTAACCGTCGCTAATATGACTACGGCACTGCCTAATTGCTGTTTGAGATGATCAATGGCATTTCGCAATGCTTTCCCATCCAATCCTTCCACGCGCATGGCTAAGACGTTAATCTTATCAATTTGCTTGGCATGTGCAGCGAGATCCCGGCTAAATGATGCCGCTAGTTTATCTTTTAACTGCTGGATTTCTTTTTCAAGTAAATGGCAACGTTCTTCAGTTTGATGAAGTTTTTGCTTCCATTCATCTTCTTGTTTTTCAATGAAACGTAACGCTGCTTCGCCCGTCACAGCTTCAATACGACGAACGCCAGCAGCAACCCCTGTTTCGACCGTAATTTTAAAGATGCCGATGTCACCGGTATGATCAGCGTGTGTGCCACCGCAAAGCTCTATGGAATCGCCGAAACGTACCACACGGACTTTGCGTCCATATTTTTCACCAAATAAGGCGACTGCACCGCTAGCGACTGCTTCTTCAGGCGTCGTAACATGTACAATACCTTCGTGATTAGCACGAATTTCGCGGTTGACATATTGCTCGACTAATCGCAGCTGTTCTGCTGTTAGGGATGCTGAATGAGAAAAGTCAAAACGCAGCCGTTCAGGTTCGACTAACGACCCTTTTTGAACTGCATGTTCGCCTACTATTTTCTTTAATGCCAGGTGTAAAAGATGGGTAGCGGTGTGGTTTAAGACTGTTGCGGCTCTGCGTTTGGCATCCACTTCAGCAATAACAGCATCGCCTATACGCAAAGTGCCTCTTTCTAATTTCCCCAGATGCAAATGTGTTTGGCCTTGTTTAATCGTATCGAGTACTTTGAAAACGGCTTGATGATCACCACGAAGGACACCTTGATCACCGACCTGACCGCCTGATTCTGCATAAAAGGGCGTACGATCAAGCACAATAGAACCTTTTTCACCGGCATTTAAGGCATCTACAAATTGACCGTCTCGGTATAAGGCGAGAATCTTGCCTTGATCAGGAATTTTTTCAACGAGCAGATTCTTATGCCCAATAAATTCTGTTGGTGCTTGGGTTTCCTGAACGACGGTATATTCTGTCGTAAATTGACTGGCTTGCCGGGAACGTTCACGTTGTTTTGCCATAGCTGCTTCAAAGCTTTCGTAATCAATCATTAAATTACGTTCGCGGGCAATATCAGCTGTTAAGTCAGCGGGGAAGCCGTACGTATCATACAGTTTAAACACGGTTTCGCCAGGAATAATATCGCCTTTTAATTCACTGACGACTTGTTCAAATAATTTTAATCCTTGCGATAGGGTCGCATTAAATTGTTCTTCTTCCTGACGTAATACCCGTTCAACATGTGCTTGTGCTTTGGTTAATTCGGGATAAGCGTCGCCCATGAGAGTAACCAGCGGTTGAACTAATTGGTAGAAGAAAGGCTGAGGTAAACCTAATTTGCTGCCATGACGCAGCGCGCGCCGGATGATACGACGTAAGACATAACCGCGGCCTTCATTGGAAGGAATGACGCCATCTGTAATTAAGAAGCTGCAAGAACGGATGTGGTCGGCGATGACGCGTAAAGAAAAGTTCGTCAAATCTTTAATGCCGCCTAATTTGGCAGTGGCTTGGATTAACGGTTGGAATAAATCCGTATCGTAATTATTTTGTACGCCTTGCATGACGGCTGCAATTCGTTCTAATCCCATACCCGTGTCGACAGAAGGTTTGGGTAAAGGGGTTAACGTACCATCAGCGGCACGATTATATTGCATAAATACGAGGTTCCAGATTTCGATATAACGATCACCATCTGCTTCTGCACTGCCAGGCGGCCCGCCTGCAATGTCGGGGCCGTGATCATAAAAAATTTCAGTGCAAGGACCGCAAGGGCCAGTAGGGCCCATCGCCCAGAAATTATCGTGTTCGCCGCAGCGGCTAAAACGTTTGGGGTCGATTTTGATTTCATTTAACCAAATATCTTCGGCTTCTTTGTCGTCTTCAAATACGGTGACCCATAATTTTTCCGGCGGTAATTTCATTTTGCCGACTAGGAATTCCCAGGCGAAGCGAATAGCGTCGCGTTTAAAGTAATCACCGAAACTGAAATTACCTAACATTTCGAAAAAGGTATGATGGCGTGCAGTATAACCGACGCGTTCCAGGTCATTATGCTTGCCGCCTGCTCTCACGCAGCGTTGAGAAGAAGTCGCGCGTTTATAGGAGCGTGCTTCTAAGCCGAGGAAGACATCCTTAAATTGCACCATGCCCGCGTTGGTAAATAAGAGAGTCGGGTCATTGCTGGGAATGAGGGAACTGCTGGGAACAACTTCGTGATGATGTTCACGAAAATATTCTAGAAATTGATAACGGATTTCATTACTGCTGAGAAAAGGGTGTGTGTGCGAATGTTTCATATGAAAATTTATTTTTCCGGAAAAAAGTGTTGATTAAGAATTTGTTTTAAGGAGAAAGGGCATTCTTTCTTGAAAGTTTTCTGGTCAAGTCCCGTTTCTTTTTCAGCTATTAGCAGAGCTTTTTTGTAGGTATGAGCAACTTGTTTTTCTAATTCTGATTTTAGACTTGGGCTATCCTCCAGTAGATCAATTAATTCAAGTCGCTGCTCTCTAATGGTTAATTCCCAGCTTTTGCTGCGTCTGATTGGTTGATGCTCCCATTTTAGTAAGTGAGCGATCAAAATGGCTAATCGATTAATTAATTCCCTCTTTTCACTTTTTCCCATGCTTTCAATTTCCTCAGCAATGTGCTCGATATCGGCGTCGGATAATTCGGCTAGTTTTCCTGCTCTCAAAAGTTTTGCATTATGAATTGCCCACGCATAAAAATCTTTTTCGTAGTCTTTATGTTTGCTTTTAGTCGTCATCACTTAAGCTCCCATTTTCTCGGAACACTTGCTCAATCTGTTCCCGAGTAAAACCGCGATATTGCAGAAATCGCATTTGTTTGGCACGGGTTGGATAGTCTGTCGGCAATCGGCCTTTAAAGTGCTTTTGCCATACCTTACGCGCATTAGTAAACCACGCATTATCGGTGATCTGAAGTCGTTCTGCAATCACCTCATCGGCAAGGCCACGGGCTTGTAATTCCTGCCAAATCCGCTGCGGACCGTAGCCTTTGGCGCGGCGGAAATGCAGGTAGTTTTCGATGAAACGCTGTTCGTTGATAAGACCTGCTTTCAGAAGGTCATCAATGATCAGGCGGATGCTATCCGGTGAAAAACCTTTTGCTTTGAGTTTTTGGAGAAGTTCTTGTTGGGAGTGATCACGGCGTGCTAGCAAAGATAATGCAGCACGCCGGATTAAAGCTAGATCGTCCATGCGATAAGACCTTAGGCAACGCCTGCTTCACCCTCATCATTCTCATCAGCATTGCTCACCACGGAGGCATGCAACTTGATCATTAATTCGCGGATTTTTGTTTCAATTTCTTGTGCAATCGCTTTGTGCTCCTTCAAGAATTGCCGCGCATTTTCTTTACCTTGACCTATGCGTTGGCCGTTATAGCTAAACCAGGCACCTGACTTATCGATCAAGCCTTGCTGTACGCCTAAGTTGAGGATTTCGCTTTCGCGGGAAATGCCTTCGTTGTAAAGGATATCGAATTCGGCCTGCCTGAAAGGAGGTGCCACTTTATTCTTCACTACTTTCACACGGGTTTCGCTGCCTATTACTTCTTCTCCTTCTTTTACGCTGCCGATGCGGCGAATATCTAATCGTATGGAAGCGTAAAACTTGAGTGCGTTACCGCCGGTCGTCGTTTCCGGATTACCGAACATGACGCCGATTTTCATACGGATTTGGTTGATGAAAATGACGAGAGTGTTAGAACGTTTGATATTACCCGTTAGCTTACGTAAGGCTTGTGACATCAAACGAGCTTGTAATCCCATGTGTTGATCGCCCATTTCACCTTCGATTTCTGCTTTAGGGGTTAAAGCGGCAACAGAGTCGATGATGATGACATCTATCGCGCCAGAGCGAACCAGCATATCAGCAATTTCTAAGGCTTGTTCACCGGTATCAGGTTGGGAGATGAGTAAGTCATCAACGTTAACACCCAGCCGTTTTGCATACGTGGTATCTAATGCATGTTCAGCATCGATATAGGCAGCAGTACCGCATTTTTTCTGACATTCAGCCGTCACCTGTAAAGCCAAAGTGGTTTTACCAGATGATTCTGGGCCATATACTTCAACAATACGGCCTTTAGGAAAACCGCCGATGCCGAGAGCAATATCAAGCGAGAGGGAACCGCTAGAAATGGCTTCAATACCTGCAAGCGTGGCGGCATGATCGCCTAAACGCATCACAGAGCCTTTACCAAATTGGCGCTCGATTTGGCTAAGGGCGGCAGTAAGTGCCTTTTGTTTATTTTCTTCCATAGGATGGTCCTTTTGGTTGTTGGTTTGAGGGTGGTTAAAAAAAGTTATTTGGAGACCGCCATACTAACTATATCTAGCAATTTTTGTAAAGCGACTCTAATGGCTCCTTCGCGTATGGCAGCACGATCGCCTGGAAAAAGTGTTCCTTGAACGTGTGTGGATGAATGGCGGCTCGCAATCGCAATCCAAACAGTGCCAACAGGCTTTTTCATAGAGCCACCAGCGGGCCCGGCAATACCGGTGATGGCGATGCTGATATCAGCTGGCGTTTTTCTCAACACGCCTTCCGCCATTTCTCTCGCGGTTTGTTCACTCACTGCACCAAAGTTTGCCAGCGTCTCGGGGTTCACACCTAACATGTCTATTTTCGCTTGATTACTATAAGTGACAAAGCTACGCTCAAACCACTCAGAGCTTCCTGGAACGCTTGTGATCCAATAACTAAGGCCGCCGCCTGTACAAGATTCAGCCGCTGCGCAGCTCAAATTCCGTTCTTGGAGGGCCAGGCCTGCTTTTTCAGCCAAATGGAAAAGAGAGATAGTCATGTTTCTTTACCTTGGTCACGGCTGGAGATTAGAATTCAACCATAAAAATATACGGAATTACCTTATGACGCAACCTGATCACACGCCAATGATGCAACAATATCTGCGCATCAAAGCCGATTATCCTTATACTTTACTGTTTTACCGCATGGGCGATTTCTATGAGCTATTTTATGATGATGCGCATAAAGCTGCTCAATTGTTAGACATTACGTTGACAGCACGCGGGCAATCATCTGGCAAGCCAGTGCCGATGGCTGGGGTGCCTTTTCATTCAGCAGAATCTTATATCGGGAAGTTGATTCGCCAAGGGCTATCGGTTGCGATTTGCGAGCAAATAGGTGAACCGAAAGCGGGAGCAGGGCCGGTAGAGCGGCAAGTGGTGCGCATTCCGACGCCGGGGACGGTGAGCGATGCGGCGTTTTTAGAAGAAGGGC
>JAJPJH010000070.1 GCA_021324335.1 Gammaproteobacteria bacterium
CTAACGGCTGACTCTCTTGGCAACTTTCATCCATACATTGACTAAATTGCCATGTTAACTGTGTCCCTGGTTTCACCTGGTCTTCCTTAAGATCATCTGATTCTAGTTCCAAGGTGGTATGTTCATTCATACAAACTACCATGGTAACGTTACGCGGCGACATCACCGCTTTTACCCATCGACCACCATTGGGAATGGCTTGATTGATATAAGCACAGTGGACATCCCATTTAGTTGGGCAATCTTCCACAAAAGCGTAGGCAGTGGTGGTGAAGGAGATAAAAATTAAAATAAATAGAAGTAAACGATTCATTATCAAGACCTCTTTTTTGAAAATTAAATATTACGGTTTGCAGGGGGTGTTTAACGAGAAAGAGAATAAGAATAGTAGTTAAATTAAAATAAAAAAGCAAATTTATCTTTATAAAACAATAATATTGACAATACGGCAAATTGCCGTATAATTAAATTTATATAAAAACTAATTCGGAGGTGCACCATGCCCTTTTCCCCAATGAAGCATAAGCCAGATTTTGAAAGGCTTGAAGCAAGGATCAGTAATGAAAAAAAATCCTTCTTAAAACATGCTGCCGATTTAGTAGGTCGTTCCCTCACTGATTTTGTTGTGAATTCAGCTTATGAAGCAGCAACACGCGTAATCAAAGAACATGAACAAATTAAATTATCAATGAGAGATAGCGATACATTTATTAAAGCTTTACAAAATGCCCCCGCACCTTCAAAAGCATTAATAGCAGCAGCAAAAAAATACAAAAAGGATATTATCTCTAAATGATGAGCGCGCAAGCTATTTATGAAATAAGTAAATTAAATTCAGCACACAACAAAAAGAATTTTTCATCTGGGTCTGTTCCGTTAGATAATTATCTAAAAAATCAAGCAGCTCAGGATATTAAGAAAAATGTCTCAGTCACTTATGCTTTGACCTCTATTAATTCAACGGAAGTAATTGGATATTACACTTTATCAAGCATTAGTATAGATACGAGTGAATTATCAGATGAATACATGAGAAAATTGCCTAAGTATCCAATGTTTCCTGCTATTTTAATAGGTAGGCTCGCCGTTGATTTACATCACAAAGGCAAAAACATTGGAGCAAATTTATTAATTGATGCTCTCAAACGTAGCTTATTAATTAGCGATCAAGTCGGAATTAATGCTGTTATTGTTGACGCGAAAGATGATAATGCTGCCAATTTTTATCGTCATTTTGGCTTTATTAAACTTCCTTCAAATAAGCTAAAATTATTCTTAGCAATTAATACGATTAAGGCATTGAGTTTATAACATTATATTATCACACAGCAGTTCTTATTTTTTTCTCCATCATCATGACGAAAACCAGCAGTAAATTTCGCCTGTTCTTCAAAAGGAATTTTTATTTTTTGGAATTTACATTGGCTGTTCACAGGTTTGTACAATATTTCATAAACACGGTTAAAATCGGCAGGGAAAGCTGCAAGAAAAGGGGATGCTGTTGGATCCGGTGATTTTTCGAGAAGCACTTTGCTGCATTGTACAACGAAAATGAGAGTATGAGAGTCATTTTCATTATGTAAAGTTGGAAGTTCCTTTGGTAGGTCAGTGGCTTCTTGTAGAGTTTTAAATATAGGATATGGAGTGTAGTTTGGCCTTGTTTTAAAAACCATTTTTAATTGCTCTTCTAAAGGCGATTCAAGAAAAGGTATATAATTGCAAAGTACACAATAATAAGTATCTTTGCGAGCATGAATATCTTGTGTCCATAAAGAATAATAATTAGTTTGAGATTGCTGATGACTATTTTTATTAATATGGTCACGCCATAGTGGGTCATAAGTGGCGATTGAATACCAAGTTTTACAAACTAATAACAGCGGGATTAAATTTTGAGGATCATTTGCTAAGAAATAAAATATGGGTAATAAAATATCCGGGTTCAAAAGAACTAAAGAAGTATCAGATCTATTCGAGGATGTTAATAGATTTTTAAGCATTTTATATTCCTATTTTTATAATTTATTCCACTTTGATTATCCTATCGTCGCCTTTTATATAATAATAGGTGGGAATTAATCAAGTGATGTTTGTTAATTTTAATTTGATAGCTAAATTAACTTCGGATAATTCAAGTTTCTTATCGCTGCATTAGCCTTAACGAGATCTCTTAATGCCTCTGTTGTAAAAAAAACCATCATCTTTTCCCTGAAAAAATAGCCTGCAATACTATTAATATTCTGCTTCCACAAAGAATAAGGCTGAAAGAGAGGATCGCCGATAGCGGTTTCTAATAGTTCATCACTTTTTTTATCAGTTGCCACTTGAATAATCTGGTTTTTTATTGCCGTTGTCTGTTTTAGCAGAATGATTTGTTTTTGGGTTGGAGTTGCGTAGTGATAGTTAAGCAGAGTATTTTTAAGATAGTTATATTTTTTAGTAAGCGCTGCTTTCAATTGATCACTGCTATCGAAATCTGTTAATGCAAGAAATTTTACTTTATCTAAATTTTTTGCTTTCAGCAGCGAAATTAAATTAGCAGCATCCTTTAAATTCGATAAATCCGCGCCTTCTAGATCTGCATCGTCCCAGTGTATTTGAGTACAATCGATGTTGGTCAAAATCGCATTTTTTAAATTCGTACTTTGAAAGAAGGGCCCGTAAATATACTGATAAGTAATTTCCCTGAGATTAGCACCTTCTAAATTCGTTTTTGTAAAATTAACTCGTCCATCTAAATTTGCTTTACGAAGGTTGGCATGAAAGAGATTAGTGTAGGCAAATTCAGCGCCGTCTAGATCTGCATTCCCTAAATCAAAATATTCCATATTGGCATAATTTAAACCTGCCATTAATAGCTTTATTCCTGAAAGAGTGGTTCCAGCTAAGTTTAATAACGCAGCATTGTTTCGTTGCCTGCGAGTTGTTAAAAGATTATGGATCTTTCTACCCAAGTCCCCATCCTGCACGCCAGATAAATGGTTATGAGTATGTAGAACGATGAAACACATAAGATTTAAGTTAATTTCTACCCATTCTAGTTGATGGTCAAGTAAATACTCGGGTAAAAAGCGGTTGAATTCTCTAATATCCAAATATTTAAGTGGAATTTTTGTAATATCTCTTGTTGTGAAAATAAAACAAAACATTCTTCGCAGCGATCTGTAAGGATTAGTTTCTAATTCTTTAAATAATGAAGAGGAACGGACTTTATTTAGTAATTCGTCTACAGGTATAGTGAGATGACATATTTGACTCATAACATACTTGATGGTTATCTCTTCATCCTTCATAGAATTAATTCCCTAATGTTTACTTACCTTATTTTTCCGTCAAATAACTCGCAATCAACACTTTTGTTCCCAGTTTCGGAAATCGCACTGTTACTTTCATGTCATCCCCATCTCCCTCAATATCCAACACTATCCCATCACCAAAAACCCGATGTCTTACTTCTTGCCCTACGTGGAATCTCCCTTCTGGTTCCGGTTGATACGTGCTCATCATTGCTTGCGGTCGCGAGACTTTCGTGCGAAAACGAATTTCTTCCACTAACTCCACCGGTATTTCATGCAAAAAACGCGAAGGTCGATGATAAGCTTCTTTTCCATGCATGCGGCGAACTTCTGCATAAGACATATAAAGTTTATGCATGGCTCTTGTCACACCGACATAACATAGCCGGCGTTCTTCTTCCAACGCTTTGGGGTCACCCATCGAAAGATAATGGGGAAATAATTCTTCTTCACAGCCTGCCAAAAATACCACAGGAAATTCCAACCCTTTTGCCGAATGCAAGGTCATCAACTGTACACAATCATCATAAACTTCTGCTTGCACATCCCCGGATTCCAATGCGGCATAAGCTAGGAAAGCTGCAATCGGTGACATCTCATCCGGTACCCCTTCTTGCGTAAATTGATGGGCAGCATTCACCAATTCTTCCAAGTTTTCCATACGCGTCAAACCTTTTTCGCCTTTTTCTTTGCGATAATGATCGATTAAGCCACTCGCGTATAGAACATATTCCACTTGTTTATGTAATTCTAATGCCAACGTCCTTTCTATCATTGTCTTGATGAGATTAACAAATGAGAGTAGTGCGGTTTCAGTGCGTGTTGTAAATTGTTTTTGCTCTAATAATTGTTCTAATGCTTGCCACAACGTTAGTCCCGAGGCTTTAGCATATTCACGAATTGTCGTAAGGGTACGATCGCCAATCCCTCGCGGCGGTGTATTTACAATACGTTCGAAAGCGGGATCATCTGATAGATTGGTGAGAAGGCGAAGATAAGCGAGTGCATCTTTAATTTCTGCACGCTCAAAATACCGCAAGCCGCCGTAAACACGGTAGGGGATACCAAATTGCATTAAGGCTTCTTCAATGACACGGGATTGGGCGTTAGAACGATATAGAATTGCAATTTGTCTTAATGAGTAACTATTTTGTCGTAAATCCCGAATACGATTGACGATAAAAAATGCTTCATCCGTTTCATTAAATCCCGCATAAATAGTAATAGGGTCACCTGTTTTGCCTTCTGTCCATAAATTTTTTCCTAAGCGTCCAGAATTTTTTGAAATCAAGGCATTTGCTGCTTCTAAAATCACACTCGTAGAGCGATAGTTTTGTTCCAGCCGAATAATTTTTGCACCTGGAAAATCTTTAGAAAAACAATGAATATTTTCAATGCGTGCTCCACGCCAGCCATAAATGGATTGATCATCATCACCGACAATCATAACGGCATTATTTTCACCCGCTAATAATTTTAACCATTCGTATTGAAGATTATTGGTATCTTGAAATTCATCCACTAATAAACAGCGAAAACGAGCTTGATAATGGGCGCGTAACGTTGCATTCGTTTGTAAGAGCTTACATGTTTTTAATAATAAATCGGCAAAATCCATCACTCCTGCACGCTGACAGGCTTCTTGATAAGCTTGATAAATACGGATAAACATTTGACCAGCAATGTCTCGCGGTTCCACTTGATGTGGTTCACGGCCTTCTTCTTTTTGGCCATTGATAAACCATTGGGCTTCTTTAGGCGGAAAGCGGTCTTCGTCCAAATTAAGCGCATGGATCACACGACGGATCATACGAAATTGATCGTCCGAATCGAGAATTTGAAAAGATTGCGGCAAGCCAGCCTCTTGCCAATGGGAGCGTAAAAATCGATGAGACAAGCCATGAAAGGTGCCAATCCACATCGCCTTAGTAGGCATACTGAGCATGGATTCAATGCGCGAGCGCATTTCATTAGCAGCTTTGTTAGTAAAGGTCACCGCTAAGATATTAAAAGGGGAAATATTCTCTTTTTCGACCAGCCACACAATACGGTGGGTTAAGACGCGAGTTTTACCACTGCCAGCACCGGCCAAGATAAGTTGATGACCTAAAGGGGCTTGAACCGCTTCTTGCTGGGCTGGATTTAAAGAATTCAGTATCATGTGGGTTCCATTTGATTTATTACTGAGCGATGTATTATGTCATCACCTTATCAAAAAGCGTATTTTCTTTTAAGTGTCGCCAATGTCAAACAATTACCGTCAGACGAGGGCATCGAAGTGGCCATTGTCGGGCGTTCCAATGCGGGTAAGTCTAGCATTTTAAATCGCATTACTCACAATAAACAGTTGGCACGTGTCAGTAAAACCCCCGGCCGTACCCAATTAATTAACTTATTTAAGATTGATGAAACCCGGCGGATCGCCGACCTTCCTGGCTATGGCTATGCCAAAGTCCCCTTAGCTGCCAAACAGCGCTGGCAAACGTTAGTGGATACCTATCTTCGTACCCGTCAGTCGTTAAAAGGGTTGTTGTTAGTAATGGATATTCGTCATCCCATGAGAGATTTGGATACGCAATTATTAGAATATTGCGAACATTATCAATTACCTGTTCATATTCTTTTAAATAAGGCGGATAAGCTTACCAAAGGTGCTATCGCCAAAACGCTGAGTGAGGTGAAGCTCGCTTTGACGCCATATCGTAATTCTGTTACCTTCAGCTGTTTCTCTGCTCTCAAAGGGACAGGTACGCAAGAGCTCCATTCACTGCTAGATGAATGGTACGGGTATTAAATTCGATTCATGAGGAAATCACACTATGCTAGAAAACAATAAGATAGAACAAAACGGTGGGGGGATGATTCCCGCGACTGTTTCGTTACCCGAAATTACCTTACGAGTCATTTTATTAGGCGTGGTACTCACGATTGTCCTCGCCGCAGCGAATGCTTATTTAGGCTTAAAAGTCGGTACCACCGTTTCTGCTTCTATCCCGGCTGCCGTGATTTCGATGGGGATTTTGCGGTTCTTCAAAAATTCGAACGTATTAGAAAATACCATGGTCCAAATCATGGCTTCTGTTGGTGAAGCATTGACGGCGGGTATTTCTTTTATATTACCCGCTTTACTTATTCTGCATGTGTGGGATGGTTTTAACTATTGGCAAACCGTGGTGACAGGTTTATTAGGCGGGGGTCTCGGCGTGCTTTTTACCATTCCATTGCGTCGTGCCTTATTACAAGATAAATCCCTGCGTTATCCTGAAGCAATTGCGATTGGCAACGTTTTGAAAGCAAGTGCTAATCGTGAAAAAGGCGATTTACGTTCATTAACAGTGGGTGGCTTGGTAGGAGGATTGATAGCTTTATTCCAAACGGGCTTCCAAATTTTGGCGGATACCTTTAATTTTTGGGTGAAAACTCCTAACTTTGTATACGGCTTCGGACTCGGGTTTTCCCCTGCGCTTATCGCTGCCGGTTACATTGTGGGGATTAATGTAGCGTTGAGTACGCTGCTTGGAATTATCGTGGGCTGGATTATTGGGGTGCCTGTTTTAACTTTTTCATACGGGGTCCCGGATGCAGATACCGCCAATGCCATTGCTATGATGACGTGGCGTAGTCATATCCGTTTCATTGGTGTGGGGACAATGTTAATAGGGGGCCTATGGACACTCTGCACGTTATTTAAGCCGGTTGTGAGCAGTATGGCAGCGTCATTCACGTCATTGCGTGATATTCGACGAGGAAAAAAAGCGGAAGACATTCGGACTGAACGAGACATCCCTATTCACTATGTGATTATTGCTACATTGATCTTATTGTTCCCTATCTTCTTATTAATTTCCTGCACCATTATCCCGCATGATGTGGAGATGTCCTCCTTATTCCGTTATTTCATCGCTGGCTTTAGTACCCTTTATATTTTAATTGGCGGTTTTGTTTTTTGTTCAGTGTCGGCTTATTTCGCTGGTTTAATTGGATCGACGAACAATCCAGTTTCTGGCATGTTGGTTTCTGCTTTATTAATTATCTGCTTAATCTTCATGGCGTTTTTTACCACACAGCTGTGGGGAAATGAGACGAAAGAAATGGTCGGCGCTGTGGTGGCTATTGGTAGCCTGGTAATTATCGGCGGGGCATTGGCGATTTCAAATGACACCATGCAAGATTTAAAAGTAGGTGAAATCATTGGTGCCACACCCTGGAAGCAACAAGTGATGTTATTTTTGGGTGTGCTAGTAACAGCTTTTATTGTTCCACCTGTCTTGCAATTACTTTATACCGCTTACGGCATTGGTGGGGTTTTTCCACGTCCTGACATGAATCCCAATCAAATGCTAGCAGCACCTCAAGCCAGTTTGATGGCAACCGTTGCAAAAGGGGTGTTCAGTCATCAAATAGAATGGGGCATGATAGCGATTGGTGCAGTGATTGCTGCTATTTGTGTGGTGATTGATGAAGCACTGAAAAAACGTGGTACCCGTTTACCTGTCTTGGCGGTAGGATTAGGTATTTATCTTCCTTTAGATGCTTCTGTTCCTATCGTCATCGGCGGTCTTCTTTCGCACTTTGTGCAAAAGCGCCTCGATCGACTTTATCGTCGAGGGCGAGCAGAAGATGATGTGAAAGTTGCGACACATCGTCATCATGGGCTGCTACTTTCCTGTGGTTTAGTGGCAGGCGCATCGCTGATGGGCGTGATATTGGCATTTCCATTTGCGATTAAGCAGAGTTCGGATGCATTGCGGATTATGCCGGAAGGGTATGGAACGCTTTCGGGCATATTGAGTATTGTGGCGACGTTTTTATTGTGTGTATGGATTTATCGCGTGGTGATGAAACCCCAGAAGAGTTAAGAATGTCAACTATCCAAAACATTTATGAGCTTATTCTAGAAATGGATAAGCTCAAACTTGTCTTTAGAAACACAACGACGAGTGCTGACAGAAGAGAAAGCACCGCTGAGCATTCATGGTCAATCAGTATGATTGTGATGATTCTCATGGATGAATTAAAGAAAGAATTTGGTGACATTGATGAATTAAAGGTAATTAAGTTAGCGCTAATTCATGATACTGTCGAGATTTATGCTGGAGATGTGATCGCTTTTGATAGTGAAGCACGAAAAAATAAGGAAAAAATTGAAGCAGAAGCGTTGAAAAAACTGATGGCAGTGTATCCTGCGTTTGGACAGCAGTTACATGATCTCTGGTATGAATTTGAGAGAAAGGAAGGTATTGAAGCAAAAATTGCGAAAGCTGCAGATGGGATTTGTCCTATCTTTCAACGTCTTCAATCGAAGCAATCTTATATTCCGTTTAATATTACGATTGCGGATTTAGATAGAACACGATTGCACCAATTTGCTTTTAGCAAGACTTTTACGGCATTGTATCAGCAGTTGAAGGTGGATTTGCTAAGGGAAAAACTGATATCAAATTAACTCCAATCGCTGGCATCTTTCCTTTAATAAATCAAGATACTTCTCTTGCATCCGTAGAGATAAAAAACTATTACCAATTAATTCTTGCCACTGAGGTATAGCCTGCTTGATTTCTTGCAGGACGCCTATAATAATAGTTTGATTTAATTCTAATCGTTCTTTGGCAAAATACTCTAAGAAATCTCTCTTCCTTAAATTATTTTTTTTGCCGTTTAAACTCAAAGCCACTTCTTCTTGAGCATTTGATAAGACAATGGTGGAATTGAGCAAATCGTATACTGGCGATAAAGTAATTTTTTTCTCTCGTGTAATAAGCGAAAAATTTTTTAAATGCATATCTTCATTGCCAATGAGAAAATTAAAAATAGTAAGTTTAAATAATTTGACAAATTCGATTTTTGGGAAAGTACAGAATTGTTCTATTATTTTACTTACTTTTTCCATAGAGCTTTCATATTTTCTATCACGGTCACTTCCTGAAAGTTGTGCAAAATCTTCTAAGGCTAATTTTTTATTGTGCCCAATCCGATCAAATCGCTTAATAAAATAGGTCATACTTTTATCGTTAGAATAAATTAGCCCATGCACAGGAACTTCTAGACCAATAGTCTCTGCTAATGACATCGTTATCGCTTCATTTTCAGGTAGTTCAGGATAAGATTCGCTTTGCGGTTTTAAAATATAACTACCACATTGATCAACTATTTCAAAATGTCCTTCCTTAATTTTTAATCGTGCACTTAATTTGGTTTGTATGCCTTGAATAGACATTTTACCTACACGAGCGATAGCTTCCTTACGTTGTTCATCAGCACTTAACTCCAATGGGCTAAGTTTTTTCAATTGAGGAGAAATTAATCGTAATCCACGTTGGGAATAATCTTCTTGATCATTTATTATTTCATAAGTAATAGGACAGCGTTTCATTTTAATTCCTCAATAGTCACTGCGCCTACGACATCTTTACCAACTTGAATTAATTGCCCAAAATAATCATTTCTATCTAGTTTATATTTACGCAATAATGCGGCGAGCATCATGCCCTCAGGTAATAAACCTTCAAAGAAAGGAGGAAACTTACGAAATTCATAAGTAGATTTTTCTAAAGGCATGGTGAGAGAAACAGGGGCACCGTGATAATCTGCATGATAGGTAAATTTATATCTACCTTTTATTTTTTCTAATACTCCAGCTTCAACACCATTCACCAATACACGGGCTTTCTTCATCGATTATCCTCCGCTATTGGGGCAAAAGGCGTTTCAAATTTTATTTTGATATTTAAAACATCTAATACTTTTAGCAAAGTGTTTAACTGGATTGTTTCTTTGCCCTTTTCAATATCGAATATGACTGTTTTGCCTACACCCGCCAAGGTAGCAAGGTCTTTTTGGGAAAGCCCACTTTGTTTGCGGTAATAATGCACCATTTTTGCTATTTCGGTTGGACTCATAAGATGTCTCATTTGTGCTGATATTACTGTTATAGCAGTAAAAATAATTAAAATCCAGTTCATTAAGCTTATTTATGATTAAAAAGACACTTATTTACTGTTATAGCAGTAAATTTCGCTATATTTATTAGTTTAAGAGACAATAAGAAAGAAAAAAGAAAAAATTACTGCTATAGCGGTATTTATAGGGATCAATCATGCACCCAATCTTCAATCTTTAAGCCAGCAACTCGTCGAAATTCTTTCTTATTATTTGTCACCAGAATAGTATTAATACACTGAGCATGCGCTGCTATCATCCAATCCAGTGAACCAATCGGTATTCCTTTTTTCTCAAGGTCAGCCCGAATACTACCATAATGCTCCGCTGCGTCTACATCAAACGGAACAATCTCAAGTGGCGCAGAAAATTCTAATAAAGCAGCTTTATTTTTTTGTGGATACTGGCTTTTCTTTACGCCATACATCAATTCAGCAAATGTAATTGATGAGATGCAGATATCACCTACTTTATGAGAATTAAATTTTTTTAAGATGGCTTGGGGCTGTTTTTTAATAATATAAATGCAAATATTGGTATCAAGCATGTATTTCATGGGAAAATATCATCTCTTTCTTGTTGTTCCGGCTGGTTTCTGTTCTCCATAAAATCGCTAGAAAATTTCTTTAGGCTATCAAATAAGACTTCCCAGGGATTTTTAACAGAGAATAAAATGGTCGCTTTTCCGATTCTTTTAATAAATACTTTTTCTCCTTCAAAACGAAATTCTTTGGGCAACCGAACAGCTTGGCTTTGACCGTTTTTAAATAACTTAGCTGTTTTCATTGGGGAGTACCTCGAATTTAGTATATATTTAATAGTATATACTAATTGTAATTTTTAGCAAATTTTGTGCTCATTTCCTTGTTTACCGTCTGACTCGATGCTGCGATGAGCACCCAATTTAAGATAACAATAATATTCATTTGCTAATATTGGCTTTATAAGAAAATTAACTTTAAAAATATCAATAAGTTGAGAATATTCATATGCACTCACGTATGCCCGAGAAAATAACAGGCCAATTTTTAACTCCTCATGGCGATCATCAAAAGAATTTTATCCAGGATAGGGATACGCCTATACACGGGGGGATACATGAGGGAGGGGTATATAAAGATGAAAATGATGTGCGTTGGGTGTTAAAGCCTAGCACTCCTACAGAAGCCATCCGTGAGGTAGTTGCTAGCAAAATTTATCGGCAACAAGTGGGGGATGAAGCAGCTGCAGAAGTAGAATTGCTCACAACCCCTAATTCGGAAAAATGGATAGTTGCATCTCGTTGGTGTGATGGCCTTGGGCCATTTGATGAAAATGCTATTGGCCTTGAACAAATGTTTACGGCTGCTTGCATCATAAAAGATGTAGATTGCATACAG
>JAJPJH010000097.1 GCA_021324335.1 Gammaproteobacteria bacterium
CGAATTGCTTCTTCTTTGAAGGACTTATCGTATTTACTCATTTTACACACCTCATTGATTGGTTAAGTATATCAAATTTGGTGTCTACTTTTTTAGGGGCAGGTCAGATTTTCATTTTGAGCAATAATATCTTGTGTTCCACCAGGCGGTGCAACGACAATGGGGCCAACTCTATTTGATTCGACACATCCCCACACTATTTTATTTTCATTTATATAAAAAGGTAGAATGCCACAGGGGGTATTTGGAAAGTAATATTGGTGATTTTCGTTATAATTAATTTCAATAGGCATAGAATTTGAAGCGAATATCATAGATTACATCCCTGTATATATTTGGTGAAAAATATTTTAGGATTGTGGATCTATGGAGAAGAGATGAACAAGTATAGTTTTCTATAGTTTTTAAGAGAGCAGTAATAATGTACTTACTCGAACCCTGTTTCTCCCTCCAGCGGATAAAATGGATTGCTCCCCCTAAATCGGATAATTCCTGTCAAGCACAACCCATAACCGTTATTAATTCTTTTAATACCATACTCGGTCTTCCATGCCTTTGAAAGGATGAGGTAAATTTTGATTTACCACATGCTATCACCAATCGATAATTTGCTAATGCCCCATAAATAAAAAATAATATTTGCGCTATTTCAAAAGCATCTGCAGTTCTTGGTTCAAATTTCATAAAATTTTTCAGACAAGCATCTTTGATTCGCAGATATGTTGCATCTTCATTTGTCAGTGCGTAATGTTTTTTTATTACATGCAAACAATTTATCAGTGAAAAAAATGGATGCGAAATTGCTATTTCACCTAAATCAATAATAGTGATCTTTCGTGATATTTCATCTATAAGTGAGTTATTGTCATTAAAATCAGGTTGAACAATGGTTTGTTTGATAGAGTAGGCAGATAATTTTTTACATAAATTAAAAATTGTTGGAAATAGTGCTTCTAATTTACTTATTTCTATTGCTAATAAACCATCCTCTATCAACATGTTTTTTTGCGAAACCATTTGCTTGTATAAATCTGGTAATTTATCTAATCTCCAATCAGGAACGCCGATATTAAGAAAAACATCAACATGATCAGAAACAGCAATCTGAAGTGAGGTAAATTGATCAATCGCTTTGCAAAGCAATGCTTCATCAAATTTCTGTTTTAAAATTTCTCTTAGTGATTTACCTGCGTTTTTCATTAAAAAACAATTTAATTTAGCATTGTGCGTGATAAGGCTTGGAACGTGAGCATGAAATTGATCACGCAAAATTTGGATAATAGTCGCTTCCAAGGCAAGGCGCTCAGGCGTATGTTTCAAATAAACATAACCATCCGATGTTGCAAATCGAATCACATAAGACCAGGGTGTGTTTTGTATGAGTTCTGGCCGCTTGCTTTTTAATGAATACCCATGCGATGAAAGGTACTGAGTACCCCACTGAATAATTTCATTATTCAGATCATTATTTTCTGGCTTGGATTCAATTGTTGTCATGGACACTTCTCTCACGCAATAAGTAATTTTATCATTAAAAGAACGACGATTTTTAACTTTGTTTTGCACAAATTTTATACAAGCTATTAAATTTAAGAACTGCCTTTTCTTTGCTTATCCGGTAGAATTGAAACCTTTTAATAATGCCGGCCCCAATTTTATTTGTATGCCAGCAGCATCTTACATCACGGATCAAGGTGTAGCAGTAGATGGGGATTCTTAGCAAATGGATTTGCAAGCCATTTTTAA
Organism: Gammaproteobacteria bacterium; assembly: GCA_021324335.1. Taxonomy (GTDB): domain Bacteria; phylum Pseudomonadota; class Gammaproteobacteria; order DSM-16500; family DSM-16500; genus Aquicella. The sequence continues at coordinate 1,747 of JAJPJH010000097.1, forward strand.
AATATAATTCTTTGAGCTAAAAGTAGTTTGAACTTAAAAGAGTATCTTGTATGGTTGATTTAAGCCAGTTTACCTTTATAGACCTGACACATCCATTAGCATTCAATATTCCGCATTGGGGAAATGGTTGTGGATTTCAGCATAAGGTCGAGCTTGATTATTCAGATTGCACGTCTGAAGTTAAGTTCCGTGCCCAAAGTTTACAGATGGCTGCCGGTATTGGTACACATATGGATGCGCCACTTCATTGCATTCCTAATGGAATATCGATTGCAGATATTCCTCTGCAATCATTAATTGTGCCATGCAGAGTCATTGATGTATCTGATAGAGCCACTGAACACTATTGTATTTCGACTGAAGATATCAACCGATTTGAAAATGAGTATGGTACGATCCCCAAAGAGTCATTTGTTATTTTCCATACCGGTTGGGATAAATGGTGGTCTCAACCTGAAAAATATCGAAATAAACTGGTTTTTCCCAGCGTTTCAAAAGACGCAGCAGCATTGCTATTAACGCGCGATATTGTAGGAATTGGTATTGATACATTGTCTCCTGATATAGGCGATTCAGGTTTTCCTGTCCATCAATTAATCTTGGGAGCTGGGAAATATATCATCGAAAATATTAATAACGCAAAACAATTAGGAGCGCTCGCACATATTATTGTTTTACCCATCAAAATACAGGGTGGGACAGAGGCACCCATTCGATTAGTGGGGGTAAAGCATAAGGCTATTTCAAATATTTCTTCAAAAAATTCTCACACCTCACTCTAATGAGATCCGCTATTTCTTCTTGTACACGATGATGTCTTTCAATCATTGGCAATGAAGCGAGAATTGCCTCAATCAATTCACGAATACGTCTTCTAACCTCAGGTTTCGCAAACCCTATTTCAGTAGCTAAGCTATTAAAATTTTCGGCATTAATCTTATCAATTTGATACTCTCCACCTAACTTCATGGCCATTTTTCGGCTTAAATCTTGATAATAAATCGTGCAAATCAAGTCATACAATGGTGCAAGCTGTAATTGATTTAGGTATAAAAGCGAAAAGTTTTTACCATGTGCATCACAATTACCAACATCCCGCGGAAAGCTTCGGGGTTTAGCCCGAAGATGAATAGCGAGGACACCGAAGATGTCCCATGTTTTTCTAGGTTGGCGAATTTTGTTGTTGGATGTATTGCTTAATGATATGAATAGGTGCGCCGCCACAAGAAGCAGCAAAATAACTCGGTGACCATAATACGCCTTTAGTCAGGATGTGTGGGTGTGCCATTTCAGAGTATATGCTACCTCCCTGGCGACCGTATCCCCAATTCGCCCGTCGCTGTCGGAGCAATATTCGCTCGTAGCATTTCCTCTGCAATTTTCTTATTTGCTTGAACGATTTGGGATGCCAGTTCTTTGCGATTCTCAACATACTGATCAATATTGCTTGCTAATTCTTGAATGGCTTTCTGTGATTTGGCAATTTCGCTCTTTGCAGCTGTGACAGATAAGCTCCCTTTTCTAACTTGCTCAAGAATAGCCGGAAGCTGGTCTGCTACCTTCTTAACTTCTTCCCATTTCTGCTGCAAACTTTTACCTTTCTCATCTGATTGCAATACGGATTGTTCCAAGCTTTTGATTCCATCTACGCCTGCATTCTTTAATAGCACAGTAACTGCATTACGGGTTTCTTTGTCTGCAATCAAACTAGGGTTGAGTTCATTCTGGAGTTTGGTTTTTAATTCAGAGAATTTCTTGGATACATCATCTGGTCGACTGTATTCTAAACCTAAAAATACCTCTCCTTTTAACCTCGCTAAGCGATCATCTAATTTTACAATTTCCAGGGGCGGGGTTTTGGGATTGTTAGAAAACGCATGTGGATTGAAGACTTTAAATAGCTTGGCAGTGGTGCTAAGTGCAATAGCCATGGCTTAACCCCCCTTACAAAATCTATTTCTTTTTATCATAGCACATCACCTCTCAACCTGGCACGGCCGCTGCTTTTGGCTTGAGGTAAATCGGGGCAAAGGGAGCTGACTGGATGAATTCAATCATGCTTTGTTTTAATAGCTCTAACATTGCCAAAAAGGTCACCACTACCCCCAGACGGCCTTCTTCCAGATTAAATAAGCTAGTAAAGGAAAAATGATCGTGCGATTGCAGAGTGGCCAGAATATGCGACATTTTTTCTCGTACCGAGAGAGCATCCATATGAATGCGGTGATGGGCATTGAGCTCCACGCGTTTCATTACTTCCATAAACGCACGCAGTAGCTCCGTTAAGCTGACTTGAGGCAAGGGCTTTTCGACCGTAATCGTGCTGCCATCTGCTTGAATAGGGAAGGTATCCCGCTCTAATCGCGGTAGTTTATCCAAATTCTCCGCCGCTTGTTTATAACGCTCATATTCCTGTAACCGCCGTACCAATTCAGCCCGCGGGTCTTCTTCCTGGTTCTCGGTTTCGGCTGGTCTAGGTAATAACATACGTGATTTGATTTCCGCCAAAATTGCCGCCATCACCAGGTATTCAGCCGCTAATTCCAGCGATAATTCTTGCATTAAATCAATATATTCCATGTATTGCTTAGTGACGGAGGCAATGGGGATATCGAGGATATCCAAATTTTGCTTACGAATGAGATACAGCAAAAAGTCCAGCGGGCCTTCAAAGGCTTCGAGAAAGACCTTCATGGCATCAGGGGGAATATAAAGATCAGTGGGCAGCGTAATGATTGCTTGGCCTTTAATGGTCGCGATAGGTGGCGCGGCCTCGGGTGTGGGGATAGCTTGTTCAATTTCAGCCATAATGTTGGGTTATCTATCACGAGTTTAAAGTGATAATATTACCCTAAATTCCTGAAAGTTGCTGTGGTTTAATCGTCGATGATAACAAAAGCAGTCTCAATTTTACGAGCGGGTGGGTTAGTCGCTTTCCCTACGGAAACCGTTTATGGCCTAGGTGCGGATGCAACAAATGCTGCAGCAATTAGCAAGATTTTTGCAGCCAAGGAGCGACCAGTTGACCATCCTTTGATTGTGCATCTTGCTCGGATGGAGCAATTAAGCGAGTGGGCGTGCGAGGTGCCACCTGCTGCGCTTAAGCTGGCACAGGCTTATTGGCCCGGGCCGTTGACGATCATCCTTAAAAAACAGCCTTCTGTTCTCCCGAGTGTCACCGGTGGGCAAGATACCATTGGCTTGCGTCTCCCCCGCCATCCAGTTGCCCAAGCGCTGTTGCAGGCATTTGGCGGAGGCATTGCTGCGCCCTCGGCTAATCGCTTCACCCATATTAGTCCGACGACAGCGGCGGCCGTTTATGAAGAACTAGGGAATAAAGTTGATCTCATCTTGGACGGGGGTGCGTGTGAAGTAGGGTTGGAATCGACCATTATCGATATGAGCCGTGATCAGCCTAGAGTTCTGCGGCCGGGAATGATTACTGCTCAAGCGATTGCGGAGGTGTTAGGTGCTTCCGTGGCTGTCACGCAACAACCTGAGCAAGCTATACGAGCGCCAGGTATGCATCATCTGCATTATGCGCCGACGACGCAAACTGTATTAATCGCAACGGATAAGATTTCTTCTTTTATATCTAGCTTAGCAGCCGAGGAATTACCTATTGCTCTTGTTACGTATAGCGATTTATCGTTGCCAATGATTGCTGGCATTTATTCCATCTGCATGTCGCAAAATGTAGCAGCTTATGCTCATGATCTCTATCACACTTTACGGTTGTTAGATAATCAGGGAGTGAAGCGTATTGTTATGGAAATGGTGCCTACAGAGGAAGAATGGGATGCAGTACGGGATCGGTTGTTTAAGGCAGGTACTTTGATAGATAATTTATCGAAAAAATGAATTTAGGAACTCCACATGCTTTCCACCCTCACCGAAACAGAAACTCACCTCTTCCTCCAGGGCCCCGCCGGCCAAGTAGAAGCCATCCGCGGCGAACCTACGGAAGAGCCAATCGGGGCATGGGGCATCGTATGTCATCCTCATCCCTTATTTGGTGGTACGATGCATAACAAAGTAGTCACCACCCTCGTGAAAACCTTTCAATATTTAGGCCTAGACACTGTCCGATTTAACTTCCGCGGCGTAGGTAAAAGTGAGGGAACATTTGATAATGGTGAAGGGGAATTAAATGATTTATTAGCCGTCATTGATTGGGTACGGCAATCGCATCCGCATCGCGACATTTGGTTGGCAGGATTTTCTTTTGGTGCTTATATTGCCGCGAAAGCAGCGACACAAGTTTCTCCCAAAAAGCTCGTTACTGTTGCCCCGCCGGTTCAACATTTTCCTATGCAAACGTTGCCGCCTATCACTTGTCCGTGGGTATTAGTCCAAGGGGAGCTGGATGAAGTAGTACCACCAGCCGCTGTGTTCGCGTGGGCAGAGAGTAGGGATCCTAAGCCGGTTATTTTGCGATTTCCTCAAGCGACGCATTTTTTTCATGGGCAGTTGGGGGAATTGCGGAGTAGGTTGGAAGAGGCGTTGGAAGATTAAATGGCAGCCTAAAAAATCTCCCTTCACACTGTATGATGCAAAGGGAGAAGCTGTGGCGATAATTACATTCGCGGGATGTAGCTCACGTTGTTGTTATTGTTTTGAGAATAATTTTGATTTTATCACCTGTAGGGTATATAATTAAATCTATCCCCTAAAAGGGATAAATTTTAGTTCACCCACTGAGGAATTGGGTCAATATGCTTATTCACTCACCCAAGGAACTTGCTCTATTTGTCCTTAATCAACGCAAAAAGCTGAAATTAAGTCAATCAGAAGTAGGCAGACGGGTGGGGTTGAAGCAAAAGACTATCTCGGCTTTTGAAAATAAGCCAGAAAGTACCAAATTGGATACCTTATTCCAAATATTATCTGCGGTTAATTTAGACATAGAAGTATTAGGTAAAGAGGAAGTGGCTATACCTAAATCTCAATGGAAGGAAGAGTGGTAATAATGAAAATGCGGCATCGTATTCTCAGTATTTTAATGAATGGAATGCTTGTAGGTAAATTACAAAAACATGCAAATGGAAGTCTTACGTTTACTTATGCTCAAGAGTGGTTATGCACACCGGGTGCGCGCCCCATTTCATTATCCTTACCGTTAGTAGAGCAGCCATTTGTAGGGGATGTAGTTTATAATTTTTTTGATAATTTACTACCAGATAATCCACAAATTAGAGCGCGTATCCAAGCCAAATTTCAGGTGCCAACGAATCAACCGTTTGATTTGCTTACTAGCATAGGTAGAGATTGCGTAGGCGCAATACAAATGATTGAAGGGGATATTCCTACTTTCGAAAAAAAAATTCAGTTTAAACCATCAAAAGCGAAAGAAATAGCATTTATTCTTCGCGGGTATCAAGATTATCCACTTGGCATGACAGATAAAGATAGCGAATTTCGTATTTCTATTGCAGGCGCCCAAGAGAAATCTGCTTTTTTGTACTATCAAGGAGGCTGGAATAGACCATTAGCAACGACCCCAACGACGCATATTTTTAAATTACCGATTGGCTATATTCAGCATCAACAGTTAGATTTAAGTGATAGTTGTGAGAACGAATGGCTGTGTACTCAAATTGCGGAAGCATTTGGTGTGCCTGTGGCAAAATGCGAAATTCTTCATTTTGAAGATGTTAAAGTATTAGCAGTGGAAAGATTTGACCGCAAATTATCGAGTGATAAGAAATGGATTATGCGGTTACCACAAGAAGATATCTGTCAAGCATTAGGTATTTCTCCTAATTTGAAATATCAAGCGGATGGTGGTCCTGGGATAAACGAGGTGATGCAATTATTATTGGGTTCAGCTAATCCTGAGAGAGACCGCGAAATTTTCTTTCAATCCCAAATTTTATTTTGGCTGCTAGCAGCCCCTGATGGACATGCAAAAAATTTTAGTTTGTTTATTGAGCCTGAAGGAAAATATCGCTTAACGCCATTATATGACATCCTATCAGCCTATCCGATGATGGCAAAAAAACAATTGCAAGTGCAGAAGATTAAAATGGCAATGGCGCTCAAAGGTAAGAATATGCATTATCATTGGTATAAGATACAACGCAGATATTTTTTGGAGACGGCGAAAAGAGTGGGGTATTCAGTTGAAAAAGCGGAAAGGATTTTGGATGAAATGTTGCAGCGGGTTGATGAGGTGATAGAGCAGGTTTCTGCTAGGTTGCCGAAGAGGTTTCCAAAGGATATTTCAGAGCCAATTTTTGATGGGATATTGTTAGTGAAACGTAAACTAGAAAAACATACCCCTCACATAGTACTCAATGTGAGGGACGTGTAGGTTAAATTAGCGACCCATTTTTCGCTGGATGGTTGCAACCGTTTTTGCTGCTAGGCATTGTTGGTAAAGCTCTTTAAGTTGACTATCTTGATTAATCACTTTTAGAAATTCTTTTTTCATATCGTCACTTAAGAGTGTTGCTGCTTGTCTTTCAAGATGGTAGCCAGAGTGATCTTTAAGGTCTTGCCCCATCTCTTTGTCGAATGCTACGGCGGCCCACAGGGCTATACTCCGTCCATATTCACTGTTAGGTGCCTTCTCAATAACAATGGGTGTATGAGGTCCATGAATTTCCACATAACTTTTTAATTGCCTTCCTGCTAGCAGGAGCATGTCAGTGCAAGCTACCCACTTGCCCCCAGGCGTTTTCATGGTCATATTTTGTTGGTAGTCAGCTAATAGTAGATCACATAATTTATCAGCTTTGCCACCAAAAATAGAAAGTTTACTTGTATCTCTTATCCCTTTGCTCTTCAATGCCATTCGAATATTTTCTTTGTTAATTTCTTTTCCATTTTCATGCAATGATTGAAGCATATTTTTAAAGAGATCTTTTAACTTATCGGGGTCGACGCTGGGTGGATTGTTATTATCATATATATTTATATATGCAGCTGCTTCAGGATTATTTTTCAAATACGCATCGACTGACTCTTGAATACTCGGAGTATTCGCCCATTTTTCTGCGATGCCCTCTATCTGCAAGTGCTTAGGAAAATGAGTGACGTCGGAATATGCGCAAGAATTATTAATGTATTCTATAAATTCAACACCGTCATTGCGGTTTGGAATAGCATATCGATTGATACGAACTTCATCCGATTTAATCATTTCCGTTGGTGCGTTGAGGGGTCCACTGTTGAGGCGTCCGGATACGCTAGAAGTGCCAAACGAATCGGCTAAATGTGCTTTTAGCCATTCAGCATGGCTTTTGCCAGCAGGAATTTTTTCGATTTTCGATTCCTCTGTAAAGGCAGATCGTAAGCCCATCTCCCTTTGTTGACCGAGGTTAGCTAGGACACATTTAATCGCATCTTTGGGAGGAGGGAGGTGGAGATTAGGGGGAAGGTCCAGTTTGGAACCAAGGGAAGTTATCTTCTCATCAATTTTCTCCTCTAGGAAATTCAGATGAGTGAGCCGCATTTCATGACTTGAGGCAGTTGCTAGAAGCAAATCGTGGACTTTGCTAAGAAAGATTTTGGCATTTTTATCTTTGACGCGACCTGCAGCGTCTTTGATAATACCGAGGTTCTTTTCTACTTCTTTATGCAAACGGTTGATATTTTGTAGAGCCTGTTGAGTGGGCTCGGCGAGGGCCGCGATCTCTGCTGGAGAAAGTTTGGTGGAAGGATATTTCTCAACTAGCTGCTCCATACCTTCTGCACGAAGTACATCTTCAAAATTTCTGGGAGTAGAGGAAGTAGAGGAAACTTTAATTGTTGTCTTAATATGCTCAAGTTGAGGAGTGGAGAGATCCATTAACTTCTTTTTAATTTCTTCTAGGAAGTCATTTGTAGCTGTACTACTTGTGCTTGGTGGAGGCGGCGGAGTAGTTGTAAGAGAATTTGCTTTATTAATAACGTTTTGTTTGATTAGTCTGAGGTCTTGTTTATTAAGCGAAAGATTTGCATGATTAGGTCCATTAAGAATGTTTTTTATAACATCGATGTTGGTGGCTTGTATAGCCGTTTCAAATTGACCTTCCTGAAATAGGGGAGCGCTTAGAGCTAAATTAGCCTGATCTCTAATTAAGTTGAGTTGGGTAAGATCATTTGGCAAATTATCAATGATAGCTTCTCGGAGGTTTTTACGGCGATCATCTAATATTGTTCTTATGGCACTTACAACCGATTCGATATCTGGTTGAGCAAAGGGAGCAAAATCATATGCTGAATTCATAACAACTTGATGGACCTCCTGACCAATATTGTCAGGAGTAGCTGATCGCAAGTCTTCTATAAACTTGTGAGGATCAGACACAGCGGTAGCCATATTCTGGGTAGCTATATCGTTGATACGCTTCAATTGATTAGACGTGCAAGATTCTAGCTTGTTAATAATGACTTCTTTAAGTGAATCTGCTGGCGGAGGAGGCGGCGGTGGCAGCTCCGGCGACTGCTCCCTGGTTAATGCTATAGCGAGCAAGTTTTGGATCGCAGGTGTAAGTGCTGTAATTTCGTCTGGAGAGAGAAAAACGCCTGGAAATCTCTCGATAACAGCATTCATATCCCCACCGCCTTGGTCTAATGGCTTAGCTAAATTACCTTCAAAGGTACCGAGAGCGGGAAGAGGGACCGAGGTTGTTGCTTGGTTAGCAATAGAAAGAATAGTACGTAATTTGTCAGAAGAATGAGGAGTATTGTTTAAATTTTCTGTAATGGCTTGCATTAGCAAAGAATGCTGTTGTTGTTCGATCTTAGCTACAATTGATTCGATATCCGACTGAGTAAAAGAAACATTCTGATATGCTGAATCGGTAACAACCCCATGTACTCCCTGACCAATATTGTCAGGAGTAGCTGCTCTCAAATTTTGTCCAAACAGGTTAAGATTGCTTGCTAGCGCCTGCGTAGCTATCTCTTTGATATTTTTTAGCTGCTCAGGGGTGCAGAATTCTAGATTGTTAAGAATATTTTCCAGTGCTAGTGCCTTACGTTGGCTTGCTAACGCTTCCCTACGCTTCTTGATATTCTCCTTACGTTCAGCTCGCTCTTGATCTCTCTTTGCTTCAGTTGGTTCTTCCCGTTGTTCAGTAGATGGAGGATGCTTGGGGTTTGGTTCAAACATTCCCGTTAGAGTGCTTACTTTCTGCTGATTCTTTAGGTTGTTTATTTCTCTTTGGGTTTGTTCTTTTTGGGTTTCTGCTTTTGTAGTCACCGTAGGCGCTCCGAATTTTACATTTTTCTTAACTAGCGGTTTATTAGAAGTGTTAATCGATTCTGTTGTCTCTATTTTATCCGCATCGGATGTAGATGCTCTCCCTGGATTGACTAAAGGATTTGTATCCAACTGAGTTTGAGGATTGGTTGATGATAGATTAACAGATCCTTGTTTCTTTGTGGCATCCGATTTTGCTTGGAGGCCGGACTGTGTAGTTGCATCGCCAATAGTACCTGCTGTGGATGTTTCTTCCCTATTTTTCCTTTGCGTGGCAATCCGGTTCTCCCATTCCCTCACTTCTTCTAGCTGGCGTTGTTCCTCGGCCTGAGTAGCATCAAGTTTTTTTTCTGTATGCTTAGAAACCGGGGGTGGAGGCGGCGGTGGTGGATCTCCTTGCTGAATAGGGGAGGGTGATATTTCTGGTTGTTTCTTTGAGGAGGTTTGCTCATCATCTTCCTCATCCTCTATAAATTGACGGCGACTTTTTATTTCTTTGTGTACAATAGCATTTAACTCTGCTTTTCCCTTTTCTGCTTCTGCTTTTTTTAATTTTTCCTGTTCTTTTTTAAATCTTTCTTGGCCGTGTGCTGCTGCTACCGGATCAATTTTGAAGGTTTTTACTTCAATTATTGGGGGAGGAGATGGTGGGGTTGGGGGTTCTGATACGTTAGTATTATGTTGGAATTTATCATTTTCTTCGCTCAAAATACTATCCTCTTCGTTTTTAATAGGTGGCAATACACTTTCTATTTCTTGTTCGCTCTCTGTTCTTGTAGAAGGAATTTGTTCTGCCTGCGATGTCGGTTTCTTTTTATTATTTCTTAATAAAGGTGTCTCATCATTATCATCAGAAATATTTGGTGACGTCTGTGCTATCGTTGCAGTTTGGTTTTTTAGTTGGGTGAAGGCATTGACTATGGGAGAGATTCCCTTTTTCAGTGAGCTAAGCGCACTCTCAAAAGCACTTAGTTGTTCATTAATTACTTGCAAGGCGGCGATGGATTTGTCGCTATTAGGATCAGTTAGAGGAGTAACTGTATTATTAAAATAATGGGTTTGAAGTTGTGTATAGCTATTATTTAAAGTCTGAAGATGAGAGTTTAAACTCTCAAGATGAGAGATGATGTTGGGATCAAGGTCGGTTCTTTTGTTAAATTCGTCAATAATAGCCAGGCAATCTTTAATATCTTTATCAATGCTACGGGAATCATTTGTGCACTGATCAATTTTATCCGAGATTGCCTCATATAGCGCTACTTCTTCGGCTGAAATCTGGTTTGTCTGAGTTTCCTGCGCAGGTTGAGAGGTATTAGGTATATTTGAATAAATGGCACGATCGACTGGTGTAGGACGGGCAGGAGAAGTTATCTTTTCTGGTGTTGTCTTTGAAGATGTTGGCATGCGAGCGTAAGGCGTACTTATTAGGGGGTTTGTATCAGCAATGTCTTTAAATTCAGGAGGCATGCTATAAGGAGAGCTACTCTGGGGCGCTGTTGATGGATTAGGCTTTGTAGTTGATGGTTGCGTCCCTATAGAACTATATGGATCACTTACAGTTGCTTTCTTCCATGATGTTTGAATTCTTTTTTGCTCAGATTCTATTACCTTCATTGTTTGTGTATCTGGATTAGAGGTTTGCTGATTATTAGTGCTCACTTGTGCTTTCTTTTGAAACTCACTGAGTTCTGTTGCGAGTTTCTGGAATTCATCTTTGTGCTGATTAATTTTGTCCATCAAGTTAGCTAATTGCTTATCTTTCTCAGCAGAAGATAAAGCAGATGATTTGAGTTCCTTATAGTTCTCGCTAAATTCTGAATAAGAAATCCTGAAGCTTCTTAATTGAGCACCATAACTTATCAATTCAGCAAGATTTTTCGAAACATAAGAACGAATGGTTGGTGAAGCTTCTGAGCTTAATAGTTGCGCATAGATGTTAAAATGATTTTCCACACTTTCATTGAGCTCAGCGAGATTTCTTTCAATGTCGGCATGCTGTGCTTTTTTCTGTTCCTCTTCTAAATTGGCGAGTTCTTGATTTAATTCTTCCTCTCCCTCTATAAGAATATTAACATTCTGAATGTTAATATGGCTTAAGAATTCCTGGTTTTTTGCTTGGGTTTTTTGTGTTATTTCGTCTGTTGTCTCTTTTACCTTACTCAGATGATTACGATAGTTGTCAAGAGATTCCTTGGTAAGGAGATAATATGATTGAAAATTTTTAAGTTTAATTTCTGAAACTGTGCTGGGATTATTATCCTCAGTCTTTGTATTTTTTTTAAGGATCTCTTTGCACTCGTTGTAAAGTGGTTCATAGAATGGTAAAAAAATAGCAGCTTGTTTCAATACATCTTCAGAGGGTTTTTTATTTAAATTTATATATATTTGGTTTAAATGATTAGTGCATTTTTGAAGAGCATCCTGATTATATGGAATAAAATATACTGGACCTTTTTTTTGACTAAGAATCTCATATAAAGCTTTATAGGATTCTATAAATGACTTTTGTGCAGGGCCTTTGTCTGTATTTTTTACACTGCTGCTATCAAAATTAGCATCAAAAGCCTTATAAAGGTCATAATGACTTTCTAAAAGGGTGATAGTCCTCTTCCAGGAAGCAGAAGAGAAACCGTTGTCTTTGAGATGTTGAGCCTGCTGGGCGAGATCATTAGCACCCTGTCTCACTTGTTTAATTTTATATTTCCCCATCTTTGATAACCTCGCCACTCTTCGTTTAGTTTTTATGGTAGTAGTAACATATAATAACTATATCCTAATCTTCTTAAATTTCGCTTAAATCCTGCCAACTTAACAACTATCACCTAAATTATAAACCATTTTCCCCCACCCACCCTTAAATGAGAATAATTCTCATTAATATTGACACCCACCCCAATTCCCTTCATACTAAACCCATAAAAAAACAAGGACCTACCACCATACCATGCAAGTCTCCGAATTAAAAATAGGCCAAATCGCCCGCATCCGCTCCTTCGGGTCTGGCGAGAAAAACTACCGTAAGCAATTGATCTCCCTGGGATTAATCCCAGGCACCGAATTCACCGTCTTACGCATGGCCCCGCTCGGTGACCCTATCGAAATCCTGGTCCGCGGATTTACCTTAAGCCTCAGAAAAATGGAAGCGAACATGCTGCAAATAGAGGAAGTGAAAAAATGAAGTCCTGCTGCTCAACACCCCATTCTTGCTGCGAGGAAACCATCCCTGCACAAAAGGCAGCACTTTCTATTGCCTTAGTGGGCAATCCTAATTGCGGAAAAACCACTTTATTCAACGCCTTAACCGGCGCCCGCCAACGCGTAGGGAACTGGCCGGGGGTGACGGTAGAGCGGAAAAGTGGATATTTTACAGAAAAATCAATGACCGTTGAAGTCGTTGATTTGCCTGGGGTGTATTCTCTCACCTTGGCTTGCGAAACCGCAGCCATTGATGAACGTATCGCATGTGATTTTATCCTCTGCCATCAGAGCGATATCATTATTAACATCGTTGATGCCAGCAACCTTGAACGCCATCTCTACCTCACCACCCAGCTCGTCGAAATGGGGGCGCCTGTTATCCTCGCGCTTAACATGATGGATGTTGCCCGGACGCGGCAGATTCAGATTGATAAGGTGAAGTTGTCCCAGGAATTGGGTTGCCCGGTGATTGCGTTAGAAGCGAGTAAAGGAAGCGGGGTAGCGGAGTTAAAGCAGGCGATTGTAAGGTATCGGGTGACGGAGAGCGGGGCTAAGCAATTGTCTTATCCAGCGGCTATTCAAGAAGCAATAGCGGCAATACGTTCACTGCACGTGAACCCATGGCAGGTAGTGAGGGTGTTGGAAGATGATGTTTACGTGCGTGGCCAGGTAGCGGCTGACGTTTTAGAAAAAGTGCAGGCAGAACAGCACCGTATTCAGCAGATAGAGGAGGAAGATGCGGATATACTAATCGCAGAAACACGTTATCAATTTATCCAGCACATTCTTCAGCAATGTCTCACCCGCGGAAAAGAGATCAAAACGACGTGGACATCCTATATCGATAACATTGTCCTCAATCGCATTTTAGGCATTCCCATCTTTCTCGCCATGATGTACCTCTTATTTTTGTTCTCTCTCAACATCGGCGGCGCCTTCCAGGATTTCTTCGATATCGGCAGTCAAACTATTTTCGTCGACGGTTTTGCCTATTGGCTGACAAGTCACGGTGCGCCGACTTGGCTTACCGTGCTGTTAGCTAACGGTGTCGGTAAAGGTATTAATACCACCGTCACTTTCATTCCCGTCATCGGCAGCTTATTTTTATTCCTCTCCCTGCTAGAAGATTCCGGCTACATGGCCCGCGCCGCATTCGTCATCGACCGTTTTATGCGCGCCCTCGGTTTACCCGGCAAAGCTTTTGTCCCCATGATTGTTGGTTTCGGCTGCAATGTTCCCGCCGTCATGGCTGCGCGGACATTGGAAAATAAACGCGACCGTATTCTCACCATCATGATGGCGCCTTTCATGTCCTGCGGCGCACGTCTAGCCATTTATTCCGTTTTTATCACCGCCTTCTTTCCTCGCGGCGGTCAAAATGTCGTCTTCGCCCTCTATCTCATCGGCATTTTCATGGCCGTTGTAACAGGCTTCATGCTGCGCCGAACCTTATTAAAAGGCGATCCTTCCCCGCTGGTGATGGAGCTGCCTCCTTACCATCTTCCTCGCTTAAGAACATTGTGCCTGCACGCCTGGCAGCGGCTAAAAGGCTTTGTCTTCCGCGCCGGCAAACTGATCGTACCAATCTGCGTTTTAATCGGCGTTCTCAACACCCTTAATCTCGACGGCACCATGAACACCGGCGACGGCGACGTGCACTCTTTACTCTCCACCATCGGCCAATGGGTCACTCCGCTCTTCGCACCGATGGGGTTACATACAGACAATTGGCCGGCTACCGTCGGATTAGTCACCGGTATTTTGGCGAAAGAAGTCGTCGTCGGCACCTTAAACACCTTGTACACCCAAATGGGCCATCTCGCTGCAGCAGGGAGTGGGGATCAATTCCAATTCTGGGCAGGCTTACATGATGCCTGGCGTTCCATCCCCGATAATTTCGCCCAATTAGGCGATGCCTTCCGCAACCCCGTCCTCGCCCAAGCACCTTCCACAGCAGTCGATCAAGGCGTCTACGGTTTAATGTACCAACGCTTCGACGGCCAAGTCGGCGCCTTCGCCTATCTCCTCTTCGTCTTACTTTATTTCCCCTGCGCTTCCACCACCGCTGTGATGCTGCGCGAACTCCATCGCGGCTGGTCGATATTTTCCGTCTTCTGGATGACGGGTGTCGCCTATGCCGTTGCTGTCTTGTTTTATCAAGCTGCCACCTGGATCCATCATCCTCTTTCTTCTTCATTATGGATCCTCGCGTCCTTAAGCTTTTTCTTCGGCACCATCATGCTGATGCAATGGTATGCAAACCGCCCACACCGTCCCGCCTTAGCAGGAGCGACCGCATGAGCTTATTAGCTATCAAAACGTATTTAATGCAAACCCGCATGGCTTCATTGGCAAGTCTTTGTGCTGTGTTTAATGTGGAGGCAGAAACATTGCGATGTATGTTGTCGCATTGGATACGAAAGGGAAAAGTACGCCAGTGTATGAAGAAGCCGGCATGCGGAAGTAAATGTTTTAAGTGCCCTACTACTAGCGTGGAGATTTATGAGTGGGTATATAATTAAATAATTTCCAGAAGGGGAATCCATTGCTATGCCCGCACCCATCATTGTCAAATCCATTCCTGCCCAAGTCGTTAACGAACAAGCTGCTTATGGCCCTTTTAATTTAAAAGATTTCATTCAATCTCCCGCAGGCTCAAGCCCCCCTCGTTTTCAAGCAGAGCTGGGAGGCGGCCAACCGCTGCCAAGAGGGTTGATATGTACCACGGACGGTATCATCACGGGTATTCCAGCAAAAGGCACAGCAGGCAATTACGAAATTATCCTCACCGCTGAAAATGAAGCGGGTTCCATTCAGGCTCGTTTTGTCTTAACCATCAAACCCAGCTTAATAACATCAGCTGCAGAATACGCCGATCGAAGCAAAGCAGAAGTATGGGAAGCGCTAGAGAAAAACTTACCTATCCCCGACCTCAGCGAGCTGTATGGAAGGCCAATAACAACAGCAGATATTTACTATCTGCTGGAACGCTGGGCAAGCTTAACCATCTGGGATGCTTTCAATCTCGATGCAGCTGGTGAAAAACATCTCCTCCACCTGGAAGGGGCGAGCCCTCATTACAACGTATACGATCGCGGCAGTTGTCTCGTTACCACGCCAAAAGATTTATTTTCGCAAGAACGTACTCTCGTCGATGCCTTACAAACTGCCCGTGCCATGGCGCGAGAAGTGTATAAGCGGGGGTGGGTGATCGAATTTGCTGGCTTTGAAAAAATGATCCGTGCTGCCTGGGTTGAGCTACAATTGATAGGCGATAAATATGATAAGCACTTGGAAATATTGCATTTTGACCCTACTTTTAAAGAGATGAGGATTTATCGCGATACGAGAGGAACAATGAGTTCATTTAAGCTGGAGAACCTCTAATTTAGAGTATAATTTAAGAAAGGCTTAATGAATTTTAATCATAATATAAACAATTGCTATTTTTGTTTTCATAAAGAAGGTACTAACCAATGACTTCCGTAAGGCCAAGCGCAACCAATACGCCATCACCAGCACAAGAAGAGGAACAAGAAAAACGTGCTAAGCAGCGAGAAGCGTTTATGAAATTTGTTTCCCCTCGCCTTATTGCTAGCAGCATTAGAAAACAGATGGGCGAAGACGTTTTTTGGTATCGCTTAGATGATGATCCAAAATATGATAAGGACAAGAATGCTTCCACGGCGAGTTTGTCGGGTGATCTTAGGCTACATAAAGTATTAGAGCCAGGATTTTATGAAATTCGATACGGTAAGACGCCTGCATCAGCAAAAGCAAAAATGCTGAAACGAAAGTGGAGTGGGGCCGATCCGAATTCGCCAGATGAGTCGGCTTGGTCAGTCACAGCCAGCGCGAAAACGGAAGATTCTTTCAAGTTTCGGGTCGATGGAAATGGTATTACACCCGTGCAGTACGCGGATCCGGTAACAGAGAAAGAATTACATAAAGATTTATGGCGTGAAGTTTATCGCGGTTATGCGGCAGGAATGGGGGAAAATCGGTTAGTGATCGATTTTCCGAATGCAGAGAGCAGCGTAGGATTAATCGAACTTCAAGCTATTCAAAATATGTTGGACGTAGCAAAGGAGATGACAGAACAAGAAGGCATTCCTATTGCTATAAGACTCGGACCAAAGGCTAGAGCAAGATTAGACCTTGCGCTTAATTCTCGCAAACAGAAGGAAATTGAATGGGCTACAAGATTAAGGGAAATGGAAAAGGAATCGCAAGAAGCCCTAAGAAAAAATACAGCACTTCATGAAGCGCTTGAAAAAGCCACAGCAGAGGATATTAAATCTCAATCAAATATTTCAAAAGATGCTTTAAGCAATGCCCATAAAAATTTATCAACGGCATTGCAAACGGATGATCCTGATAAGATCAAAACAGCCCTGGATGAAGCGGCTGCGGCAACTGGAAAAGCAGAGAAGGCTATCAAAAGAATAGAAGACAAGTTTAAAAACTCGCCGCCAAGTACAGATGCTGAAAAGAAAGATTATAAAGACTTAATAGAAAACATCCATACCCCCTTGAAGGATGTCAATAAATTAATGCGTCACCCCGCTCTCGAATCAGCAAGTGATGAAGTGATAAAGAATAAGAGCAAGAACGTTCAATCGGATGCTCAAAAGGTGTCGAAATTAGCAGAGGGCGTCAAGAAGCAAGTCATAGAAAGTATCAGTGATGTGAAGATACGATCTCCTATTTTAACGCAAGCATTGAAAGCGGGAACCACTAATCTTCAATTTTCTTTTGATCCTAATAATGAAACGTTAGAGGGGGCGAAAGATAAATTAGAAGACCTTCATGGCCGAATAGATGAAAATGCTGAAGGAATAAAAAGTGCCCTGGATACAGTGAAAAAAGAAGTAGCAGGATTGCAACGAGATGGAGGAGACGGTCAGCAGTTATTAGAAAATTATCAAAAAGAAATAGAAAATCTGAAAACAGCTTGCGCTTTAGATAATTTACCCCTCAAACAATTTGGTGAGGATGAGACAGCTAAACATATGAATAAAATTTATGATGATATTGTAAAAAAAGCTGCTATTTTATCAAAGCAAGTTGAAGAGGTAGAGAATGAGATTAGGAGTAAATTGAGGGTAGCTCCAACACCGTAGTGGTTGTTCTTCTATTGTGCTAGAATGTGTACATAGCAACACATCAAAGGAAAACCACATGACTTCAACCACGATGACTGTTCGATTAGATGATCAACTTAAATCACGATTAGATAAACTGGCAGAATTTACCCATCGGAGTAGATCTTTTTTAGCTGCTGAAGCCATTAGCGAATATCTTAAAACGCAAGAGTGGCAAATTAACGAAATTAAAAAAGGGATTAAGGAAGCAAATGCAGGTCAGCTAGTGGATCATAGGAATATTGTAAAACAGTGGGAGAAAAAGCGTGCGAATTCGATGGACAAAAGGCGCTGAACGAAATTTAAAACAAGTGGAAGAATATATTGCTCACGATAATCCCTACGCAGCTATTAAAATTGTGCTGAAAATTATCAAGTCTGTTGAAGTCTTAATCGACCATCCAGCAATGGGCCGAGTGGGAAGGGTAATAGGGACCCGCGAATTGATTATTAGTGGTACACCTTATATCGTGCCTTATCGAGTGAAAGAAGGATATGTGGAAATTCTTCGGGTGTTGCATGCTATGATGCAATGGCCGGATTCGCTTTAATCCAATTCTCATTGCACACTTTCCTCCCCATCGTTTACAATCACCGCCTCGATCATTAACCAGGGCGGTTTTTGTGCGTAAACCTCTTATCGCAGGCAATTGGAAAATGCATGGCTCGAAGAGCCAAATCCAGTCACTTATTGATGGCATCAAACACGGTGCACCGCATTATCCTCACGCAGAAATTCTGGTTCTCCCCACCTTTGTCCATCTCGATTACGTTCATAACCTTCTATCTCACACCTCTATCCAACTCGGCGCCCAAAATCTTTACCTCGGCACCCAAGGTGCATTTACAGGCGAAGTGTCAGGGTGTATGCTGACGGAGATCGGATGTCAATATGTACTCGTTGGTCATTCTGAACGCCGCACGCTCTTTCATGAAGATCTCAACTTAGTCGCAGAAAAATTTAAAGCAGCGGTGACATCAGGCTTAAAACCCATTTTATGTATAGGCGAAACCAAAGACGAACGAGAACGCGGTGACACCGAACGCGTGATTTCCGACCAATTGCAAAGTGTGATTCAGTTGGCTGGCATTGAGGCATTTCGCGAAGCAGTGATCGCATATGAACCAGTATGGGCTATCGGCACGGGTTTAACCGCGACGCCAGAACAAGCACAAGCCGTCCATGCTTTCATTCGACAGCTTATTTCGCAAAATCATATTGATATAGCCAACACAATGCGTATACTCTACGGCGGCAGCATGAAGCCAGATAACGCTGCATCACTTTTGGCCATGCCCGATATTGATGGTGGTTTAATTGGCGGTGCATCACTGTCCGCGGAGAGTTTTTTGAAGATTTGTGCTGAGGTACCCAAGTAATGTACCAATTTATTTTTTTAATACACGTATTCATTGCTGTCTGCATCATTGCTTTAGTGCTCGTACAGCAAGGTAAAGGTGCGACCATGGGCGCAGCATTTGGCAGCGGTGCTTCGCAGACGGTATTTGGTAGTCGGGGTTCCGGTTCATTTTTATTTAGACTTACCATTGGTTTCGTAGCAGTATTCTTTTTAACCAGTATTGCGTTGAACTATATTGCGACGCAAGCGATGAAACAAGAAAAGGCAGTCGTCGTGCCGGCTCTTCCCATTCCTGCCGTGCCGGCTAACCATTCGCCAGTGACAAATGGAGAACAGAAAACATTACCGAGTGAGATACCGGTTAGAAAATAAACAAAGCCGACGTGGTGGAATTGGTAGACACGCTACTTTGAGGTGGTAGTGGCGCAAGCTGTGACGGTTCGAGTCCGTCCGTCGGCATAAATGATATGTTCAATGTGCGATGTAAGGAGATGGCGTTGCTACAAAATTACTTACCAGTTCTCATCTTCATGGCTATCGGCTTAATCATAGGCCTCATTGCGCCGACCTTGGGTTATCTTTTAAGCCCTAAGCGTCCTGATCCCGAAAAATTGTCTGCTTATGAATGCGGCTTTCCAGCATTTAATGATGCGCGTGCACCGTTTGATGTGCGTTTTTATCTCATTGCCATTCTTTTTATTATTTTCGATTTAGAAACCGCTTTCTTAGTGCCATGGGCCGTGGTTTTCCGCCACTTAGGCTGGTTTGGCATGAGTGCAATGGGAATCTTTTTAGGCTTACTCACCATTGGTTTTATTTATGAATGGAAAAAAGGAGCCCTAGAATGGGAATAAGTGATGTACTCAAACCAGGGTTTTACCTCACGTCAGTTGAAAACATTTTCAATTGGGCGCGTTCGGGGTCACTTTGGCCGATGAGTTTTGGTTTAGCCTGTTGTGCCGTCGAAATGATGCATGCAGCAGCTTCTCGTTATGACTTAGATCGCTTCGGCGTGATTTTTCGTCCTAGTCCCCGGCAATCAGATTTGATGATTGTAGCGGGCACCTTGTGCAATAAAATGGCGCCCGCTTTCCGTAAGGTATATGACCAAATGGCAGAACCACGTTGGGTGATTTCCATGGGTTCATGTGCCAATGGGGGTGGCTATTATCACTATTCTTATGCAGTCGTGCGAGGATGTGATCGTATTGTGCCAGTGGATCTCTATGTTCCCGGCTGCCCACCAACAGCAGAAGCATTAGTGTACGGTGTCATTCAATTACAAAAGAAGATTCAGCGTAATAAAAAAATTGAGCGCTAGAGGTAAGTGATGTTAGATCTTTCACGCTTTTCAGAATGGATTGAACAAACACAAACGGCTTTAGGGGAAGTCACTGTCATTGTGAAGCCAGTGCATTTGCTTGATCTTTGTCGCGCCTTACGGGATGAGCCTGCGTTTGATTTCAAATTATTAGTAGATGTCTGTGGTATTGATTATTTGCATTATGGTTTAGACGGTTGGCAAACGGAATCGACGACGAGAACTGGTTTTTCTCGGGGTGTCACGAATACCTGGGTACGTGATACCGCCGCTAAGCCCACGCGTTTTGCAGTGGTTTATCATTTATTATCACTCACGCGTAATCACCGCTTACGGTTACGAGTACATTTAGCAGATGATGCAGAATTAATAGTGGATTCTGTCACTGAAATTTGGCCCGCTGCTAATTGGTTTGAACGCGAGGCATTCGATTTATTCGGTATTTTATTCCGTGGCCATCCTGATTTACGTCGTATTTTGACGGATTATGGTTTTGCAGGTCATCCATTTCGTAAAGATTTTCCTTTAATCGGCAAAGTGGAAGTGCGTTATGATGCGGCTTTAAGGCGGGTGGTGTATGAACCTGTCAGCATTATGCAGCGTGTGTTAGAGCCGAAAGTGATTCGCCATGATAATCGGTATCTGGTGGAGAATGGAAAAGGGGAGGGCACCATAAAATGACAGCAATTGCTCCAGAAATTCGGAATTATGTTTTTAACTTCGGCCCTCAACATCCCGCCGCACATGGTGTATTGCGATTAATTTTAGAAGTTGACGGTGAAACGATTGTTCGTGCTGACCCTCATGTGGGTTTGTTACATCGCGCAACAGAAAAATTAGCAGAAAGTAAGCCGTTTAATCATATCATAGGTTACATGGATCGTCTTGATTACATGTCCATGATGTGTAATGAACACGGCTATGTCCTCGCTATCGAAAAATTGATCGGCATTACTCCCCCTATTCGTGCGCAATATATCCGCGTGATGTTTGATGAAATCACCCGGTTGTTAAATCATTTACTCTGGCTAGCTGCCCATAGCCTCGACAACGGTGGTATGGCTGTTTTCCTCTATTGCTTCCGTGAACGCGAAGATTTGCTCGATTGTTACGAAGCCGTATCCGGCTCGCGTATGCATGCCACTTATTATCGTCCAGGCGGTGTTTATCGCGATTTGCCTGATAAAATGCCGCAATACAAACCATCAAAATGGCATAGCGCTAAGGAAGTGGCGGAAATGAATGAAATACGCCAAGGATCCTTGCTCGATTTTATTTGGGCTTTCACAGAACGTTTTCCTCGCTGTGTGGATGAATATGAAGAACTGCTAACAAATAACCGCATTTGGAAACAACGGACTGTCAATATCGGCGTCATTTCCCCTGAACGTGCTATCGCACTTGGCTTCACGGGCCCAATGCTACGTGGTTCCGGGGTGGCATGGGATTTACGCAAAAAACAGCCTTACGAAGTGTACGATCGCCTTGATTTTGACATCCCAGTTGGCACAAATGGCGATTGCTACGATCGTTACTTAGTACGCGTCAATGAAATGCGACAATCCAATCGCATCATTCGTCAATGTGTCGAATGGCTGCGCAATAATCCTGGTCCCACCATGATTAATGATTACAAAGTCGCTATTCCTTCTCGTGTTGAGATGAAAACGAGTATGGAAGCTTTAATTCACCATTTTAAAAATATGACCGAAGGCTACATCGTGCCGGAAGGGGAAGTGTACACAGCGATTGAACATCCTAAAGGTGAATTTGGAGTCTACTTGGTTTCCGATGGCGCGAACAAGCCTTACCGCTTAAAAGTACGGGCAGCCGGTTTTCCGCATTTAGCCGGATTAGATGAATTAATTCGCGGCCACATGATTGCTGATGTTGTGGCTGTGCTTTCGAGTTTAGATATCGTATTTGGCGAGATTGACCGATGACAGAACAAACTACCACCCTTTTATCGCCAGAGATTCGTGAACGCATTGATCAATGGGTTTTGCGTTATCCCCCGGATCAAAAACAATCCGGCATATTAGAAGCGCTGCGTTTGGTACAAGATGCAAATAATGGTTCGTTGACCGTCGAATTAATGGATGCAGTGGCTGATTATTTAGGTATGTCTAAGATTGCAGTGTATGAAGTCGCGACATTTTATAGCATGTATTTTTTACAGCCTGTTGGTAAGCATATCATTGGTTTTTGCACGAATATTTCGTGCATGCTAAACGGCGCAGAAAAAATGCTCGAGGCATTCAAACAGCGATTAGGTATTGAGGTGAACGAAACGACACCCGATGGAAAATTCACCTTGAAAGAAGTGGAATGTTTAGGTGCGTGTGTGAGTGCACCTGTTTGTTACATCGGTAAAAAATATTATGAAAATCTCACCCCAGAAAAAATTGATGAGATCATAAGCAATGCAAAATGAAGTCTGTTTTCGCACATTAAAACTGGATAAACCATGGACATTAGCTGCCTATACCAGTATAGGCGGTTATGAGCAATGGAAAAAAATTCTCCGTGAAAATATTCCGCCAGAGAAAATAGTCGAAGCAGTAAAAGTATCCGCTTTGCGTGGTCGAGGTGGCGCAGGGTTTTCCACTGGCCTAAAATGGAGTTTCATTCGCCGTGATATGCCAGGTCAAAAATATATTCTTTGTAATTCCGATGAAGGGGAGCCCGGTACGTGTAAAGATCGGGATATTTTGCGCTTCAATCCCCATCAACTGATTGAAGGCATGGCGATTGGTGCTTATGCCATGGGCGCAACAGTTGGTTACAACTATATCCGCGGCGAATATTGGGAACCGTATGAACGGTTTGAAGCGGCATTAAAAGAAGCACGTGAAGCAGGGTTAATTGGTAAGAATATTTTAGGATCAGGTTTTGACTTTGAATTGTACACTCACCTAGGTGCAGGTGCTTATATTTGCGGTGAAGAAACAGCATTGATGGAGTCATTAGAAGGTAAAAAAGGCTGGCCGCGATTCAAACCCCCTTTTCCTGCAGCCCGCGGACTGTATGGTAAACCGACTACCATTAATAACACCGAAACCTATGCCTCTGTGCCTGTGATTTTAGAAAAAGGAGCAGAGTGGTTTTTAGGGTTAGGCAAGCCAAATAATGGTGGGACTAAAATTTTTTCTGTCACAGGACATGTCAATAAGCCAGGTAATTTTGAAATCCCTTTGGGCACGCCATTTAAAGATTTACTCGAGATGGCCGGGGGCATCCGTCATGGTCATCGCATAAAGGCCGTTATTCCCGGCGGATCATCCATGCCGATTTTACCGGCAGACATCATGATGTCTTTAACCATGGATTTTGACTCCCTACAAAAAGCCGGTTCAGGTTTAGGTTCTGGCGCGGTGATTGTCATGGATGAAACCACTTGCATCGTTCATTTACTTAAACGCATTTCGAAATTTTACATGGAAGAATCTTGCGGACAATGTACCCCTTGCCGCGAAGGGACGGGTTGGTTATATCGATTAGTCCGTGATATTGCAAACGGACGCGGGACAATGGCTGATATCGAAACGCTTCGCAATGCTGCCAAAAATATTGAAGGGCGCACCATTTGTGCATTTGGTGAAGCGGCAGCGTGGCCAGTAGGCGGTTGTTTAAAACATTTTTACGATGAATTTGTTTACCATGTCGAACATGGTAAGTGTTTACCAGAGTGTTGTTAAACTAATTGAGTGAGCATAGGCATGGCCGATATTGTTATAGAAATAGACGGAAAAAAATTAACAGCAAAGCCGAATCAAATGGTGATTCAAGTGGCTGATGAGGCGGGTATTTATATTCCGCGATTTTGCTATCACAAGCATTTGACCGTTGCTGCTAATTGTCGCATGTGCTTAGTGGAAGTCGAAAAATCCCCTAAAGCGCTGCCTGCTTGTGCTACGCCTGTTGCATCAGGAATGAGGATTTTTACCAAGTCTCAAAAAACCATTGAAGCGCAACGCGCTGTGATGGAATTTTTATTAATTAATCATCCGCTCGATTGCCCTATTTGCGACCAAGGGGGCGAGTGCGAATTACAAGATCTTTCCATGGGCTATGGTTCTGGGAAATCACGCTATGACGAAAGCAAACGTTCCATCAAAGACCAAAACCTAGGCCCGTTAATTTCCACCGACATGACCCGTTGTATTTATTGCACCCGCTGCGTGCGATTTGGTATTGAAATCGCGGGATTACCTGAAATGGGTGATGTCAATCGGGGTGAACATTCTCGAATTGGAACATTTGTCGAGCAAGCCCTGACGTCAGAAGTATCCGGCAATATCATTGATCTTTGTCCCGTGGGTGCTCTGACCTCTAAGCCTTATCGTTTTACCGCACGTCCTTGGGAATTAGACCAAGCACCCAGTGTGAGCCCTCATGATTGCATTGGTTCGAATCTGTATGTGCATACGCGTTATGGCAGAGTGATGCGGGTCGTCTCGCGCGAAAATGAAGGGATCAACCAAACATGGTTAGCGGATCGTGATCGTTTTGGCTATACCGGTCTTTATCACAACGATCGCTTAGAAGAACCGTTAGCAAAAATAAATGGTGAATGGAAAGTCGTAGAATGGCAGAAAGCCTTAGAAATAGCAGCTACTGGTTTGCATGATGTGGTTGCTGAACACGGTGCGGATAAAATCGGTGCATTAGCTTCACCCAATTCGACGACAGAAGAATTTTATTTATTACAAAAAATTATCCGTGCCTTAGGCAGTCCCCATATTGATCATCGCTTACGTGAAATTGATACAGGTGATCAAGCTTCCCTACCAGCCTTTCCTGGATTAGCGATGGCAAGCATTGCTGAACTTGAACAATGCGATGCAGTGTTACTGATTGGTTCTAACCTACGCAAAGAACAACCACTTGCTGCCTTGCGAATACGTCAAGCCTTCTTGAAAGGCGCGAAGATCATGGCTGTCAATTCAGTGGATTATGATTTTAATTTTGAGCTTGCAGCTAAGCACATTATTGCCCCTCATGCCATGCCTGCTGCTTTAGCTGCTATCATCAATGCGATTCAGCCTGAATTTAACGATGTCCCTGCTGATGCCGCAGCAAAAGCGATCGCTGATCAGCTACAAGGCAAACAAAAAGTATGTCTATTGTTAGGTGCATCCACGCTTCACCACCCGCACGCTTCTGCTATCCGTTATTTAGCACAGCGGTTAGCTAGCTTAACCAATGCCACTGTCAGTGTGATGACAGAGGGTGCGAATTCAGCCGGTGGTTGGTTAGCAGGTGCTATTCCCCATCGTCATGCAGGGGGTGAAGAAATTCATCATCATGGCTTGAATGCCTATCAAATGTTAGAAAAGCCACGCAAAGGTTACATACTTTTAAATGTTGAACCTGACTTCGATTGCGCCAACGCAGCTCATGCCGTTCGTGCTCTCCAGCAAGCGAAATTTACGATTGCTATTTCCCTGTATCGAAACGCCGTATTAGACGCCCATGCCGATGTGATTTTACCCATGGCTGCTTTCACTGAAACGTCAGGCACCTATATCAATGCAGCTGGCGAATGGCAAAGTTTCCATGGCGTATCCTCTGGGTATGGCTCTTCCCGTCCGGCTTGGAAGATATTGCGCGTATTAGGTAACTTCTTACATTTAGAAGGTTTTAATTACGAAAGTTCTGAAGAGATTAAGCATGAAGTAAAAGGGCTAGTAGAAAAAATGCCCGCTATTACGAAGACTTTATCGCGCCCTGACCATTTTTCTTTAGCAACTGGCCCCGCGCTTTCTCGTATCGGCGATATCCCGCTTTATGCTATCGACAGCCTCGTACGGCGTGCGATGCCATTACAAAAAGCACAAATGGCGATGGAAGGGGAGGTGACGGCTCTTCGCTTACATCCTGAAACAGCTTCTACTCTTCGCGTACAAGAAGGCGATAGAGTGCAAGTATCACAACCGCATACCAACGGCATAGAATTACCGATTATTCTCGACCCCCGTGTTGCCAAACAAGCTGCTTGGATTGCTGGTGGGATTAGTGCGACGAGGGAATTAGGCGATTTAGTTGGAGAGATAGAGATTAAGAAACTATGACAGAGACACTATTTTTTATTGCCCTCATTGTATTGAAAATTATTGCGGTGATCGTGGGATTAATCGTGGTAGTGCTCTATCTTACTTATTTTGAACGCAAAGTGATTGCTTTCATGCACGTGCGTATTGGGCCCAATCGTGTTGGTTTACGTGGGATGCTGCAGCCTTTTGCGGATACCATCAAATTATTGACGAAAGAAATCATTGTCCCAACTGCTTCCAACCGATTTTTATTTATCGTTGCCCCTCTGATTAGCTTCAGTACTGCTTTAATTGGCTGGGCCGTGATTCCGTTTAATAAAGGAGTTGTCTTAGCTAATATTAATGCGGGGGTATTATATACGCTTGCCATTTCTTCTTTAGGCGTTTACGGCATCATGATTGCCGGTTGGGCATCTAATTCTAAATATGCTCTCTTTGGCTCTTTACGCGCTGCAGCGCAATCGATTTCTTACGAAATTGCGATGGGATTTGCGCTCATTGGTGTGATGATGGCAGCGGGTTCCTTGAATTTCCAAGAGATCGTGGCCAAACAGGAAGGAGGTTTGTGGCATTGGTATTGGTTACCTTTGCTGCCGCTCTTTATTGTCTATTGGGTCGCTGGCATTGCCGAGACCAACCGTTTGCCTTTTGACGTGGCGGAAGGTGAATCAGAAATTGTAGCGGGTTTTCATGTTGAATATTCGGGTGTCACATTTGCGTTATTCTTTTTCGCGGAATACGTCAACATGACGCTAATTTCCACTTTAATTTCTCTCCTCTTTTTAGGTGGCTGGTTATCTCCCTTCCAAGGGATTCCGTATCTTGAATCTTGGTTTGCATGGGTGCCGGGTCCAATCTGGTTATTCATGAAAGTCTGTTTCTTTTTGTATTGCTATTTATGGTTTAGAGCAACTTTCCCCCGCTATCGTTATGATCAAATCATGCGTTTAGGTTGGAAAGTATTTATTCCGCTCACATTAGTATGGGTTGCCTTGGTCGCTTTAGCGGTGCAATGGCAAATCGGTCCATGGTTTGCGTAAAGAATTAGAGATGACGAACATGTGGCAACGTCTAAAACAATATGTAAAAAGTTTTTCGATGTGGGATTTATTAGTCGGGATGCGCGTAACGGGTAAATATTTTTGGAAGAAAAAATTTACCATTCAATTCCCGGAAGAGAAAACCCCTGTTTCCCCACGTTTTCGTGGTATCCATGCTTTGCGCCGCTATCCAAATGGGGAAGAGCGTTGTATTGCCTGTAAACTATGCGAAGCAGTGTGCCCAGCTTTAGCGATTACGATTCATGCAGAACCCCGCCCTGATGGTTCTCGGCGGACGACGTTGTATGAAATTGATATGTTTAAGTGTATTTACTGCGGGCTTTGTGAAGAATCCTGTCCAGTTGATTCCATTGTATTGACCAACATGGGAGATTTTCATATTAGAGAGCGCGGGGACAATATTTTAACCAAGGAAACATTGTTGGCTATTGGTGATAAATATGAAAAACAAATTGCTAAGGATAGAAAAGAAGATGAGAAGTATCGCTAAGATGAGAAAAAATTGGGATCATACTAGCGACAGCTTGGTAGCCAGGAAGTTAGTAAAAAAATGTGTGATCCTGGCAAATGCGTCATCCTGTGGATGTGTCATCCCGGCGCAGGCCGGGATCCACAGAGAAATTTATCTCCGATGCCAGAGCTAGAGTTTAAACGCTTGTAATGAAGATGGGTGGATCCCGGCCTGCGCCGGGATGACACATCCATCGCGATGACACGCACTGTCAGCTTTCGCTGGCATGAGAGAGGAAGGTTTTTAACAGCTATTATGAGAAATATTAAGTGAGTGAATTGAAATGTTAACACCTATACACATTATATTTTACATTTTCGCCGCCGTCGCTATTTGCTCAGCTGTGACAGTCATCACTGCACGCAATCCCGTCCGCAGTGTACTTTCCCTAGTCGTGACTTTCTTTTCTGTTGCGGGTTTATGGATGATGTTACGCGCTGAATTTTTATCCTTAATTTTACTACTCGTCTATGTTGGCGCTGTCATGACTTTATTCTTATTTGTAGTCATGATGTTAAATATTGATAGAGAAACCAAACGCGAAGGCTTCGTTCGCTATTTACCTTTCGGTCTCATCCTGGTCGTCTTAACGATAGGATTAATTGCCATGGGCGTAGGTCCTACGTATTTTGGTATGACACAAATGCCGCCACCCCCTCTGGAACCTGCTGATTATAGTAATCTTCAACAAATAGGCGACTTACTTTATACGGATTATGCTTACCCCTTTGAAATCGCCGGTGTGTTATTGCTCGCGGGTATCATCGCTGCCATTACATTAGCTTTCCGCGGCCCCGTGAAACGGAAAGTACAAAACCCCAGCGCACAAGTTGCTGTGCGGCCAGAAGATCGTGTGCGTTTAATTAAAATGGCTCCCGAGCCTAAGCAAGGTACTTGATTATGCCATCACTGACTGATTTTTTAATTGTCGCTGCACTGTTATTCGGTTTAGGCATCGGCGGTATTATTTTAAATCGCAAAAATATGATTACGATTTTAATGTCTATTGAATTAATTTTATTGTCCGTCAACACTAACTTTGTTGCATTTTCTTATTTTTTAGGTAATTACGTCGGACAAGTATTTGTCTTTTTCGTGCTAACCGTTGCTGCTGCAGAAGCGGCGATTGGTTTAGCCATTTTAGTCGTGTTTTATCGCAAACGCGGCACAATTGAAGTACAAGATTTTGATACGTTAAAAGGGTAGTCAACGTGAATAATTTTCTTCTTTGGACAGCACTCGTAACGGTCTTACTACCGTTAGCAGGCTCAATTATAGCAGGCTTATTCGGCAAACTACTCGGTCGTACGATGACACATCGTATTGCTGTGACGCTCGTGGGCATGTCATTTCTCCTGTCATGTTATTTATTTAAACAATTTGTAATTGATGGCTATCCTGCTATTTCCGATAATTTTTATACCTGGGCTACCGCAGGCATTGCTCATTTTGAAGTCGGGTTCTTATTAGATCGTTTAAGTGCCACGATGATTATGGTGGTGTTATTCATTGCCTTTATGGTGCATATCTATAGCATTGGTTACATGGCTGATGATCCAGGCTATCAACATTTTTTTAGCTATGTCTCTTTGTTTACTTTCTCCATGCTCGTACTGGTTTTAGCAAATAATTTCTTAGTTCTCTTTTTTGGCTGGGAAGGGGTAGGCTTAGTCTCTTATTTGCTGATTGGTTTTTGGTATAAACGGGAATCCGCGTCATTTGCAGGCTTAAAAGCATTTATTGTCAATCGTATTGGGGACATGGGATTTATTCTAGCCATTGCGGCGATTTTAATGTATTTCGGTTCCTTGGCATATACCGATGTTTTTGGTCAAGCTTCTGCTTTAGCTGATCAAACGATGCCACTTCTTCCTAACTATCAGGCACCCTTAATGACAGTGATTTGCCTACTCTTATTTATCGGCGCGATGGGTAAATCCGCGCAAGTGCCTTTGCACGTATGGCTGCCAGAATCGATGGAAGGTCCAACGCCTATTTCCGCTTTGATTCATGCTGCTACGATGGTGACGGCAGGTATTTATATGGTGGCACGCATGTCCCCTCTCTTTGAATTTTCACCTGCGGTGCTGAGCTTCATTTTAGTGATAGGGGGTACGGGGGCGCTCTTCATGGGCTTAGTTGCTGTTGTTCAGTACGATATCAAACGCGTCATTGCTTATTCCACGTTGTCACAGTTAGGTTATATGGCAGTAGCGTTAGGTGCTTCAGCTTATGATGCAGCTATTTTTCATTTAATTACGCATGCTTTCTTCAAAGCATTGCTCTTCTTGGCTGCTGGTTCGGTAATTATTGCCTTACATCATGAGCAAGACATGCGAAAAATGGGCGGCCTTGCGGCTTATCTCCCGGTGACTTACTTAACTTTTGTCATTGGCACATTAGCCCTCTGTGCTATTCCACCTTTCTCCGGTTTTTATTCCAAAGACATCATTATCGAAGCAGTTAAATTAAGCACGCTTCCAGGTGCGCGTTACGCCTATTTCTGTGTCTTAATAGGTGCTTTTGTGACGCCGCTTTACATGTTCCGCGCCTTGTTTATGACATTTCATACCAACGAACGAGTAGCATTAGAATGGCGTGACCATATTAAAGAATCACCCATGGTGGTATTAATGCCGTTAGTCGCATTGGCTATTCCCAGTGTTATCATTGGGCAAGTGCTAGTCGAACCCATGTTATTTGCTCAATCCAAATTATTAGGCAACACGATTTTTGTTTTACCTGAACATAATGTTCTCACCCAGCTTTCTGTCGATTATCACGGCGCGAAATTAATGGCACTTGAGGCTGGCAAAACCTTAACCTTTTGGCTAGCAATAGCAGGAATTCTGACGGCCTGGTTATTCACAGCCGTTTTTCCACAATGGTCTACTGCTTTCAAAAAACGATTTGCCTGGATTTACCGCATCTTAGTGGCTAAATATGGCTTTGATGATTTTAATCAAATCGTGTTAGTCCACGGTACGCAAGAGACGGGCCATCTTTTCTATGACGTGAGCGACGTCAAGTTAATTGATGGCGTCGGTGTCAATGGTTCGGGTAGGCTGATTAGCTGGTTTGCAGGAACAGCACGCCGTCTGCAAAGCGGGTATGTGTACCATTATGCTTTATCCATGATCTTGGGTGTGGTTGTTTTCTTAGCTTGGTATGTGGGGGGATTTTAAGATGTTAAGCCATTTTCCCATTCTCTCTGTTTTAATTTGGCTGCCCCTCCTTGGCGCTGTCTTATCGCTGTGTACGGGTGGGGATAAAAATGCCAATGTAGCCCGCGGTATTGCGGTGGTCGTGGCTGTGACCAATCTGCTTTTATGTATCCCTTTATATTTAGCGTTCGATCCCAGCCGATATGATATGCAATTCATGGAAGACCATCTTTGGATTCGGGCTTATCAAACGCATTACGCCTTAGGGATAGACGGCATTTCCCTTGTCATGGTCATCCTGACTAACTTCACGGGTTTGCTAGTCGTCATTGCTGGCTGTCATGCCATTCGATTACGTGTTGCGCAATACATGGCGACCTTCTTGACCATGCAAGGTATGATTGTAGGCGTATTCTGCGCCATGGATGCAATTTTGTTTTACGTCTTCTGGGAAGGCATGCTCATCCCTATGTACCTCTCTATTGGCATGTGGGGGAGTGCCAATCGTTCATATGCCTCGATCAAGTTTTTCCTTTTTACCTTCTTAGGCTCACTCTTGATGCTGATCGCGTTAATTTATCTTTATAATCAAACCGGCAGTTTCATGATAGAAAGCTTTTACTCCCTGCCATTTAGCTTAACGATTCAAAAATGGCTATTTTTTGCTTTCCTACTTGCTTTTGCGGTTAAAGTGCCTATGTGGCCAGTCCATACCTGGTTACCTGATGCTCACACGGAAGCACCTGCTGGCGGCTCCGTCGTGTTAGCAGCATTGATGTTGAAATTAGGCATTTACGGATTTTTACGTTTCAGCATGCCTATCACACCACTTGCTTGCCAAGAATTTGCGACCCCTATGATTGTGCTAGCCTTAATTGCGATTGTGTACATTGGCTTAATTGCCATTGTGCAATCGGATATGAAAAAACTCATCGCTTATTCTTCTATCGCCCATATGGGTTTTGCCATTCTAGGGTGTTTCATGGTGTATGAAATCGTCACCCATATGCACACCTTACAAGATGCTTACATGAGCTTAGAAGGTGCTGTTATCCAAATGGTGGCCCATGCATTTGGATCGGGAGCGATGTTTTTAGGCGTAGGCTTATTAGCTGAACGTTTTTACAATCACAGCCGATTAATTAAAGATTACGGCGGCGTTGCCCAAACCATGCCTATTTTTGCTGCCTTTTTCATGTTATTTGCTATGTCCAATGTCGGCTTGCCAGGTACAGCAGGTTTTGTAGGGGAATTCATGGTGATCATGAGTGCTTTCCAAACGCATTTCTGGGTCGCTGCTTTTGCTGCCCTTACTTTAATCTTAAGTGCCTCTTATACCCTCTGGATGTATAAACGCGTTTTCTTCGGGCCTATAGCAAATGAACATGTGGCTGCCTTCAAAGATATCACTTGGACTGAAAAAGTGAATTATATTTTACTCACCATTGGTGTGCTCTGGATCGGTTTATATCCACAACCACTGATTACGGTATTACGTGTAACGATAGGACATTTACTATTACAAAGCATCCCGCCTGAGCTAGCATCGACATTGCCAGCGAATAGCGCAGCGCTTTGGGGATAAACTTATTTTTCGAGGTTAAATGCCACAATGAACCTTTCAATGCCACAATTTTCTGCCGCACTCCCGGAAATTTTTCTGCTCTCGATGGCGTGTATTATTTTATTAGTCGATGTCTATATCGCTGCACGTTATCGCATTGTAACGTATTTACTAGTGCAATTGAGCTTGATCATTGCTTTCCTCTTAACGCTACCGCAATTTAACGCTGACATGCTGATTACATTTAGTGGTCATTATATTGTCGATAAATTAGCTGTCTTAACAAAATTATTTGTTTATTTATTCAGCTTCTTTGCATTTGCTTATGCACAAGCATATTTGAAATCTCGTCATATTCCTCGCAGTGAATATTATTTACTCGGTATATTTGCTGTTCTCGGTATGTCGGTGATGGCATCTGCTTATAGCTTGTTGACAGTGTATCTCGGCTTAGAACTGTTATCACTTTCCCTGTATGCGATGGTTGCTCTTTATAAAGATTCTAATACAGCTACCGAAGCAGCGATGAAATATTTTGTCTTGGGTGGTCTTGCTTCCGGCATATTGCTATATGGTATTTCCATCTTGTACGGCGTAACAGGCAATATTCAAATGAACACGATCGCGCAAGTGCTACAAAACCGCCACGATATTGTGCCCTTACTCGCATTAATTTTTGTGCTAGCCGGCCTCATTTTCAAATTTGGAGCAGTACCTTTCCACATGTGGGTGCCAGATGTTTATCAAGGTGCTTCAACGCCCACCACCCTTTTTATTGCAAGCGCCCCCAAAGTAGCCGCTTTCGCTATTACTGTTCGCATTCTTGTACAAGCCATGCCAAGCTTATCCACCAATTGGGAGCAGTTGCTTATTGTGATGGCTGTTCTCTCGATGTTCTTAGGAAATGTTCTAGCTATTGCGCAAACCAACCTTAAACGCATGTTAGCTTATTCTTCGATTGCGCACATTGGGTACACTCTACTGGGTATTCTAGCAGGCCCCAATTCTACGGATGGTTATTCAGCTGCGATGTTCTATATTTTCACGTATGTTTTAGTCGCAGCAGGTGCTTTCGCTGTGATCACCTTAATGAGTAAGGATGGCATTGAGTTTGATAAGTTAGAAGATTATCGCGGCTTAAATGCTCGCAATCCGTGGCTTGCTTTCATGATGTTATTGCTCATGTTTTCCATGGCAGGGGTTCCGCCCACGGTAGGCTTTTTTGCTAAATTAGGCTTATTAGAAGCCCTCATCCAAGCGCATCTCGTCTGGCTTGCTGTCTTGGCTCTCATTTTTGCCTTAATTGGGGCTTACTATTACTTACGGGTGGTGATGCTCATGTATTTCGAAGAACCGGCTGAAACCGCTGCTAATCTACCGGTGAAGTTGTCACCCGCTATGACAACGGCTATTACTATTAATGGTTCCGCGGCTTTACTACTCGGTTTATTGCCAAGCTCTTTTATTGATTTATGCCGAATTACCATCGGATAAAGCCGCATAAATAACTAATTTGACCGCTGAATAGGCCCCAACTCTCGCAAGCGATAAATGAGATGTTGTATCGCTTGTTCCAATTCTTTACTAATGCCCGAAGGCGGGGGAGTGGTGTCAACAGCTTGCTGATCGCGCTGGACGAAAAGATCGACGACATTTTCCTTTTTCATATCTTTCCTCTGGGTTACACTATCAAGCAATTCTACTGTAGCGAGTTTGGGGTAGCGCGGGTATCAGCTAAAACTAACGGTATTATTAAGATATTACTTACAACACATCACCCATTATGAAATTAAGCGACTTTCACTTTGATCTTCCTATCGAGCTTATTGCTCGCTATCCGCTCGCTCAACGGAGCGCCAGCCGCTTGTTGTGTTTAGATAGATGGGGCTCGATTGTTCATCGGCGCTTCTATGACATTCTGGATCTTATTGAACCTGGTGATTTGCTCGTTTTTAATGATACGAAAGTCATTCCCGCTAGATTGTTTGGTCAAAAAGCAACAGGCGGACAGGTGGAAGTGCTAGTAGAGCGGATTCTGGATGATCAACGCATGCTCGCGCAAGTGCGTGTGAGTAAACCGCCACGTATCGGCGAGCAATTGTTATTGCCGCCGAATGTTTACCTCGAAATCATCAATCGCCATAATCAATTCTACGAATTGCGCTACCCGCATACAGATCGCACCATGCTTGAATTAGTCGAAAGCATGGGCCAAATTCCGCTTCCTCCTTACATGCGACGTATGCCGGAGGAAAGTGATTATGAGCGTTATCAAACGGTGTATGCTGCTCAAAAAGGTTCTGTTGCGGCCCCTACTGCAGGCCTGCATTTTGATAATGAATTATTACAAAAACTTTCTAATAAAAATGTTTCAATGGCTTATTTAACTTTACATATCGGTGCTGGGACGTTTGCGCCTATCCGTGTCGAGGACATTCGCGAACACAAAATGCATGCTGAGTATTTGGAAATATCGCCTGAATTGTGTGAAAAAATAAACGCCACCAAAGCCAGTGGCAAACGTGTTATCGCTGTTGGCACGACCAGTTTGCGGGCCTTAGAAACTGCAAGCCAAAGCGGCACCATCGAGCCTTATCACGGCGAAACCAATATTTTTATTTATCCCGGCTATCACTTCCAGTGTGTGGATGCGCTTATCACCAACTTACACTTACCCTGTTCTACCTTGCTAATATTAGTATGTGCTTTCGGTGGCTATGGTCATATTATGCGCGCCTATCGAGAAGCTGTCCTTCAATCTTATCGTTTTTACAGTTACGGCGATGCGATGTGGATTAGTGCTTAATTAGCGCTTATAATCGATGCATTTTCTTATATCTCAAAAGGTAGTATCCCATGATGGATCAATTCTTGAGTGTTTTTATTTCAAGCGCGTATGCGGCTGACATGTCAGGCGCACCTGCTTCCCAAGGCGGCGGCATTTCTTTTATCGTCATGTTTGTTATTTTTTTCGTCTTCATTTATTTTGCTGTTTGGCGTCCTCAAAATAAACGGGCCAAAGAACAGCAAATGATGCTGAATTCGCTAGAAAAAGGGGACGAAGTCGTCACAGCGGGTGGTATAGTAGGTCGGATTAGTAAAATGATGGATAAGTATATTTTGTTGTCAGTGGCGAATAATGTGGAAATAGTAATACAAAAGTCATCTGTCGCCGGCGTGTTGCCAAAGGGAACATTGAAATCACTTGAATAACTGAACGAGGATGTAATCGCTCATGGCAGCTTCAATCAATCGCTATCCATTCTGGAAATATCTTTTAATTTTAGTAGTGGTGATAGGTTCTTTTCTATATGCCGCACCGAATTTGTATGGGGATGACCCCGCGGTCCAGATTCAAGGTGCGAATGCGACTGTGGTGGATGATCAAACGGTTAATACGGTGAAAAACGTATTGCAAAAAGCGGGCATTACGTACAAAGCAGACTCTTTCCAAAATCAAACCGCGCTATTCCGTTTTTATTCGACAGATGATCAGCTCAAAGCGAAGGAACGCATTCAGCAAGCTTTGGGCGAAAATTACTTGGTTGCCTTAAATCTCGCTTCTGCTATGCCGACTTGGTTGAAATCTATTGGTGCAATGCCAATGCGATTGGGCTTGGATTTGCGTGGCGGTGTGCATTTCCTGCTGCAAGTAGATGTAAATTCTGTCCTTCAGCAGCGTATAGATGGCGATGTACGGGGCATCGGGCAAGCGTTGCGGGATGAACGGATTCGTTATTCCGGGATTAATCGCCAGCCAAATAATGAAATCGTCCTGCAATTTCCTACGCAAGATGCACGTGATGCAGCCTATGATTTTGTTAGTCATCGCTATAATGAATTTACTTGGAATAAACAAACGCAAGGTGAGGAATTCATTTTGCAAGGTGTTTTATCGCCTCCCGCTGTTTTTCAAGCTAAGCAAGATACCTTAGATCAAGAAATGAATACGCTGCGTAACCGCGTGAATGAACTAGGGGTGTCTGAAGCAACAGTGCAGCAGCAGGGTGAAGATCGGATTGCCGTGGATTTGCCAGGTATTCAAGATACGGCGCAAGCAAAGAATATTATTGGCAAAACAGCGACTTTAGAATTCCATATGGTCGATGTAGACCATAATGCTTCTGCAGTGACGCAAGAAGGTGTTGCTCCGCCGGATACGCGGCTTTATACCTGGCAAGGGCAGCCGATTTTATTAAAGAACCAAGTTGTGTTGCGTGGTTCCTCGATTGTGGCAGCGACATCCGGTTTTGGTGAAGATGGTCGGGCGAATGTGCAAGTGCGGTTAGGTGGGACAGGGGATAGCTTGTTTACGAAGATAACAGCAGAAAGCATTGGTAAACCGATGGCTGTTGTGTTTGTGGAAGTGAAATCCACGCCAAAAACTGAAAATGGTAAAACAGT
The DNA here is from genome assembly GCA_021324335.1 of Gammaproteobacteria bacterium. Taxonomy (GTDB): domain Bacteria; phylum Pseudomonadota; class Gammaproteobacteria; order DSM-16500; family DSM-16500; genus Aquicella. Next base: position 38,721 of record JAJPJH010000097.1, read on the forward strand.
TATCACCTATCAAACCGAGCGTCGCATCATTAGTGTTGCTACCATTCAAAGTGCGTTAGGAAATAATTTCCAAATTACGGGGTTAAGTGGGCAAAATGAAGCGCGCACACTTGCCTTACTGTTGCGTGCCGGGGCGTTGCCTGCAACAGTCACTTTCCTCGAAGAGCGTCAAATAGGTCCTACCTTAGGCCAGCAAAATATCAACAAAGGTATTTTGTCAGTAGAAGTTGGCATGGCATTGGTGGTGATTTTCATGGCGGTTTATTACGGTGTCATGGGCATACTGGCTGATATCGCGCTTGCCATGAACTTGGTTTTAATTGTGGCTGCTTTGTCTTTGTTGGGTGCCACGCTGACTCTGCCGGGTATCGCGGGTATCGTCCTCACTGTTGGCTTGGCGGTCGATGCAAATGTTTTAATTTTCGAACGTATTCGCGAGGAACTCCGACGTGGCTTGGGTGTTCAAGCAAGTATTCATGCTGGTTACGATCGTGCTTTTGTGACGATTCTGGATGCTAACATTACCACCTTGATTGTGATGATGATTCTTTTCAGCTTGGGGTCCGGGGTGGTAAAAGGGTTAGCGATTACGGTGACGGTAGGTGTGATTACGTCGATGTTTACTGCCATTATGGGAACTCGTGCGCTAGTAAATTTAATTTATGGCCGACGTTCACTCAAACATATTTCAATTGGGATCTGAGACAATGGAATTTTTTAAAACTAACACCACTATTAATTTTATGGCCCAGCGTAAATGGGCTGCTATTTGTTCAATTGTGCTCTTTTTATTTTCCATTGGAGCATTGGCAGTTCATGGGCTTAATTGGGGTTTGGATTTTACAGGTGGCACGCAAATCCAACTGAGCTTTCCGACTGCAGCGGATTTAAACCAAGTTCGTTCTAATTTAGAAGCAAGTGGGTTTCCCGAAGCAGTGGTGATTAGTTATGGTACGTCCAAAGATGTGCTGGTAACGTTGGTGCCTAAAGATAAAAAGGCAGATGCGTTGAGTAATCAGGCGCAGGCAGCGATTGTGGAGCAAGTAAAGCAAGCATTACCTTCTGCCACGGTGGAACAAGTCAATTATATTGGACCCTCAGTAGGGAAAGAAATGACAACCAAAAGTATTTACGCCATTTTGCTCGCTTTGCTAGGCACGATGGTGTATATCGCTTTCCGGTTTGATATGCGATTTGCGATTGGTTCAACAGTGGCGCTTATTCATGACCCGATCATCATTTTGGGTATTTTTTCGTTTTGGAATATTGAATTTAATCTTATTACGTTGGCAGCAGTCCTGACGGTGATTGGTTATTCATTGAATGATACGATCGTTATTTTTGATCGCGTTCGCGAAAATTTCCGTAAAATGCGTAAAGCGATAGCACTAGAAGTGATGAATCAATCTATTAATCAAACCTTGTCCCGAACGATTATGACGTCAGCTTTAACGTTGACCGTGGTGTTAGCGCTGTTTTTCTTAGCAGGCGCGCTATTGCATGGATTTGCGTTGGCGTTGATTATTGGGATTATTGTGGGGACGTATTCATCGATTTATGTGGCGGGGTCGTTGACGTTGGCATTAGGGTTGAGCCGTCAGCATTTGGTGCCGCAATTGAAGGAAGTGGATGCTAGGCCGTAGGGGATAATAAATTAAATAGATAGAATCCTGTCTCTGTAATCTGGACAAGCTTGATTGAACCAAGTGCGATGGCTATTACGATTTCGCCAAGACAAAATTAAGCAGCTTTAGGTTCAAGATGAACAACCTTTTTTATTCCAGATTTTCTTAACATGTCATTTAAAAATATTTCAATAAAGGCTTCGTATGGATAACCTAAGGCGCGAGCAATTTTAATAGCCATCTCCAAACTAATATTAGCTTTGTCTTTTTCAATTGCATTAATAAATTGACGAGACACATGCATACGTTTAGCAAGTTCAGTTTGAGATATTTCATCACATTCTCGGATATCTCTAATAAATTCACCAAAAGAGGATTTAAGAACATCTTTAAGCGATTTTCGTGCAGATAAAGTTTTCTTAGTAGTCATGTGGTGTTACCTCTTCGATAAGTACAAATTCAATCTTTTTATTGATAATTTTATAAATGGCTCTCCATTGCTTGTTCAAACGTATAGAACGCTGGCCTTGCCTATCACCTTTTAAGGGTTCATCATGATATCCAGGTATTTTTCTTACCTCGTTAAGTCCTCTTTCTTCAACCGCTGCCACCCAAGTAAAAAGTTTTTTCTTGATTGGTAAAGGGATTTTGTGAAAACTCTTCTTAACGTTAATACCAATTTCTACAACCTGGATCACATCAATCCCCTACTTTTTATTTAATTCTAGAATATGAATCTCCATTTGTCAATAATATTTATTGACTAACAGGATTTCGAAGAAGAGGGTTGTCGATCTAAAAAATTTTTCAATTTCTTGATTGCTTCAACTGGAAGAAAATCAAAAGGTTATAATTAATTAGGTCCGTGGTTTTGTCTATTCGCTTGGTGATCAATTATCTCGGCATTATTTTGTTGATTTGGCGTACCTTGAAACGTTAAATAATTAGACTGTGATAATCTTTGCAATGCTGTTAGTTGTGGAGGAGATATATTTATCCCTGAGGAGATCATTAGTTGGCACATTTGGGCCAAACATAATTTTAATGTCATTGATTCTTCTTCTTGTGCGATTAATCTAGCTTTTAATTCTCTAGTTTGTTCTTCTAAAGCCATTGTGTGTTGCTTCAACTCTTTCACTTCATCTGTCAAATCAATCACTGATCCACTTAATTTAATTAAAACACGCGCATTCTTTCGCCCTTGCCTAGCATTGTAAATACTTTGTTGCCGGTCAAGTTCTTTTCTCTCGTACTCAATGCCGGTGAGATCTATTTTGCGTTCCGTGGTAATTCTTTGCCTTATGTTTATAGGTAACATCGGTGTGCTATATAATGCAAGAGCGTGAATAGCTTTATCAAATTGCACATCTTTATTTGCCAACAAAATATCCAAAGCGGTTTGGTTTTTGGTGTTTAGCGCATTTGGGTTCAAAAAAGATGTAAGATCAACTCCTTGAGAGTTAACATAGTAAATGGCTTCGAGTAGGGTAATGAATATAGTAGGGGTTTGTTTAGCTGCCCAATGTAAGATAGTATCTTTTTTGCTATTATTATCAGGATTATCCTTATCCAACATCCCCAAAACTTGCGGACGTATTTGCAAAAAATAAGCAATAACTTGACGATTCACTTTGGGATCTAATAACATTTCCTTTAGCTTGACTAACGGGTCAGCCATATGCAAAGCATCCAGCATCTTAGCTATACAAAGATATTGATATAATCCAAGGTATTTAGATAATTTTCCATTTTCTCTGCCCTCAGCTTTTTCTCTGGCCTCAGCTTTTGCCACCATGGCATCAGACACTTGTTTATAATGATCGAGCATCGTGGCAATGTAATTAAAATCACCTTTCTCAATAACCTCGAGCATATGTGTTTCTTTTAATTTCGCTTGATTTCCGAGTAATGAGTTTATGGCACCTATTGCGCGGGTGGCAACAGCACAATCAAGCGGGGTTTTTCTCCAGCTATTAACATTATTATTCACCTCATTTGGATCACATTCGATGTATTTATTAATCCTTGTAATATCATCTACCATTGCTGCGATATGAATATCAGCGAGTAATCGGCACTGATCAGGCGAGGCATTTGAATGTTTCTTGATTCCTGTATCAAAACCTTGTTGTCCTGGATACTTTGTTAATAGTGTTTCGAGCATGGAGAAATGTCCCCAAGCGTTAGTCTTTTTATCCCAGTATGAATAAAAATTATAATTGAAATATCCATTAACAGGGTCAATGCAGTGTACAAAAAACTGACCAGTTACTGGCTGCACATATTTGCTTTCCGACGTATTATTAAAATAAGCTACGCAATCCTGACCAGTTTCCTTAAGATAATGATGCTGAGACATTGCTAATGCTTCGGCGATATTTTTAGAAATGAAAGTAAAGACAGTAGGATGAGGTGTTCGTGCTGCTAGCAATGCGCTAATTCTCCTTTTATCTTGTTCCCCAACAGCTGGAATGGATGAAACAAGTTCATTAGAGGTTTCCAAGGTGGTTTTTAGCGTATTCATTTCTGATTGTACTCTTCTCATACCCTCTAAAAGGTTTTCATGAGTTAATGAGGTTAATTGTTCAATTATTTCTTGTTCTGTCATAAATTACCTTTATGTTGTTATTAGAATTTACGGGTTGGCAAACTGAATCCATCGGGGCTATATTCATATTTGGTATAAAGATCAAATTTCTTGGCCCGTTGATTATTACTCTCATGCGATTCTCCATCATCTTTAGATGATAGGGAGGGAGGTTCAGAAATATAATTGGATAAACCCCACAATTCGTTCATACTAAGCAAGGAAACACGACCTGAGTAGAATCGAGGGGGCCCGCTTCTAGACGATTGACTGTAGTGTTGCCGATCAAGATTTGCTGAAGTAAGTGCTTCTGCTTGGCGTATGGTGTTTCTAAGTTGCCCAATATTTTCCCTGGCTTCACCTGCAATCCTTCTTAAGTTTTCATTTGAATTTGCTAAATGATGCGTGTTGGAACTATTTGTACGGGCAATTGAGTTTGTAAATAAATTAAATGGCGTCTGGCTTGTGACATTTTCTCGATTGGTTACATTCCTCACATTTAAAGTGTTTACGGATGGTTGTTCGAATAATGAGAATGGCGATTGGTTAGATCGCGGCTGTTCATTGTTATTGCGCCGCCAATGTACACATGCATGATCACCATCCGTTGTTCTTACAGTTCTTACGCAAGTCCATAGCGGTGTTCCTACTTCATGTTGAGCAGACTGCGGTGGAGTATTCGATTGATGCGTTGTGTTGATTGGATTTGAGAAATAGTTGTTATTTTCATTAGAGAATGTACGGCGTTCATCAGGTACCTGTCGGAGAGTGCTTCTTGATAATGTAGAAGATTCTTCAACGCTGCTGGCACTCGATGTGGCATTCTGATTCTGGTTCTTGCTCTTGCTCGGCTGTTGAGGAGGATTCCAAATAGAAGTTGCAACATTCCTAATCCTATCTGTGGCACCTGTTATCCCCTGATCCACCTGAGTCAATATATTAGCCAACGTTTCCGAAGCGAGCGCCCATTCCCTCATATTTAATCCTTCAAATTGCATGGCGGGGTGAGGAGATGGTTGCTCAAGAATCCATTGCGCTCCTGTGCGCAGAGGAGAGGGCAGGGTTGCAGCGGCTTTTCTTACAACCAAAAACATCCTGCCATAAAAATTAAATGCCAGAAGCGTTGTAAGCAATAAATCCCCGATACCTCCTTCATTAGTGGAGTGATGAGTGCTTGCAGATAAACCGCTATCTGACCCATTATCTGCTGCATGGGCATTGTCAATGTTAGCTATTTCCCGCCCAACCTGTCATAAGCCCTCACCTGCACCAGCACCAATTAAACCAGTTAATAACGTAGCAGCGACTGCAAAGTAAGGTGCCGAGGGGCCCATTCTGCTGCAGTATCTCATAATGTGCTGCGCAGCTAATCGGTTTGCTACAACGGTGCCTCCAATGAGAGCACTTTGGTGAACAGTTTCAGCAATTGGGTTATCGCTATTTAAAATAAGAGAAAATGTGCTCACTGCTGAAAGGATTGTCAGAAATTTACTTGCATGATCCAGATTTCTTATAAATCTATCGGAAAGGGTGAGATGGGTGTAATAAGCGTTCAGGTGTTCTATAAATGCTTGTTCATGATGACCTGCACGCACTTCAGCGGTAATCCTGCTCATAACAGATGGATGCTCCCACGGATTAAACGGTTCTCGCGGGACGAAGGCTGCGCTAACAGGTGATAATTCCCTTGGAAAAGTTTCAAGGCCATTTTCTAGGGCCTGCATGATCATCGATCTCTTAAAAATCAGACCCACTTGTTGCGCATCGTGTTGGGTGATCGTACCCTTAAGCTGAAGCCTGAGATGTAAATTTTCGTAAATCTCTATTGCAATTTTTTCCGCCGCAGCACGTAGGTAAGGATCGCTTTCTCCAGGGAGTGCTATCGTTCTATAAATTCTTCCAGCGATTTCCATCAATTTTAATTCAGATTTGACGTTGACCATCTCTGGTTCTAATTGCGCTCGGATATCATCTGCTGTCGCTAGAAATTCACCATATCCCGCGCGCATGATGCGACGCACCCTCACATCATGGGTCAAATTAACAGCAAAGGAAGTAGATTGAGCGGAGAGTTGCTGCAAAGAGAGTGTCGTTAAATTAACTGAATTATTATCGTTTGAATTTAAAAGTTGGTCGGAATTTTCTTCTGGTTCTGAAGCATGTGCATCGATGCTAAAAATTTGGCTCAGTAAAAAATCAGAGTGTAACCACCCGTTATTGTTTGCATCATTTTGTCTGTCCAGTGGTCTAGCGTTCCCTTCCAGCACCCTCCTTACCTGTTGCCGAATTATCCGTTCTTCCAGTCTTCGATATTGTTCTCTGCTCCATTCGAAACCGGAATGGCAGGCAGTTTGGGTGGCCTGCGAAAGGTTTCCTGTCATATTGCTTATTGCTTTATAAGTTGAAATACCCACCACTACCGCTACAGGAATTCCAGTCACTGGCGAGCCACTTGCAAAGGTAGCGCCTGCTAGGGTTCCGGCCTCTGCTGCAATGACTGTATTCAATGTTTCTCTTACTAAGCCTACTCCTGCGCCGCATACGATTCTCTCTACGGTATTGGAAGAAGGATCGTGTATAATTTCGGCTCCTACTCCAGCAAGGAGGCCTAATTGATGCAACCCTCGGGGTAAATGTATACCCCCAGCATGTGCTTGCAGTGTCGTATCAGAAAAGGTATGTAATAAATTCCCAACTGTCTCGAGCATCTCCTCGGAGTGTTCTTCAGTCTGTTCATTATTTAATTCATTATTAACTTGCTGATGATCAGAGTTTAATCGAGCATGAGACATACCCAATCCCTTTAAATCCAACTTAACAAAACAAGATTACATTGCCTTGTTAAAATAGCTCAATACCGTATTTTTACGATAAAATACTTTATCTTCTTGTTACAATTAAATGTATACTGAATAGCGTTTCTTACAATGAACTATAATCCATATTTTACTGACTAAATTATATTCAATTAATAATAAGCCACCGAAATGACAGAGAGGGAATAATATGCCAACTAAAAAATCTCATAAAAAGAAAAAACCTTCTATGACAAAACAGCCTGTTGAGCCTTCAGTTCCTATTGCTCAATCGTTAAGCCTTAAAGAGAGGACAGAGTGGCTTGGTAAGAATCTTTCTTTTATGGATGCTTTTTTTGTTTGGCTTGATCAAAACCCAGATGCAGAGCAACAAAGAGAAGAGTTTGAAAAAAGATCCGTTGAGATTATTAATCAATTGACAAGTTTAATCAATAAACTTCCCAATGATACAAGGAAAATATGCTGTTACCTGCAGCGAAGTATTATGTATCAAGGACTTTATAAATATGAAGAGTCGATACAAGATTGTGAAAATGCACTCAATATATCCCATATTTTTAATAGTGGAAATGAAGATTTGTATGCTGAGGCCTATTCAATTTTAGTTAACCCTTATATAAAGACTCGGCGAATTGAAGATGGTTTGAGAAAAATAACGGAGGGGATAGAACGTAAAGGTGTTAAGATTCTATCAAAAGAAATGGCGGATGCTTTTTATGCACGCAGCCAACTTTTTTCTGAAAAGAAATTATATTTTCTTGCTCTCGAGGATATTGAGAACGCCATAAATTGCATTGGAGATAAACCATCAGAAGAAGACAGAGAAAAGCTTGAAGAGTATAAATCAAGCAAGGAAAAAATAAATGCCGCATCGAATTATTTCCGAGACGCTTTAATCGCTGAATACCAGCAGTCCTTAAAAAACGATTATTTAGGTAATATCGAAAAGGCGGCCATACATTTTATAAATGCTATTCAATTAGTTGAAAAGTCATCCGCTGAAGTGAAAATTAAGAGGGAAATTGTTGCAGATATTGCTGAAAAGTGCATGATGTATTTAGGTCAACAACAGATAGCTATTTCCTCTCTTGACAGAAATCTTTTTTCTTTAATTTTAGAATTACAGCCTACGTTATTACTTGAAAGTGATCTTGTTTCTCGTATTCATCTTTGGATAAATTATTTTACCCAACATTATGATGTAATTTTAAAAAATATAGGAACAACCTATCCTGCCCAACAAGCAGCCAATATGATTGACCTCTTGCTGTCCATTCCATCGGATATAAACGTAGATCAAGCAGCTTTATGGCATAGAGGAATCATTGCCATCAATGAGCATGTTTTACAAACCGATCCAGGGCATGCTCCACTCACTGGACAAAGAAAATTTAGATTTCATCTATTCAATGCAAGATTATTAAAAAATCAGAAAGAATATAAAAAAGCGCTCGATACCATTGATGAAGCGGGGATGGGTTTAGACAGAGAGAAAAATAAAAATGAATATGCTTTACTGTTGTCTGAAAAAATTTCTATTCTAACAGAAAAAACACAGCATCAAGTTAAAGTGGGGGCCATACCAGAAGCGATAGAAGATTATCATGCGCTTATTGAATTAGTGGAAGAAAAAAGAAAGCAAGTAATTGAAAGCGGTGCAGTGGTTAATCTAAAATCTAAATTAATATCAACTTATGCGCAATTAATTAAGCTTTATGCTGCGCAAAAAGACCATGCCAATGTTTGTCGTCATTCTATGACTTATTTCAAATTGGCCGCTACACTTAATTCCACCGAAAGTATTGATATTTTTAATCATTATTGGATGAGTTTTAATGAGTGTAAATCGCAATTACCCGCCCAGGAATTAATTAAGCAATTAAAAAGAATAAAAAAACTTTATGAAGAAGAAGCGATAAAGGGGCAAGCTCCAAACCTACCGGTTGATATGGATAAGATTTATTTTGAGCTTGCTTGTTTAGAGCGGCGAGAGAAAGAATGGACTAAAGCATTAGATTGCTTGCATAAAATAAAAAATGCCGAGTTAAAAAATAAAATCGAAGAGGAAAAATCTAATCTCTATTATGAACAAGCTTTAGAACATTTAAAATATGCAGAGATAAGAAAAGAATTAGGCAATTTGACCATTGTCATTAATAGCTTCGAAGCTGGGTTACACCTTAGAAAAAAAGAAGAATTTTTTCCGCAAATTGCTAAAGCATATAAGCTGCGTGCTAGCGTTTATTTTGATAATGGAAAGCTTCCTGTCACTTTAAATCAATATAAGGAAGCAGAAAAAAGCTATCAAGATGCCCTGTCAGATTTGAAATCGAGTATGACCTATATGGGCGCTAATGAAGAAACCCAAAACTTTTATGCTGAAATCCTTAAAGCATGGGGTGATTTATACCTTCAACAAGGTAAATACGAAGGGGCTGTTGAAAAATTTGAGGAAGCTTTGAGGTTGACTCCTAAGGATGCAAGCCTTCTTTATTTGCAAGGGTGTGCTTATTTAAAAATGAAAACATCCGAAAAGTGGGAGTTGGCGTTGAAAAAATTTGAAGGCGTGATGAGTTTAGGATTGCTAAATCCGCAAGTCTTAACACACGCTGCTTCCGCAAGTTATCAGTTAAAACGATATCCTGAGGCACAAAAATATTGTAAACAAGCTTTAGAAACGGATCCTGCCTCTGATGCAAGTCAAATTCTTTCTGCAATCAATGCAATCAATGCGGTGCACACCAAAGCTAATCCCGCTTATTTTCATGATTTAGGTATAAATGATCGCTTGCAAGGAAATATGGATGCAGCTTTGAAGAATTTGACTAAAGCAATAGACCTTTATCCAAATGATCACTCATCCATCCCTTCTTATCTAAGCCGTGCGCAAGTTTATATGGAAATAGGAGAAAGAGAAAAAGCTAAAAAAGATTTATCTAAAATTCTTGAGTTAAATAAAAATGATAAACTAGCCCATTATCACTTATCTGTTATGGCACTCGAGGATAATGAGGTTGAAAATGCAAGAGTCGAAATAAGGCAAACCTTAAAGCTAGATCAGCGCTTTCTGACCAAGTATGAGCAATTGATTGTTAAGTATAAAGAGGAGAAAAAGTATCAAGCATTGTCTGTCTTGTGCTTACAAATCAAGAAGGAGTTTCTTCAAAAAGGTTTGGGAGAAAAAATGCTATTGAAGAAGTTAAATGATAAAATTCGGCGTGCTTTTTATATATTAGGAGATAGAGCTAAACGAAATAATAATATAGAAGAAATGGAAAGCTACTGGTCAAACGCAGCTAACATGGGGTATCACGCCGCCAAGTATGATCTTGCTCTACATTATTTGCATACAGGTGGGGAGACAGATTATAAAATAGCATTTAATTGGCTTAGTGAATTGAATGAGAAAAATTATCGTGATGCAAAAATTCAACTGGCAAGGTGCTATGCGCAAGAGATGGGCATATCCAAAAACTTAGAAAAAGCCAGACAGTTATATAAGGAAGCGGCTGAAGCTGGTTGGGAACAAGCTGCTCATTCTTTGAAGTTATTAAATGAAAAGCCTGCCGCTCTTCAAAAAGAGACAACAAAAAAGTTATTAGTGAAGGCTGAACAGCTTGAATTAGGCGTTGAATGTACGCCTAATGTAAAAGAAGCATTACAGTTTTACACAAAAGCAACCGCAGAACATAATCCTCATGCACTTTGCCGCTTAGGAAAGGCGAGAGCGTTAGGCGAGATGGGTTTTGAGCGCGATTTGCCTTCAGCGATAGATAATTTTCGGAAAGCCATTGCAATTGATCCACAGCATGGTGAATCTTTGACTTGGTTAGGGGCGTTATTAGTTATTAAATGTATTATCGCCTATAGCCAAAAGGAGGGGACGAGTGTGGCTTCCTTATCTCGCTTGCCAGCCTATTTAAAACAGCAACCTGAATGGAGCGAGGCCAAAAAATGTTTTGAGGCTGCTAAAACCACTACCGCTGATGCCATCTATTTACAGGCACTTTGTCTGCTGCAATATGAGCGAGATGAAGTGAAGGCCAAGTTATTATTTGAAGAAGCTGCACAAAAAGGTTCGCTTCTAGCCCACATGATTTTGGCGGTTCTTTGTAAGCAAGAAGCTTCTGAAAAAAAACGAGATACAAGGCAAGAATTAGAGGCGCGTTATCAAGTGATTGCAAAAATTGGCGGTGATGCGCATGCTAATCTAGCGCTTGCCACTTTCTATCGAGAAAAATGGTCGGCGAAAGATGTTTCCGACCCGGCACTCGCGGCAGATTTTCGCCAAATTATTCACTATTATAAGAAAGCGCTGGAGTTATCAGAACATCCTTTCTTGTTATTATTTAGAATGTGGTTTAATGTTGCCAGTCCAAAAGAAAGAGCCTTTTATGATCTTACAGCGTTTTGTAAGAATTTGAAAAACTGTCCCATTCCAGAAATAAAAAATAGTATTACTGGAATTTCTCCCTATCTACAAGAAATGAAAGATCGTCTTTCTTTAGAAACAACAGAAGTTGCAGTAGCTAGTCCGCAATTTGTTCAGCCGCGACTGGTTACTTATTACTATCCTGTCTATCTAGCGTATGTTACCCCTTATTATTCTTTCTATGTTCCAACCGCGCAGTCTAGAGGTTCTATCTATATGCAATCTTTTTACGAAGGAATGAGGATGCAACGGATGACAGGAGCCTTGACGGGTGGTTTCTTTAAGGAGCCACCCTCGATGCCGCCCTTGACGGATGAGAATAAGAATCAATTACCTATGAAGAGACCGTAGGATTATTAGCAGCAAGGGGCGGGTCTTCATCACATAGCTCTTATCGATGAGGGGTTACGGCGGGCATTAGTGCTTTGATATTTACATTGTTTCCTAGCACCCGTGCTAAGATAATGGAGTAGTAACCAATAACCGGATTGGCTATGTACGGAAAGCAACGTGTTTATTTTTTATACACATGTCTTTGCCTTTTGCTGCTAAGCAGTTGCTCTGGTAATTCTCCCCATCAAGCCCAGGGCTATATCGAAGGCCGTTATACCTACATGGCAACCAGCGTTTCTGGTGTTCTGAAGCAATTATTGGTGGCAAGAGGGGACAGGGTCAAGCAAGGGCAAATGTTGTTTGTATTAGAGCAGCAGCCTGAAAGTGATGCTTATCAAGCGGCTGTTGAAAATCTCAATCAATCGATTGCGGCTAGGGATTCCATCATAGCCAATTTAGCTTATGCAAAATTGACTTACGAGAGATATAAAGTGTTGGTGCCTGAAAAAGCAATCCAACAGTCAGAATTAGATAACGCACGGGCGAATTACAATTCATTGCAAGCACAATTACTCCAAGCCAATGCCAATATTGCCTCTGCCCAAGCATCATTAGCGCAATCGAAATGGACAAAAGATCAAAAAATCGTTTACGCACCCGTTGATGCAGAAGTATTTGATACCTATTACCGCTTAGGCGAATACACTGAACAGAACCAATCCATTTTATCGTTATTAGCACCTGGCGATATTAAAGCAATTTTTTATATTAACGAAACTGACTTAGGCAGCATTCGTTTGAATGATAAAGTAGAAGTACGATGTGATGATTGCAAAAAAGCTTACACTGGACATATCAGCTTCATTTCACCTTCGGCTGAATACACGCCACCTGTGATTTACAGTACGGAAACAAACGATAAATTAATTTACCGCATTGAAGCAGAATTCGCGCCAGAAGAAGCTTATCACTTACACCCAGGTCAACCTATTTACGTAACGTATTATCCTCATGGCTGATGACTATATTGTTGAAGTACATAATCTCAATAAAAGCTTTAACGGCAAACCGGCTGTCGTCAATGTATCATTAAAAATAAAACGCGGGGAAATCTTCGGTTTTTTAGGCCCAAACGGTAGCGGTAAAACGACTACCATTCGCATGATGTGCGGCTTAATGACACCTGATTCAGGATCAGGTGAATGTTTAGGTTATGATATTATAAAAGATTCCCGCCAGATTAAGCGTTTAGTCGGTTACGTGCCGCAAACTTTTAGCCTTTATCAAGATTTGACGGTGAAAGAAAATCTGGAATTTATTGCCCGTGTTTACGAAGAAGCAGATTACACGCATCGCGTGGATCAAATCATGAATGATTTAGGCTTAGACCAATATAAAAATATTTTATCAGGCAGATTATCAGGCGGATGGAAGCAGCGTTTATCATTAGGAGCTGCATTAATTCATGATCCCAAATTATTATTACTCGATGAGCCCACTGCCGGGGTGGATCCCAAAGCCCGTCGTGATTTTTGGAATGATATTTCGAATTTGGCTGAACAAGGTATTACGTCCTTAGTTAGCACCCATTATATGGATGAAGCCGAGCGATGTAACCGTCTTGCGTATATTGTCCACGGCTATATGATGGCAGAAGGAACCATTCCAGAAATAATTAACCATTCTCACTTGCTTACATGGGCTGCAAGTGGTGAAGGATTAAGCGGTTTGACTACTAAACTGCATCAGCAGCCAGGTGTAGAACAAGTAGTGCCTTGGGGGAATGAAATCCGTATCTGTGGTACCAATGCGCAGCTATTAGAAGAAGTGGTGAAGCGATTTCCTGACGTCATTTGGCAGCAAGTGCCAACTAATTTAGAAGCGGTTTTTATTCATTTAGTAGAAGAGCGCCGTAAAAAGAGGATAGCGAAGTGACAGAGAAATTCTCCTTCGAGCGGTTATGGGGATTGATCATTAAAGAATTCACCCAATTCCGGCGTGACCGCAGTACTTTTATCATGGTTATCACTTTACCCATTATTCAGCTCATTTTATTTGGCCTTGCAATTAATACTAATCCTAAACATTTACCCTCCGCATTAATTAATTTTGATAATGGTCCTTTTGCGCGAACAATGATTCATGAATTAGAAAACACCCAATATTTTCAATTTGATCATTATCCTAAGTCAGAAGCAGAAGCAGCTGATATGATGGCGACTCATCAAGTATTATTTACGCTGTCTATCCCGCCCGATTTTTCTCGTAAGTTGGTTCGCGGTGAATATCCTGCGGCTTTATTAGAAGTGGACGGCACCGATCCTGTATCTGTTGCCTATGCTGTCTCTGCTGCGACCGGTATTATGAATACGATATTTCAATATGATCTCACTGGCCCGCTTACATCATTAAATCCTACGCAAGGTGCAGCGGAATTACGTATGCATACTAAATATAATCCGAGTGCAATCACACAGTATAATATTGTGCCAGGTTTATTAGGCACAGTATTGACTATGACATTTGTCATGGTAGCTTCCATGGCGCTCACCCGTGAGCGTGAACGCGGCACCATGGAAACCTTATTAGCAACACCTATTTTGCCTATGGAAGTGATTATTGGCAAAGCAACACCGTTTATTATTGTAGGCTATATGCAAGTGATTATCGTGTTACTGATTGCTGTATTTTTTTTCCAAATACCGCTTATCGGTAATTCGCTGTTATTGCTGACGGTAACACTCCCTTTTATTTTAGCTAATCTATTCGTCGGGATTATGATTTCTACTTTTGCTAAAACTCAATTAGAAGCCAGCCAATACAGTATCTTTTTCTTTTTACCTTCCATGTTGCTATCTGGCTTTGCTTTTCCCTTTAAGGGCATGCCGATGTGGGCGCAATGGTTAGGTAATGTGCTGCCATTAACTCATTTTATTAATATCGTCCGCGGTATCATGTTAAAAGGGATTGGTTTTTTCGATGTATGGGTCGATTTATGGCCTATTTTGCTTTTTATGTTCGCCATGGTATTTGTTGCCTTGAAACGATATAGACAAACGTTAGATTAATTTTTTTATAATAATGGATGGAATGCTCATGCTCGAAAATCATTATTTAGATGATTTATTTAATCCGCAAAGTATTGCTGTCATTGGTGCGAGTGAACGCAAAGAATCCGTTGGATTTAAAGTGATGAATAATCTCTTGCAAAGCCAATTTGCGGGAGAGTTATTTCCTGTTAATCCAAAACACAAAACGATATTAGAAAAAACTTGTTATGCTTCTATTTTAGATATTCCTACTCCTGTAGATCTTGCTGTGATTACGACACCTGCTGCCGTTATTCCTGATATTTTGAAAGAATGTGGTGAAAAAGGAACACATTTAGCAGTCATTATTTCTGCTGGTTTTAGTGAAATGGGAGCGAAAGGGAAAATATTAGAACAAGCCGTTGCCGATATAGCCAAACATTATAATATTCGTTTTATTGGACCAAATTGTTTAGGGGTGATGCGGCCACAATCCCATTTGAATGCTACCTTTGATAATAATTATGCCCTGCCTGGTAATATTGCCCTGGTTTCTCAATCGGGTGCAATTTGTGCGGCGATTTTAGATTGGGCGATGGAAAAAGAAATTGGCTTTTCGACCATTATTTCCATGGGTAATAGCATTGATTTAGATTTTGGTGATGTGCTGGACTATCTTGCCATGGATCCATTAACGAAAAGTATTTTACTTTACATCGAAGGTATTCATTATCCGCGCCGTTTTATGCGTGGATTACGGGCTGCATCCAGTGTCAAACCCGTGATTGCCATCAAAGCTGGTCGTAATAGTTCCGGTGTGCGGGCTGTACATTCGCATACGGGTGCGTTAGTGGGGGATGACATGGTATTTTCTGCTGCCTTAAATCGAGGGGGCGCAGTCCGCGTTTTAAGCATTGAACAATTATTTACCGCAGCCCAAGTTCTTTCCAGTCAATATCGTGTAAACGGTAATCGCTTAACGATTGTGACTAACGGAGGGGGTGCAGGTGTAATGGCAGCGGATCGGGCCACCGATTTATCTATTACCTTACCTCCGCCTGAAGGGAAGTTATTATCCCATCTCAATGAGATCTTACCTCCTCAATGGTCGCACCAAAATCCGATTGATATTATCGGCGATGCAACCCCTGAACGTTATCGACAGGTATTAGAAGCCTGTTTACAAGATGATAACAGTGATGCATTACTCACTATTTTAATACCCGTTGCCATGTCGCAGCCTTATCAAGTTGCTCAAGAAGTATGTGAATTCGCTAAACAAATGACTAAACCTATCATTGCTTGTTGGATGGGAGATAAACAATCGCAAGCATCGTGGCAATTGTTTGCGGCGAACCATATTCCCTGCTACAGCACACCTGAAGTAGCTGTTGAAGCTTTTTCCTATCTCACCCAATATTACCAAAATCAGCAATTATTACTGCAAGTCCCCCCTCCGTTAGCTGCTTCATCGAGGTCTGATGTAGAAGGGGCTGAATTAATTATTAATGCTGTCTTAGCTGAACAACGTAAAGTATTAACTACTGTCGAATCGAAAGCGATATTAAGTGCATTTTCCATTCCCGTTTCAAAAGCGATTGAAGCCCATTCTGCAACTGAAGCATTAGTGATTGCAGAATCAATAGGTTTTCCTGTTGTCATGAAAATCAGCTCGCCTGATATTACGCATAAACAAGATGTCGATGGTGTGCAGTTAAATATTACGTCTGGCGAAGCGGTGCGTGATGCTTATAATCGCATGTTAGAACGTGTCAAAGCACGTAAGCCAGATGCACGAATTTCAGGTGTGACTATTGAGCGTATGTATAAAGATCCTACTTTTCGTGAGCTAATGATTGGGGTTATTCGTGATAAAGTATTTGGGCCTGTGATTAGTGTTGGCATGGGTGGTTCGTTAGTGGAAATTGTCCAAGATCGTGCAGTTGCGTTACCACCGTTAAATGCGTTTCTTGCTGAGCAGTTGATCAATAGAACTCGAGCTAAAAAATTATTAGGTGAATTTCGTGGTAAACCGCCAGTCAATATGGAGGCTTTAATTAAGGTGTTATTGCGCGTTTCTGATATGGTATGTGAATTACCGCATATTCACGAAATGGACATCAACCCACTGCTCATTAATGAGAAAGAAGCGATGGTAGTCGATGCACGTATCGTAGTCGATTATGCAGTCTCTCATAGGCATTATAATCATATGGCTATTCATCCTTATCCCACGCATCTCATTTCCCGTTGGCAAACACCTGATGGAGATAACCTCATTATTCGGCCGATTCGGCCAGAAGATGCGAGAGCAGAGCAAGAATTTGTGGGCCATCTTTCACCTGCAGCAAAATATTTTCGTTTCATGCATGAAGTAAAGGAATTAACACCTGACATGCTGGTGCGTTTTACGCAAGTCGATTATGAAAATGAAATGGCTTTTGTCGCTGTACTAGAAGAACAGCAAAAAGAAACCATCGTCGGTATTGCTCGCTATTACACGCAAGCAGATCAAACGTCTTGTGAGTTTGCATTAGCTGTCGCGGACGCCTGGCAAAATAAAGGCATCGGTTCTCGTTTAATGCATGCCTTAATGGATGCAGCGATGATTAAAGGAATTAGAACGATGTCAGGCCGGATTTTAACGGAAAATAATCGTATGTTGGAATTAGTACAGCATTTAGGTTTTGGAATAAAACCAGGGGAAGATGCGAGAATGAAAATCGCTATCAAGGAATTGATAGCGTAATTTTCGTTTTTACGGAGCTAGAAATGAAGCAATTCTCATGGGCTTTTTTGAATAATTCATCTAGCAAGGTTGCATCGGGTTTTTTATTCTCATGAAAGGTGAGAGTTGGTTTAATGACAATTTCAGTTATAGCCATTTTACCTTCTGTATTTTTAGCCAAGGTACCAATGGCTTCAGCCTGGTATTCATCAAGCGTAAGGCCTTTCATGGCAGCCCAATATAAAAAGGTGAGCATAAAGCAACTGGCAACAGCAGCGGTGAATAATTCTTCCGGATTAGGCAGTTTAGCATTGCCCACAAACTCGGGGGCGCTGCTAGCTTGAATAGAAGAGCCGCCGCCAAACTGAATAGTGTGGGTACGATCATAAGATTTGACATCAAAAGGTTTTTCGTGGCGTTTCCATTGAATATGGGAAATATATTGCATAAACCATCCTTTACTATCGGAGTAATAAAGCAAACTATACGAAGGATTGCCTCAGAGATCAATCGGGCGGTGATTTACGAAAACTTTTCACTGCCTTACGAGTTTTATTATCAATAATTTCGCCATTTAAGTTTCCAAATTTTCCTTGCGCCTTCATGAGCATCCAATTATAAAGTTCATCCACATTGTCCCCACTCTCGTGGCCGATTTCTTCATCATCGATATAAAGTTTAGCGGTGTAGCGGAATGTCATAGATACTCCTCGGCGCACAAATAGGTAAGCCATTATTTAATTATATAATGAGGGGAGAAAGAGAAGATTATCATAACAAAATAAAGGACTTAGCTACCGTCATCCGCACTTCAATTCCGCCAATTTTCTAAATTCAATCCTTCAATTCGGTTAAATTCTTTTAAGTTTGCTGAAACCAGAATTAATTTGCGATTTAAAGCTGTGCCTGCAAGCAAGATATCATAACTTCCTATTAGGCAGCCTGCTTGTTTTAAAAATGAACGGGCTATCGCTGCTTCTCTTGCATCACCTTGGTTAAAATCAATGACATGGATGACAGCTAGAAAATCATGAATGATTTCCCTGATCTTTACGGCTCTGGCGGGATTTAGCATCAGGCCATATTGAAGTTCCATCACGGAGATAGTAGAAATCACAATATCACTTGGAGGTGTTTTTTTGATTCGAGTTAATGTGCCGAGTTCACCCTTGATAAAATCACTAACAACGCAGGTATCAAGTAAATATTTCATAGAAAAGGATCTTCTTGGGGGGGTAATAAGTCCTTGCGCGCTGATTCGAAAGGCTCCATATTAGGGTGCCCTTTATAATTTAAGATAGATTTAGGCCATTGCTTAGTCTGATGATTCTTAATCCATTCTTTTATAGCCTCACGGATAATCATATTTCGTGATTTACCCGCGATTCGGGTGCATTCCTTTAATTCTTTTGCTAAAGAATTTTCTAGGTAAATATTAATGTTCATGCAGAGAACCTCTTTCCATATAACATATTATAACATGTTATAATCTTAATTCAAATTAAGATACTCTCTTAAGCTGCATTAGATTTCATTTCCCTGTACTCGGACTGCTTTTAAGAACTGCCTCATAATCACTGGGTTAGCTGCTACCACATTGCCTGTTTTCAGATATTCTTCACCGCCGGTCAAATCACATACCATCCCACCAGCTTCCTTCACCAACAACACCCCTGCAGCAATATCCCAAATATGTAGCCCCATCTCCCAAAATCCATCCAATCGGCCACAAGCCACATAGGCCAAATCCAGCGTTGCTGCCCCGGCCCGGCGAATATCCCCGCAAGTCGGAAGAATAGCCTGCAAGATTTTACCAGGTAACGGATTTTTCTTATCTTTATGCCGATAAGCAAACCCCGTTGCTAACAAGCACTCTTCTAAATGCTTACGGTCACTTACTCGAATACGCCGATCATTCAACAGCGCCCCTTTCCCCCGGCTAGCGGTAAAGAGCTCCTGTCGGTTAGGGTCATAAATCACCCCATGCTCAATCTTATTTTTATGGGCAACAGCAATCGATACAGCAAAATGCGGGAAACCATGGATAAAATTCCGCGTCCCATCGATAGGGTCGATAATCCATTGATAATCATTCCCTTTTTGCTCTCCGCTTTCTTCGCCTACAATTCCGTGAGAGGGGTAGGCTTTATGGATAATGGCGATAATTTCCCGCTCTACCCGCTGATCAACTTCTGTCACAAAGTCGTTGGGGCGTTTTTCGGTGATTTTGACGGTATCCAGCCTTAACATGGCACGCGTAATGAGCGTACCGGCTGCTCTTGCAGCTTCAATGGCAATATTGAGAAGTGGGTCACGCATAATAGTAAAGAGCTTCTTCTTGTTTGAAAGATCGACAATAATAAAACGAAAGGGAAAGAGATGCTATAGTATTTTAGCAAATTAAGCTATCATGCTCTCCCTATGCTCGACCATATTCGTATTGTATTAATAAGTACCTCTCATCCCGGTAACATTGGTTCCACCGCTCGGGCGATGAAGACCATGGGACTGGGCGAGCTGTATTTGGTTTCTCCGCAACAATTTCCGCATGATAAAGCTAAGGAAATGGCATCAGGTGCTACCGATATTTTAGATCAAGCAGTCGTAGTAGAGACGCTGGATGAAGCGATTGCTGATTGTGGGTTGGTGGTAGGCACGAGTGCACGGTTGCGAACCATTCCGTGGCCATTATTTACACCACGTGAAATTGCAGAAAAAATTAAAGCTGAACCCCCTCATCCTGTTGCCATTTTATTTGGCCGGGAGCAATCAGGTTTGACAAATGAAGAATTACAACGCTGTCATTGGCATGTGCAAATTCCTGCTAATCCGGATTATAGTTCCTTGAACTTGGCAGCCGCTGTACAGGTAATCGCTTACGAATTAAGAATGGCAAGTTTAAATCAATACTCGTTTGGCGAGGAATGGGATTATCGTTTAGCGACAGCCGATGAGATGGAAAAATTTTTTACGCATTTGCAAGAAGTGTTAGTTCAATTAGATTTCTTAAAATTAAATGCACCGCGTAAATTAATGACACGTTTGCGGCGCTTCTTTTTTCGTGCACGGCCAGATGTGATGGAGATGAATATTTTGCGAGGCATATTGGCAGCAGTGCAGGATAAAAAAATCTAAAATTCTTCTTTTATAGTGTTATAATTCTTAAACTCACACAAAAAATAAATTATACCTAGAATAAATCTAAACAGGAGGCCATTTATTATGTATCGCAGAGCGTCTCACCAAAATATCATAAGCAATGAAAAATGGGCTGTATTTGCGCAGCAAGAATTTGATATGGATAAAATGTTGGAAGATTTTAGTAAATCAGGCGATACAGGAGATAAATTTAATGAGTTTATAATTAATTATTATTATCAATTAAGAAAATTAGGTAATACAGCATTTGAAGCATTAGAGGCGATGAGGCAGTCATTAGAGAAGAAAGGAAATATAGCTGAAGATTATATTGATAATTTAAAAAAAATAGCATTTTTAATGGATGCATTTGAAATGAATTTAAGTTTGTCAGGTTTATGCATTAATTATGCTGCTGAAGATAATATAGAAGCGCATATCGATGCGATGATCAGTATTGCGATTAGGATTAATGAGAGAAGTCAATCTTTTTCAGCAGACGCATTGCTGGATATCATGACGTGTACTTTTATAGAAAATTTGAAATCTCGAAGTGGTAAGGCTTATTTTTGTCAAAAAATTTTATTTATTTGGGAGAGTATAAGTAGATTAATGGATAATTCTGAGATAGGAAATCTTTTAGGTGATATTGATAACAAAGAAATGACAGGAGAGTTAGGTTATTTATTCGCAACGGCTATTAGTATTGTTCCTGTTATTATTTCTGTTATTAATAAAGATAGTCATCCTCAGATGGAGAAACTTCGTTATTTAGATCCATTATGTTTTGAGGGCTATATTAAATATCGATTTAAGAATAATATTAGAAATATACAAGATAACAATAAAAAATTGAGTTATTTTATTTCCACCCTAAATAATCTTATTGTGGCTAAGGAAAAAAAGAAGAAAATGCCCTATTTGATCAGTTCCGATCTTATCGAGTCAGCTTTTGAAAAATATATGCTTATTGTCTACCCTAATCAGCAAATAACAGAGCAAAGTATTGCTGATCTAACATTATTAGCCTTGGAGATGGGTAAGGAGATTAAGCATGAAAAATATAAGCTTTCTTTTATGAAAGAACTCGTGCAAGATTTTAAGATCAATATAAATAAAATGCAGATAAAGAACGATGAAAAAATCACTCTCTTCTATAAATTAGTAGCACAGTTAATTGAGGCGAGAGCGCGTCATGGAAAAAGGCTTGATGAGATAACTATTCATGCGCTGCAAACATTTGAGAAATTAGTATTGTCTGGTTCATCTGAGGGGCTTTCGCTTGCAAATAGATTTAAATTGATAGATAACATTGCTGATAGTTTAACTAAATATTCGCTTATATCTGCATCTAAGAATTATCAACGTTATATGGAAAATATCAAAGAGAAAATTTACTGGAAAGCGGAACAAGTAGAAAAAAATTATAAACAATTGGTTCTCGCTGATGGTAGATTTAATAGAATTTACGAATCGTTGGATTTTCTTAAATTAAATCAGAGTAAAATAGTAAAAGAGGCAAAAACTTATTTCGATACTGATGTGGTTGCTAGCGGGAAGACGGTTTGGTATTTTGAGAAAATTGCCCAGGAATTAGGTCAACTCAAGCAATCATCTGCAATAAATGATTATACCGAAGTTCAGAGAATGTCGATAGATGAGATTATTAATAGTTGTAATAGTACCTGTGGAGAAATATTTGCTATTGATCCAGCGGTCTCTGAGGTTCAACCAACATCGTCGGCATTTTTTAAATTTAGATAACGGTAAATATATCCCTGGGAGATATATCTCTGGAAGATATATCTCTGAAGCCAGGGTTATAAACCAAATATTTTTAAGGCATAAATATCCTCTTCCCATTAAACATCTCATTTGCTTTATGCACCGCATCCATTAATTTTTTATCAATTTGAGCAGCTGATCTTAAACCTGTACCTGTTGTTAGTTTGCTCTCGATAACCGTTGCGATGGTAGGTAATAGTTGTGGTAGGTCTTTAGGATCATAATGCTGATACAACTTATTCAACTCCCTAAGAATCCCAATGGCGGTATTGCCAGCAAAAGGAGAGATTTTAGGTTGGAAAAACTTGAATGTCGGTTCATAGTAGTGGATAAAAGGTTCGCTTTCCCATTGAATCGTATGTTTTATGATATATTCCACATTGGAAGGATCCATCCATATGTTAATCAGATTTTTTATCAAGGGTATCTCCGTATGGGCGGACCCTTTTGTTTTGTAGTGATCAGAGATATATCTTAATATCTCTTCTTCAAAGCTATGCTTTCTAGCTTTTTTCTTTATATGCACTATAGCTTCATCCAGGAGGTTGAATATTTTATCTTTTGTTTCATTCTCAAGTGCAGTTTTCCGATGTTGATCTTCTTCGGTAAACTCTTCGGGATGTGAAGCTTCTATTTTTGCAACTTCATTAATATAGTCAAAATATATTGCTGTCACTTCCCTATTTAATTTTGTCATCTGACTTCCCCACCGCGTGGCTGGCAGGTTAGTGCTTATACCTGCTGTATCTCGGATATATTCAAGCGATGCTTCACCCAATGGAGTTTGACATATGACATCGATAGCACGTTGTATATTAGTAATTAAAGTAGTGATACTAAAATCGCTCTTATTTCTATTTGTCGATAATTTATATAAGAATGGTTCATAATGTTCTATAATAATTTTAGGATCGTGACGATGATTTAAATGCGTTGTTAAGATTTTTTTGAAAATACTACTTTCTACGGTGATGTTTTTCAAATAACTAATAATACTATTAATCATTTCCCCGAATTCGCCTTGAGTAAATATTTTAGGCAGCGTTCCGCAAATTTGTATTTCATCGTGTAATAACTGGATGATGCTAGCCAGAAAGTCAAGAGGGCTTAGTAATTTATCATTTTTTAATTGTTGATGATGGTTATTTAAAGCGGTAATTATTTTTTCGAAAAAATCTAATTTCATTTGGTTGGAAGCGCCAAATCTCGATGAGACTTTTTCCTCATATTTATCACAAATAGATAATAATGCATTGATAACCTCTTCTTGAATGTAGCGTTGATATTTGATGATATCTTCAAAGGTGACGTAAGTGCTTGCGGGTATTTCTTGTTGCTGAACCGCAGTAATAATCCCACGATATTTTCTATCTTCATAATATAAATTTGGTATGGCGTTATGGTAATGATCGAGATTGGTGTAAAAATCATCAATAAGATGATTTAAATTGGCTAAGAATTCTCTTATTATAGGAGGGTTTTTCTTATTATGATATTTTTCCCTAAGCTCTTCTATGCATGACAGAACTTCTTCTAATGAGGAGGAATTGAAATAAGCGGCAATGAGATTATATTTGATTTTTTTAATGATATTTTTCCATTTTTCATTTGTTATAGGAAATTCAGCGCGTGGATTAAAATAGGTATTAATTTCTCTTAAAATAGGATAAGTGAATATCAATGGCAAATACACCATACGCGTGGCACTCACCGGTTGTTTTTTAAAAAAGTCTGTGGTGATGATGCCTGATCCGGAATAACGCTTGGTTGTTTTTTCTTCTTGTTCTTTTATTTTTTGGTTAATTTGATCAGTATAGTCTTTCAAATCAGTTAGAATATTCGCTACAATGTCGATCAAATTTTTTTCCACGTTGGCTTTTTCCATTGTTCTTACTAAACCTTCAAAATGCGAAATGTTCGAATTTAACCAATGAGCTGTAATATGAGAAAGACGAGAGGAAAGAAATTTGTCGATTTCGCCAAATAAATCAATTGTATTAATCAAATGGCTTTGATGAGGTTGAGGGGTGCTCTTAAATTGTTGATAAGCGCTATTTATCTGACCAGAATAAGTTTCACATAATTGCTTAAATTCATGAATATTGGTAAAAAGTTGTGCGGCATTATTCAGTATGGCTTGATAAAAATAAGCTACTTTACCTAAGCTTTTATCAAATAACATAAAGAGATGTTTAGTGATATATTCCTCAAAATTATTTGCCTCTATTTTGTTAAATGTACCAGCATAAATATTCATTTTTGGAAATTTATTGAGAATATTGATAATCTTTTGCAGCCCATCCGTAAGATCACGATTTATAGTTTGGTTAGCGTTATTATTGTTAGTGTCAAGATCCGGCTGTAAATTATTTTGGATAATTATGAGTGATTCTATCAGTTCATTTGTTTGTCGAAGATTTTTCTCTTCTGAGTGAATGATTTCATTAATTTTATTGATATATGCGGGTAAGTTAAGTATTTCCTCACTCCTAATAATTTCTCTTGGTTGCATGATATTTTCTCCTGAATATAGCAGATATAAAGAATATTTATTAGAAATATTATAATAAACGCTGTGAAATTATTATTTAGTTAATAGCTATGAGATATAAAATATAAATATAATATATAAATAATGAATTATAAATATCCTAACATAATAAATTAGATTTCGTGCAAAATCCAATTCTAGCTTGATGGGGATTAAACCACAATTGCTTTAAGCATGTAAAAATATTTATCTTGCTGATACTGGCTATCGAATACCGGCAATGATCTATCCCTATCTGGAATAAGTACTAGTCGATAATTTTCATCGGCATGAGTGGTATGATCGCCTTTTTTAAGGCTAATGATTTGTCCTGGTTGTTTCCTTTTCCCATCAATAATAACCGAAATTTTAGCTTGTAAGCGATAAGATCCCGTAAATTTTAAATAAAAAGTAAGTTGTGAAGGAGCAATAGTCGGTGCATATAAATAAATGCTGCCATACAAATGTTGGTAATTATTTTTAATGTAATTGACAATGGCAGGAGGTAAATAAAGCAAACGGTAATTATTGATAATAATTTTGACCGACATTTTATCAAATTCAGCCAAAATTTTTGGAGGACTCGTGGGAGATAAATATAAAGAAGGTAGTAGTAAAGGCCGTAATTTATCTGTCGGTGAATATAGGTAATCAATCGCTGGGCCGATTAAATTTTTCATACCATCAATCGGTTGATCTTGCTGGTATAAAAAGGGAATACCAGCAACATAGTCTTCGCCTGGCTGGAGTAAGTGTGTCACTGTTTTTAGCATAGTTTGTTGATAATGGCCATCTAGTAATCGGCAAGTCTGCCAAGAAGTGTAGAAGGGATAGAGAATACCGAGTGTAATAAAGAGGGTAAAAAATAGTGATTTGCCCGCAGAGTACTTTGGCAGAGTAAGTAGCCAACTAATAAAATCAGCATATAAAAGAAAAAAAGCTGGCACAGTAAAAACAGCATTGTAAGGAAAAGGTTGCTTGTAGGTGATAAATAATAATAAAGCAATCGAAGAAAAAGTAAGAATAAAAATAGATTGTTCAATGGGTTTTTTGATAGGTTTTTTGAAAAGAATTAGAAAAGTTAATGGCCATAATAAAAATAAGAGAGGGCCATGATAAAGAATGGCTTGCCAGCAGCGCCAAAAAATCGGCATATACCAATCAATACCTGCTTGAATATAGGCTTCATAAAATAAATTGTAAAGAACAAGGCGGGGGCTTGCGATGGCAGAATAGCCGCTAATATAAAGAAGAATGGGGAGGGCAGCAGCGACATTGAATTGAATGAGAAAGCGGAATGAATAGCGAGAATAAGGTAGCAAAGCACAAAGAGCGAGTGCTCCATTGAGAGCAGCAACATACCACAATGCTTTTTGAGAAATGAGAAAAGCCATTCCTACTAAACATCCACCTAGCCAGGAACGATATTGCAGCACCCCTAATGCGGCGGCTAACGAGACCCAGCTTGTTAGCATATCCACACGCAGGTCGGTGGCATAAACTAAAAAAAGCTGATTGGCAATGATGGCGAGTAGAGTCAGGAGTATGGCTTTTTGATTAAAAAAGCGAGAAGACCAATAGGCTGTTAAAGCAATAAAACCTACATTAAGAAGTGCGATTTCTCCCTTGGCATAAAACAATGGCCCGAATAAAGTGTGAGAAAAGAAAAAAGGGAGTGAGAGTAAATAATAACCGAGCACCGTCTTGTAAGGCGCAAAATCGCGGTAAGGTACATGAAAAGTGTATTCGTAAATATGGCGGGCGAAGACAAATTCATCAGCAGAAAGCGCGCCGTAAGGAATAAAAAAGTACTCTGCAATGAGATAGCTTAAGCAGATGAGCAAAATGCCATAAAAAAAGTAGGGCTGACGGCGTGCGAATGGGCGAGGTTCTGTTGGCTGCATAATGACCTTGATGTTACTATCGATAGGAAAGCTATAGATTGTAAACGGATTCCCTCATGAAGCAAACAAACGTGATCATTATTGGAGCAGGCCCCGCTGGCCTGACGGCTGGGTATCTTCTTGCCAAGCACAAGGTGGCCGTCAGTGTGCTAGAGGCGGATCCAGTGTATGTAGGCGGTATCGCGCGCACAGCGACTTACAAAGGCAATTGCTTCGATATTGGCGGTCATCGTTTCTTTTCTAAATCCAAGGAAGTGGAAGCGCTTTGGTCTGAAATCCTTCCTAACGATATGCTAGAACGACCACGCTCTTCTCGCATTTTTTATCGGCGGCAGTTTTTTTCTTATCCTCTTAAGGCGTTTGAGGCATTGAGGAAATTAGGGTTAATCGAATCTGCCCTATGTGTAATGTCTTATTTAAAGGCACGTCTTTTTCCCATCAAGCATCCTGTTAATTTTTCAGGCTGGGTGACAAATCATTTTGGCAAGCGTTTATTTAACATTTTTTTTAAAACGTATACGGAAAAAGTATGGGGTATGCGCTGCGATGAGATTTCTGCTGATTGGGCAGCGCAGCGTATCAAAGGATTATCGCTGTTTGCTGCTATTATGCATGCGTTATGGCCAAGTAAGCGCTCGAAAAATCAGCCTGTCATTAAAACACTCATTGATACCTTTCGTTATCCCCGTAAAGGCCCTGGCATGTTATGGGAAGCGTGTGCTGAAAAAATTAAGCAGCAAGGTGGTGAAATACGATTAGGCAGTCAAGTGTGCCGCTGTGAGTATGAGGCAGAAACACAGCAGTGGCATATTACTTATCGCGATCAGCAGGGCAACCATCAACAGGTAACAGCTTCACATGTCATTTCCTCTGCACCGTTACGTGAATTAGTATTAGATTATTTACAACCCCCACTTCCATCGGCTGTTCTAACTGCCGCCCAAGCATTACAATATCGGGATTTTTTAATTGTGGTTTTAATTTTAAGAGATAAAAATATATTCACGGATAATTGGATTTATGTGCATGATGCACAAGTCGATGTAGCGCGTATTCAAAATTTTAAATCCTGGTCACCTGAGATGGTGTCGGAAGCGGATAAGTGCTGTTATGGAATGGAATACTTTTGCTTTCAAGGCGATTCTATTTGGTCTGCGGGCGATGAAGATTTAATTAAGAAAGCAGCGCAGGAATTAATGGCTTTAGGATTGGCAGCAGAAGAAGATATTTTAGATGGATGTGTGGTAAGACAGCCTAAAGCTTATCCTGTCTATGACAATGATTACCAATCACATGTCATGGTAGTGAAAGAAGCATTAGAAAAACAATTTCCTTCGTTGTATTTAATTGGTCGAAATGGGATGCATAAATATAATAATCAAGATCACGCCATGATGACGGCGATGTTAACGGTAAAAAATATTCTGGCAGGTGAGCGAAAATACGATGTTTGGTGTGTGAATCAAGATGCAGAATATATTGAAGCAGGTGCTGCTGGTGATACTTCCTTCACCTCTGGTTTGCGGGATGTGCCGCATCGTGTATCGGAAGATGTTTCGTGAAACCGATTTATCTCGATTATGCAGCCACCACACCGGTTGATCCGCGTGTTGCAAAAAAAATGGTGACGTGTTTGACGCAGGACGGAGTTTTTGGCAATCCTGCTTCGTTGCATGTGTATGGCCAAGCCGCAAGAGAATACGTCGAAGCGGCGCGCGCTGAAGTGGCAGCATTGATTCGGGCAGAGGCGAGTGAAATCATTTGGACATCAGGTGCGACGGAATCAGACAATTTAGCGTTGAAAGGGGCAATGCAGCTTTATCAGCGTAAAGGCAAGCATATGGTGACGATGAAAACGGAGCACAAGGCAGTATTAGACACCTGCCAGCATTTAGAAAAATCAGGCTATACTGTGACATATCTTGCACCAGAATCTAATGGTTTATTGGATCCTGAAAAATTCCGTGCTGTTTTACGCGATGATACCGTGTTAGTTTCTATTATGCATATCAACAATGAAACTGGCATTATCCAAGATATTGATGCCATTGCAGCAATCACGGCTTCTCGGCATATTCTTTTGCATGTCGATGGTGCACAAAGTGCTGGTAAGTTAGCGCTTGATGTGAGTAAAACACCGATTGATTTATTATCACTCTCTGCTCATAAAGCTTACGGCCCGAAAGGCATAGGTGCGCTTTATTTACGAAAAAAGCCTCGCGTGCGTGTTGAGCCGTTAATTCATGGTGGCGGTCACGAACAAGGGATGCGCTCAGGGACGCTTGCGACGCATCAAATTGTAGGCATGGGAGAAGCCTTTCGTCTTGCACGTGAAGAAACGCAAGGAGATGCAGAGCGTATTCGTCGTTTACGAGATCGTTTTCTACAAGGCTTGCTGGATATTAAAAACCTTCACATCAATGGCGATATTCGTCACGCTGTTCCGCATATCATCAATCTTCGCTTCGAAGGCATGATTGCAGATGCTTTGCTAGCTGAATTACCGATGATTGCTACGTCCACGGCTTCTGCTTGCCAAGGTAAAGGAACGGAAGGTTCATATGTGTTGCGAGCGATGGGGTTAAATGATGAACAGGTGAAGAGTTCGATACGATTTTCCTTTGGTCGATTTACGACAGAGGAAGAAATAGAACAAGTGGTGAGGGCGATTAGAAGTATTTTTATTCAATAATTATTAAACCACCTGATTCCATTGAATATGAAGCTGATAATCTAGCCAAGTAATTTGTTGCTGAGCATTATCATAAAAAAATTTAATCGATGATTCCCACTTTGGATTTTTTCCTAAATGGTTAATATTAAGTACAGCAGCATTGTCACGTTGTTGAGGATCTCTACAAGAAGGATAGAGAATAAAAGTCACATTGGGATTAGCTACTATAAATTGATGAGAAGCTGAATAATCCTGTTTATTGGTAATTGCGGAACTATTACTCTCATTTTTAATTTGCACGCAATGCCTATTATCTGCATCTACAAAAAATATCGTTCTAATGCCTGTTTCTGTCGGTATATTGAGATGCAAGCGTTGTTTCATAAAATGAAAAGCATGCTCATACAATGCTGTTTCTTCGACTAATGAGCCATAAAACACATTTTTTCCGTAAGGCGGACGAAATCGTGCTTGTGGATGTGGCGGAGAGTATCTAAACGGCGTTGCAATAAGCGGATGCCAACCATAATGAAAATTTTTTGGCTTGGTGGATTCAATTAATAATTCAAGTTGTAAGGCACGTTCTTCATTTTGAGTAGCTCGATAGCTAGATAAAGATGCCTGGTGTTCGACGATACGAGTAAGTTCAATCAAGCGCCTCTCCCTCGGGTGTAATCTAAATAGTGACGAACCAAGATTAACCCATCAATGGATTCCCCCATTAATTTTTCTGGAATAGCATTTAACTCTGGATGATGGGTAGATAACCAAGCACGTTGATGAGCAGGATTTTCAAACATGGCTTCTAAGCTACGATGGATGGCTAATAAGTGGATAACGGCCTGAATATCAGGGTGTAAGGTGGCGCTACCAATGGAGACTCTTCCATTTTTTAGCCACGTATTAACCGTATTGGGGGCCAAATGAAGGAGGTTAGCAATTTTTGTACCTGACCATTCTAGTCGATTTTTTAAATATTCCAGGCCGTCTACAACTGCGTATCCTGCAGTGACGGGGTCAAATTGAGAGGGGGTCCTATCCAATAAAGGAGAGGCTCCTCTTATTGATTTCGATGGTTTGGAGTTGAGATAAATAGTCATATTACTAGTATAGTCAAAAATGCTCAAAAAATAAATTATTACAGATTTTTATTATTATTACTTTAATAATGAATGAGTTAGATATAAATCAAAAATGTTTAAAAAGCCCATGCGTTGCTGCACGGGCCTCGCGTCCTGTGTTAAGGAGAAAAATCTGTACCCTTATTTGCCTATTTAATTGCTTCCGCTATCAATTCCTGGGGTTGGATTTCTTGTTGCCTAGCGGCGAAATTTATATTGGTAGTCGTGATTCGGGTGCATCTTCTTGATACAACCTTAAGACCCTCCCCAACAATACCGCTTATTTTCTGCCACAAAGGCCTCCAACCGTGCGATACGTTGCTCAGCTTCAAGACAAGGAGAGGGTAATTTATTTTTATTCAAAAAAGAAAAAACCATTTCCTCTCGACGATAATTTGACTTAATAAAATTAAGTATCTTGATAAACTGTTCACAAGAAGTTGTGCGACTGATGATTTCTTTTGCTTCATCTAATAATAATTTATTACAAGAACGTTTGGAGGATTTTTTTGTTTTCTCGATCCATCGAAGTAATTCTTTTTGTAACAAAGTATGCTTAAAATCTTTATCAATAGAATAACGATTAATAATATCTTTCACTATTGAATCTTGATGTAAAAGCAATTGCTCAGAAACATAATTATAATAAGATTGTCGCTCATCGTTAGGGATTGTGTTAAAAAGTTCAGTTAACCTATTAGGGTTTACAGTAATATTCACTAACATCTTAGCGGTTTTTTCTTTAAAGTTTTTTACAAGCCTTGCTTTTTCCACCCATTGATCGATACGTTGCTTATCTAGTGAATAACATTCTCCTATGAGAGCATATTTCATGGAGGTTCGATGCGGAGCATTTTCTTCAAGAAAAAAATCAATTTCCTCATTAGGCATTAATAAAAAAATGTCGCTTAATTTATCAACACTTTCATAAATCGCTTCTCCTTCATGATTTTCAAAATATTGTCTGGTTTCTTCTTCTCCTTTTGCGATGAGTTCCTCAGCTCTTTTTCTGGCTTTTTTAAAGTCTTGTGTTTTGATACCTGTATTTAACGGAATATTCCTAGTGGTATATTTTTCATTCACCTCGTTTAATGCTTTTATTTTTTGCTCCGTAAATTTTTTCGGTGTCTTTAGGCCGCAAAGTAATTTCGCTAAAATATCAGCTTTCAGCTTGGTAAAAAATCGAGGGATAAAGAGTTGTTGTTTATAATAAGGATCTGCTTCAAGGAGTGGGGATTGAGGATAATCTTTCCGAATTTTTGAACCTTCATTTTTATCATGAAACACTAATACCAATTTTCTATAATCTTGTTGGGCAGTAAGGTCATCAAAGGCCTCGGTGGGGATACTATCAACATAACCCCCATCGATAAATTTGATTTTACCCGGTTGATTGATACCTAGCGAGCGTGCCTCTATTTCCGCTGGTTCCAGAAACACAGGTAAAGACGCAGAAGCCCGACAAGCGAGTGCAATTTCTAAATTGGGCGTTGTTTTAGCGTTAAAATAATATAATTTTCCTGTATCTTGACGGATAGCATTAATAGATAATTCTTTAAAATGATGACTATCAAGTTTGCATAAAATTTCTAACATCTTAAAGGTAATAGGAAAACTTTCAGGTAAAGGATGTTGTAAAAGCGGTCTAATTATTTCTTTATCTTCAGGTGAAAGGGCCAGATAAGAAACTGATTTTTTAATTTTATCTATCTCTGCTGGGGTCAGAAAGTCGGTAATGGCTGTCCAAATTCCATGACGAATAAAATTCAATAGTGGAACGCCATCTTTGTAAAAATAGATACGAGAAGATCCTAATAATTTTGTCAAATCTACCGTAGTAGCCAGCTCTTTGGATTTTTCTGCTGAGATACCTGCAGCAAAAAAACTAGCGGTGATAGCTCCCACAGAAGAACCCGCCACTCTTTTAATGTTATGTTTCAGAAGCTCCTTAACCACCCCCGGATAAATAATCCCTTTCGCTCCGCCTGCCGCAAATACCACTTCTGTTATGGGCGGTGCTTCTCTGACATAGACATATTTTTTTGCATAAGAATCGAAAAGAATGTAACTACTAGGACTTATTTTGGCATATAACTGTCTAAATTCTTTTTGTAGCATATGATTTCCATATTCTCATTAATATTTACAACACTGTAATGCTAAGAGCTTAATGTAATATTAAGTAGAAGATTGCGGAGGTAAAAAAGCGATGCCAATTTGTATGGGTGGGAGATGTTTCGTATTTCGATACCAATCAAATTCCATCGTGGTGAAGGAAGTAAGGGTGGGGAATTGATTTTTGATGTTATCAGGCAAGGTTTCATGATTAGAAATATTCCACACAAACACCGCGCCTTTCTGTTTCATCTCAGTGAGATTAATCCAAGGTGCATGAGCTAGGTTCCATTCACTAAAAACAGCAGGATGGTCTTTAGAATAAAAGGCGATATTACCTCCTACCCAGCGAGGGCCTGCGACATACGCAAGCGGAACATGATAAGTAGTGTGCCAGGATTGAGTAATGGCTTGAGCAATGACACGGCCAGGAAAATTAGCACTTGAGGGATCCGATGAACGAATGAAAGAATAACTATAACCGATGAGTAAAGCGCCCATTAGTAAGAAAACGATGGTGATAAAACGATATACTTTAGCAACCGTTAATGAAGGGCGCATCCACAGGAGTAATAATACACCCCAAAGTGAGAGCAACGGCATGCCCCATCCAGCACGTAATTTAATTCCTAATAAAAGAGAGAGTAATACAGTTAATAAGAAAGGACCGAGACCCATGTACAGCAGAAAGGCTTGATCGAAAGAAGCCTTTGGAGATGGCGCTCCATGCTTCCTCGGGGTGAATGGTAATAAGAATAAGGAAAGAAACAGCATAGGAATGGCAACTTGAAATTGTTCTATGCTGAATTGTAAAGGAAAAGCAATATGATTTTTCCAGCTCGGCTCGCTGGCAGTGCGTTGCATCATGTAATGAACCGTCACAAAGTCATGGAAAAATAGCCAAATGACGTGCGGTAAAATAATCGCTAAAAAGATGAGGAGTCCGAGATAAGGTGGGAATGTTTTAAGTTGCTTACGATAAGGTGTGTGTAGGAAAAAAAATAATGCCATCGCTGCAAGTAAAGCAAACGTATAATATTTTGCCATCACGCCTAAACCAGCAAAACAGCCGGTTAATAGCCATGACCAGTGGGAAGGTTTGCATAATGCTTGATAGAAGAAATAAATCGTCAGCGCCCATAGACTTAGTTCTAAGGTGTTGTCGTTAAAATCAATAGCGTGAAAATTATAATATTGCATGCCTTCTAACAGCATGACAGCTAGTAGTGCATACACAGGCGATAACATATTTTTAGCGAGCTGCCAAACTGCCCAAAAACAAGCAGCCACAGACAATTGACTAAAAAGATAAATAGCCCAGCCCGATTGTGGGCTTAAGTAAACGGCTAAGGCTGTTAACCAGCCATTCATGAAAGGATTTTTATCGTATCCCCATTCTAATTGATGCCCCCAAACTGCGCCCTCAATGGAATCCAGCGGTAAATTATAACGGACAATGGCAGGAACCAATGTCCAGGCAATAACGTGTACGGCAATAAACAGGCATAGCCAGCGTTCAGGGTGAAAATTTTTAGTCAGGGTGTCTTGTATCATAAATTGTTCAATTGCTAAACGAGCGCCAATTTAACAATAAGAAGGAGTAAAAGGCAATGAGATTTAGGATTATAATAGCTTTATTAAGATAAGAAAAAGGAGGTTGCCATGCCCGTTAAAAAATTACAGGAATTTCTTGATAATCATAAGGTTAAATATGTCACTCTCACACACTCACCTGCTTTTACCTCCCAAGAAATTGCAGCAGCTGCCCATATTTCGGGAAAGCAGCTTGCAAAGACCGTCATTGTGAAGGCAGATGGTAAATTTGCAATGGTCGTGCTTCCTGCAAATGACCAAGTTAATTTTGCCAAATTAAAGGAAAGCATTGGGACTAATGTGGATTTAGCATCAGAAACCGAATTCAAAGATAAATTTCCTGGCTGCGAAGTGGGGGCGATGCCGCCATTTGGAAATTTATATGAGATGCCGGTTTATATTTCCAATCAGCTGACTAAGCAAGATCATATCTTGTTTAATGCGGGCTCGCATTCCGAATTGATACAGCTTACTTTTAGTGATTTTGAGCGGTTGGTGAAGCCGAAAGTGGTGGCATCAGTTTGATGAAGGCTAAATTGGGTGCGCGCGAAAGTTATTTTGACCATGAGGCAGATATCGGCATCATCGGCCACGGTGAAAGCATAGAGGCCTGTTTTGCTGATGCAGCGCGTACGGTGTTTGCGTTAATGACAGATGTATCCCAAGTGCGGTTAATCCAAATTATTACATTTGAATTTGAAGAAACAGACATCGAATTGGCGTTGGTCACCTGGTTAAATCTCCTGATTGCCAAAGCGCAAGTACATCATTTGGTGTTTAGTGATTTTCGTTTGAAACGTGAAGGGGCGCGTTGGAGTGCGACGGTGTCTGGTGAAAAATGGCGCGAGGGGTTAGAGCGTGGGATTGAGGTGAAAGGAGCAACGCTCACTGCCTTATCGGTAAAAAAGGTCGATCATTTGTGGGAAGCAAGATGTGTGGTGGATGTGTGAGGGATTCTTTTAATTATTGCTGACCGGTAAATCAGTATAAAATGTGTCATCCCGGCGAAGGCCGGGATCGATGGTGAAATAAGTTTTTGACGTTAGGGTTATCATCCATACGTGTGTGTTAAAGAGGGATGGGTCCCGGCCTTCGCCGGGATGACACATTTTTGTGCGCCAAGCATGGCGCAATTCTA
>JAJPJH010000007.1 GCA_021324335.1 Gammaproteobacteria bacterium
ACACCCTTGCCTAGACTCGCACTTCCGATCTCCACGGCGTGCAGCGGACTTTCACCGCCTAGAATTGCGCCATGCTTGGCGCACAAAAATCTCTATAGGGGTGTAATGCACCCCTATAGAAGATCAATGCATAACTACTACTCTTCTTCTTGTTGACTACTTCGATTACCTTGACCTTGCTCCCCGCGACCTTCTTCACCTTCACGCTTCTGCTCACTTTGACCACCTTTACCACCATGTGAATGTTCACCTCCTTTTCTTCCAGCTTCGCTAAGGCTTTCATGGCCGCGAGTTTCTGCGGCTTTTTTACCGCCTTCCACTCGACTTTCATGACTACGAGCTTGAGCACCTTTTCTACCAGCTTCGCTCAAACTTTCATGGCCGCGAGTTTCTGCGGCTTTTTTACCGCCTTCCACTCGACTTTCATGACTACGGGCTTGAGCACCTTTTCTACCAGCGTCACTCAAACTTTCATGACCTCGAGTTTCTGCGGCTTTTCTTCCACCTTCTGATGTGCCTGCCATAACTACCTCCTCTCTAATAATTTAAAATTAAATGTTAGATATTAAGTGTTAATGGTTAAGTGCTAGAATTAAATTAAGCGGTGTTGCTATTAAGTGATAATGATTTTTTAAAGCTTGTTATAGGATTCATTATAGTCTTTTCATTTTATGGATCAACATTCATACTGTTTACAGCAATAAAAAAGTAAAAATATTTTTAAATAATTAATGGTGAGCTGTTTACATTCCTGATGTTTCTGTTTTACTATATGCTTAATATATATATTGCAAATTATATTCAATCTAGTGATACATCTTTTTTAAATTTCCATCAACAAAATTTGATTCATTTTAAATCAAACTGACGGAGGTTTATTATGTCAAATGATACCACCATGGAATCAAAAATTTCTTCTAATGAAACCGTTATTAATGTGTTAAAAGATTTAACACAGCTAGATATTGATGCCGTGTTTGCATATGAACAAGCATTAGAAAACATCCATGATCAAACTATTTATAATGATATTGAGAGTTTTCGTAAAGATCATCTTCGCCACATCGATGATTTAAGTGAAATGATTAGAAATTATGGGGGTACACCTCCGGAAAGGACTCGAGATTTTAAAGGGTTTATTATTGAAGGTTTTACGGCTTTGCGGAGTGCCACTGGCACCAGAGGAGCATTAAGCGCAATGGAAACAAATGAAAAAACTACTAATAAAAATTATAAAAATGCACTTGAAGAAAACCCAAATCTTCCTACCGATGTTATTGCTTTATTGCAAAAGAATTATGGCGATGAGCAACGGCATTTAAGTTATATTCAAGTGACATTACAAAAATTAGATTCAGCAGAATAAAATATGTATTCATAATGCATAACTAATACATAGCTCAACTCTACTTAACCTCATCCCTGACAACGGGATGAGATTAAGTAAAATCATTAATTTATCTGAAAGAGAAAAGAGGAGATGGCGGAGAGTAGTCGAATTCATTCTCTTTATCTAGTGGCTCTGGATTATGAAATTCAAATAGTTTTCTTTTTTTATTTTGGTCATTTTCTTCATCCGGTAAGCTAGATAACATATCCAATTCAGGAAAAAGTTCGAGCAGATCTTGCCTACTAATATTCGATGAAACAGTTTCCGGAATTACGAGATTCATGCTGCTTATTGAATCTCCTTCGGCTGAACGTTGTTTCTTGTTTACGCCATTATTAATTACGCAGGCTGCATCGTTTATATTTTCTTGTTTAATTCCTTCTTGCCTACTAGTAACAAAAGAATTATTTAAGAAATCCACAGTAAGTTTCTGATCTGGCAGAATCCATACTGCTACCTCTCTTGGCAACCAATCACCCATCTCTTCTGGTTTATGGCGACTCTGCAAAAGCTCTTCAAGATCATAAGTTTCTTGTAAATCAGCATAACTTATATCTTTATAATAAATTTTAAGATAATGTCTTAAATCAGACTTCTCTGATATCGTCAACTTATCTAATTGAGCATGAATTTTCCTCAGTGTCCAGTTACTAAATCTCGTATAACCATAATTTTTATTAATGAAGGAAATAAGCTCATTTTCTTTAGGTAGGGGGACTTTCGGATCGATCCATACAACATACTGTTTTTTTATTCGATCATATTGTATACCAAACTTTTTTTCAGCTTGATCTTGTGTCATCTTTTTTAAATTTTTACTAGATATCTTATAATTATGTTCTAAATAACTACTTATACTATATTGACTAATGTTAAATCTTTCTACTAACATTATATTACTCTTAAGCATGGCATGAAGATAAGATAAAGGAGTATCTCTAATTTTTTTCCTATCCTCTCTTACGCTGAGCTTTTTCTCTTCTATCATTTTATAATAATCAGCTTGAAGTTGAGGGTTTAAGGAATCTGGTATAATTCCTTGTGGGTTCTCAACTAGATTGTGTAAAATTTTACTCGTACTAGCACGCAACTTACGATCATTCACGTAACACTCCTCCTCAACCTCATCACAACAATCGCTTATTGTACATGGATAAATGCTTTGTTCAAATTTTTTTAAAGCTTGTTTTCTTAAATATTGAATTATTTTCTATATCAATTAATGGGGATAATGTAGCCCCAGAAAGAAGCTCCATTGGCTTATTATTTTTGTATAATCCCTGTCTAGCCAGATATCTAACAAATTCATCAGGAATAAATATTACATTTTGTTTATTATTAGTTAAATTTGATGGAGGTGTTATAGCAGAATACCCATGAACGGATTTATCATTACTATTACTATTATTATGAATGTTTAAATTCTCTTGCCTATTTATATTAAATAATGTTGAAAGAATATGGCTTGTTGATTTTGTCTGAAGAGGAAAAATAATATCTGAATCAACTGGTTCGGTATTATTTTCTGGCATTGCTAAGCATTTTAAATAGTCTGATTTTTTTAATCGAGTAGGACGCTTATCACATTTTTTTGGAAACAAATCTTGTGGCAGCTTACCAGATTGCAGGATGGCCTCTAATGCACTAAACGTCACCCCATCCGCTGGATATATTTTAATACCACTACCAGCGTTTCCCTTATAATGAAATGCCACTGCAGTCTTACAGATTTCTGGTATTTTTCTAAATCGTTCTTTAAACGTATTGATCATTGTTTCAATTTCAACTACTTTACGAGATAATTCGCCATTTTCTCTATAAATGCCCAACCCTTCAAATTCATAACATAGCTTTTTAAACTCATCTAATTTCTTTTGCCACGCAAATAAAATATTTCTCCCACGAAAGTAATGAGGGTTTGCATTTAAAGCATGCAAGGTAAAAAAAGAATCACTTTCAGGGGTTGTCTCGGCTATTTTCTGTTTTTTATTACCAGAAAACTCCTCTGATTGATCTAATAATCTTTTGGAAGATTCCTGGCTATTTAATGACAATTGATTAATTAACGACTCTGAGCTCAATTGCATATAAAGTTTGCTTCCATCGAGATTTTGTTCTTGATCTATAGGCTTAGAAAATTCTGGCGCTGGTATTGTAGTTATATTTTTATTAATAGTTAACTTATATCTACCATGTGAGGTGTGAAGCTTACATGCTGGCAATCGGCTTTCAAACACTAATTTCAAATAAGCGTAACTAGTTCCTGCTACGTTAGCTGAGATTGGTTGATAATTTATATATTGATAATTAGGAGCAAATTGGCCTGTCCCAATTAAAATATAACTAGAAGATTCTTTATTATCTGACCTAACAGCGTGGTCCTTTTGAGCCTTACCTTGCTCTTCTACAAAAAAGTAGAGCCGCCAAAAAGATTTTTCTTGTTCTTTGCTAGCTGCATCATTTATTTCCTTGATTATAACAATTTCGTTTTTGATATATATTCGATTTGGTAACATTTTTTTATCCTTTAAAAAACAAATATCAATGATATTTTACATATGAATATTTTGATTCGCCGAATCTAGACCACCCCACTTTCTAAGATGTTAACCTCTTTAGCATCAACACTAATCTGCATCATTCTTCCATATGGCAATGTGAGCATGGGGTCCGTGTGGCCAAAATCCATGTTCGTAACAACAGGTAAATCTTCACGGTCATATTCTTTTATAATTTTTAAGATAGCCCTATCATATTTTTCAAAATCCCCATGATCAACAAGATGTCCCCCAGGTTTACTGAATAATATTCCTTTAACACGCTTAAGAATCTTTTGGGCACCCAAATTACGAAGAAACCGCTCAACTTGGCTAGGTAATATACCCTCTTCTGAAGTTTCTAAAAAAAGAATGGCATTTTCCCAAACGGAAAGATCTGGCCAAATTTCGGTCCCCATCATAAATTGCAATACCTCGACACATCCACCAATTAAATACCCTTCAGTTTTGCCTTTCCCTTGAATGAATCGCCAAGGATCAGGTGGATTTAATTTACGTACGATGTTTTGATTAGTTGTGACTTTCCAATCTAAAAATTCAGCGGTCCATCCCTCATTATTTTGAGGTAGGGTGCCAATGGCTTCGCTTGTAAATAAAGTTTTCTTTAAACTTTCGATGGTATAGCGGTGCATATTTACATTTTCGGCAAAAGCAGTAAGAACAGCAGGGCCGTAGAATGTTCCTAATCCGGCTTTAAGACAAATAAAATGTGTAACGGTCGTATCTGAGAACCCAAGAAATATTTTAGGATTATTCCTAATGATATCGTAATCAATATAAGGAAGTAAGCGAATGGAGTCATCTCCACCAATTATCGAAAATATTCCATTAATCTCCGGATTCATAAATGCTGCCATCAAATCTTCCGCACGAGCTTGAGGATGTTTGTATATCCATTCTGGGTCACACATGGCATATTTTGTTTCCCTAACATTCAAATTAAAAATCTCTTTTAACCTATTTTTTCCTATTTTATATCGATAAGGAAAAAGCGCTGCCCCACCCCATGACAGGGTTATGGTAGCGATAGTGTCTCCAGGAGATAACTTGTTTGGTTTTATTAAAGATTGCATTTCGACTACCCCTATGTAGAGTACCCGAAAAAGAAAAAAGGGGTCAAGGCCACTATCTAGCGAATGTTCCTAATCCGGCTTTAAGACAAATAAAATGGGTAACGGTGGTAAAAATCCTCTCAAATATTATTCTTCGTAGGTAACTGAGAAGAAATATCTGGCTTAATGTCTACCCCAGGCAACTGATTATTAACCTTCTTCATAAAAGCATTCGGATGTGCGGATAAACGTATCCGCGCTTCAGCAGCCTGAGCAAGCATTTCACGATCAGCTATCGCCTCCAATTCCTGTACTCGCAATTCAGTCTGTGAAAGGAAAACAGGTCTTTGTTTTTTTCTCATGTAGTTATCAAGTAAATTAATGATTTGATCATTCTTTTTAATTTGTTCAGCAGTAAGGTTACCTTTCTCTCTTTCACGCGCAATATCTAGTGCTGTCTTCCCTTCTCGATTAGTGACATCAGGATCAACACTATTTTCGATTAATTTGTGCACAATAACAACATGGCCATTGTAAACAGCATTCATTAGTGGGGTAAAACCTCGAATATCTTTGTCATACGAAAACTGAGAGGCTAACAACCATTCAACAATGGATGTATGACCCTTCTCAGAGGCAATATTGAAAAGACTTTTTCCAGAAGCATCAGTTTTTGTTAAGGAAGCTCCTTTTTGGGTTACCAAATATTGCAGAATATCCAAATGGCCGCTTCTTACTGCTTCATACATAGCATCTTCAATAAATACGTCGGAATAATGAACGTGATTCAAAAGCCATTCAACTATATGAGGATGATGAAGTTGTACTGCTATTTTAAGGGAATGAGTGCCTAAGTTATATATCGGATTAAACAACTCAATACTATAAAGAAATTCAAGCATGGGAAGCCGATTAGCATATACGGCAATATCTACTGCTGTATTTTTATTATTATCTCTTGCTTCCAAATCGACCCCTTGCGTTAATAACAATATTGCGATTGGTAATTGCCCATCGTAAATGGCCATCAAGAAAGGTGTCATACCGGATCCATCTTTAGCGTTTTTTAGCTCAGGTTGTTTCTTGAGAAACCATTTTACGATATTAATGTGTCCATTCCGAACAGCTAAATGAATAAGTATTCCTTCCTCATTTTTAGTTAAAGGGATTTGCTTTTCTTCCACCAACCATTGAAGAATGTCTAGATGTCCGTATATGACTGCCAGCGAAAGAGCCCCATCTCCATTTTCGTCTTTAGCATGAATAGAAGCCCCTTGTTCAAACAACCATTTTGCAGTCTTAAGATAACCCCATCTTACAGCATGCAGAAATGCCGTTTTTCCTGTTCGGCTATCTGTTTCTGTTAAGAAACTTGCATGGAAAGGCAATAACCATTGGATAAGCTCAATCTGTCCATTACGGGCCGCATTCAACCCAATGGTATGGCCGTTATGGTCTTTTTCATCAAAAGAGACTTGATATGTGTTATGTAAATGCTCCACCACATGCTTGTGACCAAAATATGCAGCCTCTAGTATTGGACTTGTACCATTTGTTGAGCGCACATCCAGTGACAGTTGTTTTTCTGTATGCAACCAATCAATGATTCCAATATGGCCGCCAGCACATGCTTTTATAATAGGGTTAGCACCTACGTCATTGGTTTCGTTCAAACTAGCGCCATGATTGAGTAGCCACACAGCAATAGCTTGATGGCCACATCCAACAGCCAATAATAAAGCTGTATTACCCCTTTTGTCACGTTCTTGCAAAACATCAGGATTTGTAGCGTAGAGAAAAATAATAAATTCAAGTTTACCGTTACGTACAGCATTTAAGAATATCGTGTAACCTTCTTCGGTTCGCTCTTGGATTGAAGCTCCCTGAGCTATCAACCATTGAAATAATTTTATACGGCCGTGATAAGCTGCCCATAACAATAAGGTATTTTGTCTACTATTTTGTACATTTAATTTAATGTCTTTTAATTCAATACCGTCGGTTTTAAGTTCTTTAATTTTATTTTCAGCTTTATTAATTAGCTCAGAATCATCAAGCGTATGATCAGCAACTAGTCCAAATAATGATTGTTTCAATTCAGTAATTTTTTTATATCTAGCCAACGTAACTGCTCTTTTTTCAATAACTTTGCTATGAAGCCCCATCTTTAATAAGCTGAGAACTATCTGCACGGCTATCTCAGCAGGTAAACCCCATTGCATGAGAGCCCATAATGCAAAAGTAGATTCTTTATAACGTGACCTGCCCCTAAAAAAGTAGACACCAAATTTGATATACTTAACCAATCAATGAGGTGTGTAAAATGAGTAAATACGATAAGTCCTTCAAAGAAGAAGCAATTCG